>DASWEU010000052.1:0-18912 GCA_036394595.1 Burkholderiales bacterium | reverse complement strand
TGAGCCTCGACGATTTCCACGTCGTAGGCATCGCCCAGGATCTGTGCCGCGGTCTCCGCGAGCCGGTAGGCCGCATTGACGCCGACGGCAAAATTGGCCGCCATGACGATGGGCATGCGCTTCGCCGCCTCGGCAATGCTCTTCCGCTGCGCGTCGCTGAAGCCGGTGGTGCCGATCACCATCGCCTTGGCATGGCGCAGGTGCGTGAGCGTGCCGTCCGGACGGGTGAAGTCGATCAGGACATCGGCGCGCGACAGGACCGCCGGGTCGGAGCCGATCTTCAGCTTGCCAACCGGCCTGCCGATCGCGGCGCTGCCGTCCATTTCGAGCGCGGCGACCAGCTCGAGCTCGGGGTCGGCGAGGATCGCCTCGGTCACAGCCTGGCCCATGCGCCCGCCGGCGCCGGCGATGGCGAGCTTCACCGCACCACTCCCGCTGGCACCACGTCGCCGCCGACGCGCGCCAGCTTGTTGTCGTCGAAGAACACCACCAGCCGGCGGCTCTCGCGCCGGCCGGCCGGCGTCAGGCGCCAGTAAACGTAGTCCCAGCGCTCGGCGTGGAAGATGTCGGTGAGCAGCGGCGTGCCGAGCAGCGAGCGCACCTGCTCCTTGCTCATGCCAGGCTTGAGCTGCGTCACCATCTCCTGCGAAATGAAGTTGCCCTGCTGGATGTCGATCTTGTACGGCGTGACGCCGGGAATGCGCGGCACCCAGCCGCAGCCGGCGGCCAGCGATAGCAGGACGAGCGCCGCGGCGCCCGAGAGAATTCGGAGCATGGGCATATAATGACAGCCGATGAGCACGATGCAAAGCCTGAAGGACACCGGTCTCAAGGCGACGCTCCCCCGCCGCAAGATTCTCGAGCTGTTTGAAACCAGCAAAGTGCGCCACTTGTCGGCCGAAGACGTCTACAAGGCGCTGATGGCCGAGGGCATCGACGTCGGCCTCGCCACCATTTACCGGGTGCTGACGCAGTTCGAGCACGCCGGGCTGCTGGCGCGACAGCATTTCGAGACCGGCAAGGCGGTATTCGAGCTCAATCGCGGCGGGCACCACGACCACCTGGTGTGCCTGCAATGCGGCCGCGTCGAGGAGTTCTACGACGCCGATATCGAGCGGCGGCAGACCGAAGTGGCGCGCTTGCGTGGCTTCCGGCTGCACGGCCACTCCCTCGCGCTCTACGCCGACTGCGTCAAGAAGGACTGCGAGTTCCGGCCGGCCTAACCGGACTCCAGAAGTTCAGCGGCGTGTCGACGGGCGGTGGTGGCCGAGCCGCCAAGCATTCGGGCCAGTTCTTCAATTCTGCCTTCCCGGTCCAGCGGACTGACTTTCACCCTCACGCCCGTCTTGGTTCCGGTCTTTTCCACCGACCACTGATGATCGCCGTTTGCCGCCACTTGCGGCAGGTGGGTGACGCAGAGCACCTGGCGTTCCCTGCCGAGCTTGCGTAGCGCACGACCGACGGTCGCCGCCACCGCCCCGCCGATGCCGGCATCGACTTCGTCGAACACCAGCGTGCCGACCGGCGAGGCGCGCGCCGCCACCATCTGGATCGCCAGGCTGACGCGCGAGAGCTCGCCGCCCGAGGCCACCTTGGCCAGCGGCCGCGGCGGCAGGCTGGGATGCGAGCTCACTTCGAATTCAACCGCTTCGCCGCCTGACGCCGCGGGCTCATCCAGCTTCGCCAGGGAGACGAGGAACTTTCCGCCGGCCATGGCGAGGCTCTGCATCGCGGCAGTCACCGCCCGCGACAATTCGCGCGCCGCCGACGCACGCTTCGCCGAGAGCTTCCCCGCTGCGGCGGTATAGCGCGCGCGTACCGTCGCGACTTCCCGTTGCAGCGCCTCGGGGTCGACCGCGAGATCGAGCTCCGCCAGCCGCTTTTCCAGCGCCGCGCGCCGCGCGGGCAGCTCCTCGGGGCGCACACGGTGCTTGCGCGCCGCCGCGTGCAGCGCTTCGATGCGCGCCTCGACCTCGCGCAGCGCGTCCGGGTCGAGCTCGACCCGCGAGGCATAGTGGCGCAGTTCGCGCGCCGCCTCGCCGGCCTGGGCTTCGGCCGCGCCCAGCAGCTCGACGATCGCCGCCAACCGCGCATCGTGCGCCAAAAGCGCGCGCAGCCGGCTCGCCACGGCCGCGAGGCGCGCGAGCGTCGCGTCGTCGGATTCGGCCAGCGCTTCGAGCGCGGACTCGGCGCCCGCGCGCAGGCTCGAGCCGTGCTGCAGCCGGGTGTGCTCGGCGGCCACGCGCTCCCACTCCCCCGCCTGCGGATCGAGGCGCTGCAGCTCGCGCACCGCGTCGCCGGTCTCCGCACGCTCCGCCTCGCGCTGCTGGAACTGCGACGCCGCCTCGAGCGCGAGCTTCTCCAGGCGCTGCCAGTCGCGGAACGCCGTCGCCGTCTCCGCCGCCAGCGCCTGCGCGCCGGCGTGGGCGTCGAGCAGCTCGCGCTGTGCCGCCGCGCGCAGCAGCGACTGGTGCGCGTGCTGCCCGTGAATGTCGACCAGGCGCTCGCCGGCCTCGCGCAGCTGCGCCAGCGTCACCACGTGGCCGTTGAGGTAGCAGCGCGAGCGCCCGGCGCGGTCGATGGTCCGGCGCAGGATCAAGCGGCCCGGGTCTCCTTCGAGCTCGTGCTCGACGATCCATTGTTGAAGATTTTCAAGAGCAGACAGATCGAATTCAGCCGACAGCTCCGCCTTCTCTGCGCCGTTGCGCACACTGGCGGCGTCGCCGCGCCCGCCCACCAGCAGCTCGATGGCGTCGACCAGGATGGATTTGCCGGCGCCGGTTTCGCCGGTGAGCACCGTGAAGCCGGCGTCGAGGTCCAGCGCCGCAGCGTCGACGATGACGAGGTCCTTGACGTCGAGGGCGCGCAGCATGCGCTACTTGGCGCGGCGGTTCTTCTCCAGCACTTCGCTCCAGCGCAGTTTTTCCCGCAGCGTGGCGAAGTACCGGTAGCCCGGCGGGTGCACGAAGCGCACCACGTCGGCCGAGCGCTTCAGCACCAGGCGGTCGCCTTCGGCCATGTCGGTGAGCGCGATGCCGTCGAAATGCGCACGCGCGTCCAGCGCCCGCATCAGCGAGATCTCGACCACGCTCGCGTCGCTGACGCTCACCGGGCGCGCCGACAGCGTGTGCGGGTTGAGCGGCACCAGCGCGAGGGCCGGCACCGCCGGGTGCAGGATCGGCCCCTGCGCGGAAAGCGCGTAGGCGGTGGAGCCGGTCGGCGTGGCGACGATCACGCCGTCGCCGCGCAGCTTGTAGACGAATTCGCCGTCGATGGCGAGCGAGAACTCGATCAGGCGGCCCTGCGCGCCCTTGCCGACCACCGCCTCGTTGAGCGCGATGGTGCGCAGGATGGATTTCTTGCCGCGAAAAATCTCGGCGTCGAGCAGCGCGCGTTCCTCCAGCGTGTAGTTGCCGTCGAGGATGCCGCCGAGGCTGTCGAGCATGTCTTCGCGCCCGATGTCGGTCATGAAGCCGACGCGGCCGAGGTTGATGCCGACCACCGGCACGCGCCGCCCCACCAGCTCGCGCGCCGCCGCGAGCAGGCTGCCGTCGCCGCCGACCACGATGGCGAGATCCGCTTGCGCGCCTTCGGCGACCAGCTCGCACTTGCGCTGCGCGAGAAATGCCTTGACCTGCCGCAGCGTCGCATCGATTTCCGGGCTGCGCAGCTTGCCGATCGCGGCGACGCGGCGGAACGTCTTCAGAGCGGCGGCGGCGGGCATGCGTCGAGTGTACAATGATTTCCATGCTCGACAAGCGCGCGCAAGTGCTCCTGAAAACGCTGGTCGAACGCTATATCGCAGAGGGCCAGCCGGTCGGATCGCGCACGCTGTCGCGCTACTCCGGGCTCGATCTTTCACCCGCCACCATCCGCAACGTGATGGCCGATCTCGAGGAGCTCGGCTTCATCGCCAGCCCGCACACCTCCGCCGGTCGCGTGCCGACGCCCGCCGGCTACCGCTTCTTCGTCGACACGCTGCTGGTGATCAAGCAGCTCGAATCGCGCGAGCTGCACCGCCTCGAGGGCGAGCTGCACCCCGACAATCCGCAGCGCGTGATCCACTCGGCCTCGCAGCTGCTGTCGCAGCTGACGCAGTTCGCCGGCGTGGTGATGACGCCGCGGCGCGCGGTGACCTTCAAGCACATCGAATTCCTCAAGCTGTCGGAGAAGCGCGTGCTCCTGATCGTCGTCACGCCCGACGGCGACGTGCAGAACCGCATCCTGTTCACCGAGCGTGACTACACGCCGGGGGAATTAGTCGAGGCGGCCAACTACGTCAACCAGAACTACGCCGGCCAGTCGCTCGAGGACCTGCGCGCGCACCTGCAGGGCGAGCTGCGCGACATCCGCCAGGACATGATGCAGCTGATGACGGCGGCGGTCGAAGCCGGCAGCGCGCTCAGCGAGGGCGGCGACCAGTACGTCGTTTCCGGCGAGCGCAACCTGTTCGCCTCGCGCGACCTGTCGCAGGACATGGGCCGCATGAAGCAGCTGGTGGCGATGTTCGAGCGCAAGACCTCGCTGCTGCAGATCCTCGACCTGTCGCTGCGCGGCCACGGCGTGCAGATCTTCATCGGCGGCGAGTCCGGCGTTGCCGCGCCCGACGACGTCAGCGTGGTGACGGCACCCTACCGCGTCGACGGCGAAGTGGTCGGCACGGTCGGGGTCATCGGCCCGACGCGCATGGCCTACGACCGCGTGGTGCCGATCGTCGACATCACGGCCAAACTGCTCTCCAGCGCCCTTTCCCAGCACTGAAAGGCGTACTCCTAGTCAATCTGGGCACGCCCGCAGCGCCAACGCCTGCGGCAGTGAAGCTTTTTCTCAGGGAATTTCTTTCTGATCCGCTGGTCGTCGCGCTGCCGCGGTTTCTGTGGCTGCCGATCCTGCATGGCATCGTGCTGCGCACGCGCCCGGCGCAATCGGCGGAGAAATACCGGCAGGTGTGGACTCCCGAGGGTTCGCCGCTCGCCGTGCACACCATCCGGCAGGCGATCCTGTTGAGCGAGAAACTCGGCCTTCCGGTCAAGTACGCGATGCGCTACGGCGAGCCGTCGCTGAATTCGGTATTAAGGAATTTTGATCCGGCCATCATTGTTCCGCTTTATCCGCAGTACGCCGACAGCACTACCGGCAGCGTCATTGACCTGCTGCCCGGTAAAACCGTCGTGCGGGACTTCCACGACCACCCGGCTTATATCGGCGCGCTCGCTTCGTTGATCGAGAGCCATTGGTCGGCCAACGGTCGCGGCGAAAAACTCCTGATGAGCTTTCACGGCCTGCCGCAACGCAGCGTGGGCCGAGGCGATCCCTACCAGGAGCAATGCGTGAAAACGGCGCAGTTGCTGTCCAGGAAATTAAATCTTTCAGAAAGCAAATTCGTGGTGACGTATCAGTCTCGCTTTGGAGCGGCAAGGTGGCTGCAGCCCTATACCGAGCCGACACTGGTCGAGCTGGCACGCGCCGGAATCAAGCGCGTGGACGTCGTCTGCCCCGGCTTCGTTTCCGACTGCCTCGAGACGCTGGAAGAGATCGGCATCGCGGCGCGCGCGGCATTCCGGCGCGCCGGCGGCGAGACATTCCACCTCCTGCCCTGCCTCAACGAATCACCGGAATGGATCGCGGCGCTCGCCGCGATTACTGGCCGAGCAGCCGCTTGACGCCGTCGCGCAGCTGGCGGCCGGTGTTGCGCACCGTGTCGCGCAAGACCTGGCCGTAATTCACTTCGTACTCGATGTCGTCGAAGGCCCCGGTCAGGTGCACCGGCGCCTCGATGCCGCGGCCTTCCTTGTTGGTGACCAGGCGCGGGATCGCGCGGTAGTCCAGGCGCGAGCGGCCGAGGTCGATGATGCCGCTGCCGACGATACGCAAGCCCGGCGCCTGCACGTCGAGGTCGTCGTTGCGCGCCACGCCGTCGGCGATCTTGAAGCTCGCGACCAGGGTACCGAACTCGGTCCGTTCTTCCTTGCCGGAGGCATGCGCGGTCTGCGCGCCGACGATGGACTGCGCCTGGCGCAGGATGCCGGCGGCGTCGAAGCCCTTCAGCACGCCTTCGCGCAGATTGACCTTGGCCGTGCCGCCCAGCGCGCGCTTCATGGCTTCGACCGTCGCGCCCGCCGCGCTCACGTCCAGCGTGACGTTGCCCTTGCCCTCGACGTAATCCTTCCCCGCCACGTCCTTCAGTAACGCGCCGATCGTTACGTCCGACAGCGTCTCCTTCAGGGCGACGCGGTTGCCGTTGGCGTCGAGGGTCAGGTCGCCCGCCACCGCGCCGTCATAAAGTCGGGCGCTGTGCGGGGCGACATCCACGCGGCCCGCGGCTGCGCGCATTTCCGCCTTGACCTCCGAGAGGCGCAAGCCGCGCACCTGGAGCGCGCCGATGCGGACCTTGCCCGCGCCGTTGAGGCCCTTCAGTGGCGAAAGGTCGACTGAGGTTTCCGCGGACTTCGCGGCCGGTTTCCCCGGCTCGGGCTTCGATGACGCCGGCGGTGGCGGGATCTTGGCGGAGCTGGCGGGTGCTGCCGCGGGTTTCTGCGGCTCGAGATAGCGATCGAGGTTCAGCCGGTCGAAGTCGATGTCGAAGCTGTAGCTCGGCGGCGTGAACCGGGCGAGCCCGATGCGGGCGTTGATGGTCGACTCGTCGATTTTGCCGGCCAGTTCCGCACTCGCGGTCTGTTTCTCGAAATTCGCCTTCACGCTGCCGCTGAGCGGCAGCTTGAGCGGCCGGATCGGCGCCGGCAGACCCGCGCTCGTCAGCGTGATGTCGGTGGAGAGCTTCGGCAGGTCGAGCGTGCGCTCCGAGAGGCGTGCGTTGGCGAGCTTCAGGGTGCCCTCCAGCGCGTCAGCGCCGTTCGCGCCCTTGAAGGCGATGCTAAGCGCGCCGATGCGCACCTGGTTTTTCGGCAGATCGAAGCCCGCCTCGCCCTCGGCCGACAATTCCAGCCCGGTCATCCCGGCGGCGGCGCCGGCGAGCTTGGCGTCCAGCTTCTGCAACGCGATCGATTGCGGCAGGTCGAGCTGGTAGTCGGAACGCAGATCGAATTTCACGTCGGCATCGGGATTGCGGCCCTTGGCCGCTGCGCTCATCGTCAGCTTGCCGCCTGCCTTCCCGGCGATGCGCCCGGTGGTGATACGTACGTCGGCGAGCGCGATTTCGCTGTCGGCGGCAAGGTCGCGGTAGTCGATCGACGAGCGTTCCAGCCGCACGCTCGAGACCTGGAACTCCACGGGTCCGCTGCCGCCGCCTTTCGCCGGCGGGGTCGCCGTCTTTTCTTTGGCCTTTGGCGCTTCCGGCGCCGCCGACTTCGACTCGGCACCGCCGAGAAGATCGTCGAAGTTGAATCGGCCGGTCTTGCCCTGCACGACACGCGCCTTCAGCCCGGTCACCCGCACGGCGTCGACAACGACATGACCGCGCAGCAGCGGCATCACCTTCACCGACGCGTGCGCCGACTCCAGCGACAGGAATTCCTGCTCGCTGAACCGCTCGGACAGGCTGAGGCCGGCCACCTTCGCGCCAACGCTCGGAAAAAAGGTCAGCTCGAGCTTTCCGCGCAGCTGAAGCGTGCGGCCGGTCTCGTCCTTCACCAGGCGCTCCAGCTCGTCCTTGTAACGGTTGGGGTCGAAGGTCAGCGCGAGGTAGACCGCGCCGGCGACGGCGGGCACGCCGACAATAGCGGCCGTCCAGAGTCCCCATTTGATCAGTTTTTTCATTCAATCAACACGTTATCACGATCAAGGCGTTTCGCTATTTCTCTCTCTCGCGGGTTGAAAAGCTTGGCCCCGGACCCCATTTTGACCGGATGCAAGAGGAGACCGTTCAGCCCAAGGAGCCGCAGAACAGCACGGAGGCTTCGGCGGGAGCCAAATCGCCCGAGGAGTTGCTGGCCGAGGCGCAGGCCAGGATCGAGCAGCAGCGCGACACGATGATGCGCGCACTGGCCGAGGCAGAAAACGCGCGCAAGCGCGCCATGGCCGAGGCCGCCGCTTCCCAGAAGTTCGCGCTGGAGCGCTTCGCCGAGACCCTGTTGCCGGTCGCCGACGCCCTCGAGGCGGCGCTGCACAGCAAGGACGCAAGCGGCATCGAGCTCACCCAGCGCCAGCTCAAGGCGGCCCTCGAGAAAGCGAGCGTCCGGGAGATCAGCCCGGCGCCCGGCGAGCGTTTCGATCCCCACCGGCACCAGGCCATGGCGGCCGTGCCCGCGCCGTCTGGTGAAATACGCGAGCCCAACACCATCGTCGCAGTGATGCAGAAGGGCTACGCGCTGCACGACCGGGTGCTGCGCCCGGCCCTCGTTACCGTGGCCAAAGCGGTTGAAAACAACGAGAAAGACCCCATCTCCGGGAAAGACTTGGACTAAGGCAGAAAACCCATGGCAAAGATCATCGGCATCGACCTCGGCACCACCAACTCCTGCGTCGCGATCATGGAGGGCGGCAAGCCCAAGGTGATCGAGAACTCCGAAGGCGCGCGCACCACGCCCTCGGTCGTCGCCTATGCGGAGGACGGCGAAATCCTGGTCGGCGCGCCGGCCAAGCGCCAGGCGGTGACCAACGCGAAAAACACCGTCTACGCGGTGAAGCGCCTGATCGGCCGCAAATTCGAGGACGCCGAAGTGCAGAAGGACATCAAGATGATGCCCTTCAGGATCGCGCGCGCCGACAACGGCGACGCCTGGGTCGAAGTGCGCGGCAAGAAGATCGCCCCGCAGCAGGTGTCGGCGGAAATCCTGCGCAAGATGAAGAAGACCGCCGAGGACTACCTCGGCGAGGAGGTCACCGAGGCGGTGATCACCGTGCCCGCCTACTTCAACGACTCGCAGCGCCAGGCGACCAAGGACGCCGGCCGCATCGCGGGACTCGACGTCAAGCGCATCATCAACGAGCCCACCGCCGGCGCGCTCGCCTTCGGCCTGGACAAGGCCGGCAAGAAGGACATGAAGATCGCCGTCTATGACCTGGGCGGCGGCACCTTCGATATTTCCATCATCGAGATCGCCGACGTCGAGGGCGAGAAGCAGTTCGAGGTGCTCTCCACCAACGGCGACACCTTCCTCGGCGGCGAGGATTTCGACCAGCGCCTGATCGACCACATCGTGGCCGAGTTCAAGAAGGACCAGGGCGTCGACCTGGCGAAGGACGTGCTCGCGCTGCAGCGGCTGAAGGAAACCGCCGAGAAGGCGAAGATCGAGCTGTCGTCGTCGCAGCAGACCGAGATCAACCTGCCCTACATCACCGCCGACCAGAACGGCCCGAAGCACCTGGCGATGAAGATCACGCGCGCCAAGTTCGAGTCGCTGGTGGACGACCTGATCGAGAAGACCATCGCGCCCTGCCGCACGGCGATCAAGGACGCCGGCGTCGACGTGGCGAAGATCGACGACGTCATCCTGGTCGGCGGCCAGACGCGCATGCCGAAAGTGGTCGACAAGGTGCGCGAGCTGTTCGGCAAGGAGCCGCGCAAGGACGTCAATCCGGACGAGGCGGTGGCGATCGGCGCGGCCATCCAGGCCGGCGTGCTCAAGGGCGACGTCAAGGACGTGCTGCTGCTCGACGTCACGCCGCTGTCGCTCGGCATCGAGACGCTGGGCGGGGTGATGACCAAGCTCATCAACAAGAACACCACGATCCCGACCAAGGCGCAGCAGGTGTTCTCCACCGCCGACGACAACCAGAACGCGGTCACCATCCACGTGCTGCAGGGCGAGCGCAACATGGCCACCGGCAACAAGTCGCTCGGCCAGTTCAACCTCACCGACATCCCGCCGGCGCCGCGCGGCATGCCGCAGATCGAGGTGACGTTCGACATCGACGCCAACGGCATCCTGCACGTCACCGCCAAAGACAAGGCGACCGGCAAGGAGAACAAGATCAAGATCCAGGCGAGTTCCGGCCTCACCGAGGCCGAGATCCAGCGCATGGTGAAGGACGCCGAGGCGAACGCCGAGGAAGACCGCAAGACGCTCGAGCTGGTGAACGCGCGCAACGGCGCCGAGGCGCTGGTGCATTCGGTGCGCAAGTCGCTCAAGGACTACGGCGACAAGCTCGACGCCGGCGAGAAGGACAAGATCGAGGCGGCGGCCAAGGAAGTCGAAGCCGTCCTGAAATCCGAAGACAAATCGGAGATCGAGGCCAAGGCCCAGGCACTGGCGCAGGCTTCGCAGAAGCTCGGCGAAAAGGTGTACGCCGACCAGCAGGCGCAAGCCCAGGCCCAATCGCAACCTGGCGCGGCGGCGGACTCGGGCAAGAAGGACGAGAACGTCGTCGACGCGGAGTTCACCGAAGTCAAAGACAAAAAGACCGGCTAAGCAAGGGTGGCGAAGCGCGACTACTACGAGATCCTCGGCGTCAATCGCGACGCCTCCGAGGAGGAGCTCAAGAAGGCCTATCGCAAGCTGGCGATGAAATGGCATCCGGACCGCAATCCGGATAACCCGAAGGCCGAGGAGAACTTCAAGGAGGCGAAGCAGGCCTACGAGGTGCTCACCGACTCGGCCAAGCGCGCCGCCTACGACCAGTTCGGCCACGCCGGCGTCGACCACCAGGCGGGGATGGGCGCCGGCGCGGGAGCCGGCGCGGGGGCCGCCGGCTTCGGCGACATCTTCAGCGACATCTTCGGCGAGATCTTCGGCGGCGGCCGCGGCGGCCGCTCGACCGTGTTCCGCGGCGCCGACCTGCGCTACAACCTCGAGATCACGCTCGAGCAGGCGGCGCACGGCTTCGAGACGCGCATCCGCATTCCCGCCATGGCCACCTGCGAGACCTGCAAGGGCAGCGGCGCGAAGCCCGGCACCCAGCCCGCGACCTGCCCGTCCTGCCGCGGCGCCGGGCAGGTGCGCGTATCGCAGGGGCCCTTCTCCATCGCCCAGACCTGTCCCCGCTGCCACGGCAGCGGCAAGATCATCCCCACGCCCTGCACCACCTGCTCGGGTAGCGGCCGCATCAAGCTGCAGAAGACGCTATCGGTGAAGATCCCCTCGGGTGTCGACGAAGGCGACCGCGTGCGCCTGTCGGGCGAGGGCGAGCCGGGCGTGAACGGCGGCCCGCCGGGCGACCTGTACGTGCAGGTGCACGTCAAGCCGCACGCGGTGTTCCAGCGCGATCACGACGACCTGCATTGCGAGATGCCGGTGTCCTTCACCACCGCGGCGCTCGGCGGCGAGGTCGAAGTGCCGACGCTGGACGGCGCGGCGCGCATCAAGGTGCCGGCCGAGACGCAGAGCGGCAAGACCTTCCGCCTGCGCGGCAAGGGCATCAAGGGCGTGCGCAGCCATGCGCCGGGCGATCTGTTCTGCCACCTGGCGGTGGAGACGCCGGTCAACCTGACCGAGCGCCAGCGCCAGCTGCTGCGGGAGATCGAGACGAGCATCAATGCCGAGCCCGCGCGCCACAACCCGCGCGCCAAGGGCTGGTTCGACAAGGTCAAAGAGTTCTTTGAAGGGTAGTTAAAACGGCCAGCCCAGGGCGAGGCCGAAGGCATCCTGCTTCATGCGGACGTCGGCCTGCCCTCCCCCCACGCCGCCGGGCACCGAGGTGCTGGTGCCGCGCACCGTCTGCTCGAAGGCATGCTGGTACGCAAAAGTCAGCTCCATGCGGGAAGGAAGTTGCCAGGTCGCGCCCAGAGTCAGGTGCTTTTGCGTGACCGCCGGCGCGAAAACGTTCAAGAGCGTCTGATCGGCCGGAACCGGCTGGTGCAGCACGGCCACGCCGGCGCGCAGCGTGAAGCGCGAACTCGCTTCATGGGCGAGGCCGAACTTGAACACGGTGGTGTCGCGCCAGCCCGGCCCCGGCCCGTCCTTCGCGCCGAGCGGGCAGGTCACCGAGAGAAAGCAGTCGGAGCGATTGCCGAGGCCGCGCACGCGCGAGTAGTAAATCCGTTGCACGTCGGTCGCGAACGTCGTCGCCGAACCGAGCTTGAGCGCCGTGCCGACGACCCAGTGCGCGGGGACGTCGAAGCTGCCGCCGTCGGCGAGCAGGCCCTTGTAGCGCTCGAATTTCTGCATGCGGGTGGCCGGCTGGTAGGCGGCGGCGAGCGAAATTCCCGGCGTGAGGCGGCCGAGCCAGCCGGCGCGCCAGCCGACGCCGAGCGCATGGTCGCGGCCCCGGTTTGTCACGCTTCCCGGGGCCGAGGAAAACGCCGGGTCGTCGAAATGCTCGAAACCGCGCGCCTCGAATTCCTGGTAGACGAGATGCAGCGACAGCCCGACCGAATTGCGCTCGCCGAGCTTCATGGCGTAGGTCGGGGCAATCGTGCCCTGGATGAACTCCATGCCGGCG
This sequence comes from Burkholderiales bacterium, assembly GCA_036394595.1. Classification (GTDB taxonomy): domain Bacteria; phylum Pseudomonadota; class Gammaproteobacteria; order Burkholderiales; family SG8-39; genus SCGC-AG-212-J23. The sequence goes on along the minus strand of DASWEU010000052.1, from coordinate 6,633 downwards.
GGATCCGAGCCGCCGAGCGCGGCCAGCGGATTGTCGCGGTACTGCGCCGAACCGCCGTTGCCGAACACCGATACGCCGACCGAGCGCTGCGCGTCGAGCATGCGGTTGGCGCCGAACTCCGGAATCAGGAACGAATCGCTGCCGTTGGCATGGCGCTCGCCGTTGAGTCCCATGCCGTTGCCGCTAATACGCGAGTTGCGATCAGCCGTGAACCACTCGAGTCCCGCGTCGAGCCGGTCGCCGACCCAGACCATGCCCGCCGGATTGGTGGCCGCGGCGAGCGCGTCCTGCGGCAGCGCCGCGCTGGCCCCGGCCATGCCCATGGACTTCAGGCCATAGCCGAGCTGGAAGTAGCCCGCGGTGGCAAAAGCCGCCGACGGCGCGAGCAACGCGACGAGGACGGCGGCGCGGATCAGACGACGACGATGTCCTGCGCCGTACTGAGATTCACGTCCGGATGCGGTGCGTTGCAAGCGGGGCTTGCGAGCACGGCGATCAAGTGCAACCCGCCTCCGACGGTGCCGTTGTCGTCGTAGTAGAGCTGGCCGGTGTCGGTGGCGTACTTGAGATAGTCCTGGCCGCCATCGCCGCCATTGTCGCCGCTGGTGTCGGAGATCGCGCCGCTGGTACCGACCTCGAGTTGATTGGCCGCCACCGCCCCCACGCCTAGCGCGGTGAACACGGTGCCGTCGAGCTGGATCTGGTCGCTGCCGCTGTTGAAATCGACGATCCGGTCGGTGCCGGAAAGACCGCTGAACAGGAAAGCATCATTGCCGGCGCCGCCCGTCAGCGAATCGTTGCCCGCGCCGCCGTCCAGGGTGTCATTCCCCGCGCCGCCCGAGAGGAAATTGTTGCCGGTATTGCCGGTGATGGCGTTGTCGAGTCCGTTGCCGATCCCGGCGATGTTCGAGCTGCCAGTCAGGGTGAGATTCTCCACATTCGCCGCCAGCGCCGGCAGCGTAATCGCAGTCAGAACGAGGTCTGTGCCGCCACTGAGGGCCTCGACAACCTGGTCGATCGTGCTGTCGATCAGGAAGGTATCGTCGCCCGCGCCACCGACCATAGTGTCGGCCCCGCCCGCGCCGTCGAACGTGTTGTTGCTCTCGTTGCCGGTCAGAACATTGTTGAGCGCGTTGCCGACTGCATTCAGGTTCCCAGCGCCAGTGGCGAGCGTCAGGTTCTCCACATTCGCTGCCAGCCCGGGCAGCGTGACCGAGGTGAAAATGGTGTCGGTGCCCTGCCCCGAGGTCTCGACTACCTGATCCCCGGTGCTATCGACGAAATAACTGTCGTCGCCCGCGCCGCCAAGCATCGTGTCGTCGCCCGCGCCGCCATCCAGCGTGTCATTGCCGCCAAGTCCGGAAATACGGTCAGCGTCAACCGTCCCCGAAAGCGTGTCGTTTCCCGCCCCGCCGTCGACCACGTGACCCGAAATGACCGTTAGAAAGAAGTCGTCCGTGGCCGAGCCATCCGGATCAGTGGCTGTGACTTTGACGTGAATCGCCTCAACGTCCCCGCCCGCCGGCGTGCCGGTAAAAGTCTGTGTCTGCCCGTCGAAACTCAACCACGCCGGCAGCGGCGTATCGTCGTCGCGCGTCGCCGTGTAGGTCACCGTATCCCCGTTCGCCTCCGTAAACGTGCCGGCGGCGAGTTGGTAGTTGAGGGCCTGTCCAACCCCATCGAACTGATCAGGGATCGGAATCGCAAGTACCGGCGGCACGTTGAGGACGAGCGTCCCCGCCTGGCCGGCGAAATTCATGGGCGAATTTACGCCGCTGACGCCGCTGTGATTGAGGGAATTCACCCCGTCGGTTGGTAGCGTGACGTTCGTCAAGGAATCCACGCTGGCATAGTTGATGGTTTGGACGCCGCTCGTGAACACCAGCGGGGACGCGACAGTTACGTCAGGCTGCGGGAGACTGTGTAATGTCGCGAAATCGGCGTATCCCTGCGTTGCAATCAGATAGGTTTTACTTCCCGAGAAAGAACCTGGAGCATCTCCCGGAAAAGTGAAGACTAGGTTGGGGTGACCGGATTCCGACACGGTGATCATGCGCCCGCCGAAAAAGACCTCCCCCGAATTCACAATTAACAACTCGATGAACTGGATCGAGCCGTCGGCGTTGCTGTAGACCTCGTTGATCTTGTCGAGATGGAAGGACATTTAGCGGTAAACGCGCCGGGGGGCCGGCTATTCCGCGCTCAGGCGGATTCGAGCTTGAAAGCGACGGTGACGCGCAAGCCGGTGAAGGAACGGCCGGGGGCCTTGCCGTAGTGCAGGATGCGCGAGTCGAAGAACACGGCGCGGTTGGGGCGCGGCTTGACCGCGCTGAGCACCTCGCCGCGCTGGTCGACGAACATAGTCTCGCCCTCCCACTCGGGTTTCCACTCGGGCATCGGGTAGTAGAGCAGCGTGTAGGTGCCCTCGCGCACGTCGTCGCGGTGGGGCTGGCCGCCCTGGCCGAAGGTGTGGCCGTTGGCGTACTGGCGCACCACGCGCAGGGGCTTGCCCGCCGTCTTTTCGCAATGCGGCCGCGCGTGCTCCCACAGTTGCGTGATGGCCGCGCTGCCGTCGAGTTCCATCTTCCAGAACGGGGTCGCGGCCTCCTCGTTCGACTGGTTGCCGAAGTGCCAGGCTTTCGCCTGCACCGCCTGCCACACCTCTTTCTGCAGGGGCGCGGGCGCGAGGTTCTGCATCAGCTGCAGGACCGGCTTGCTCAGGTTTCGCTCCAGAGCCGCACCAGGTTGTGATAGATGGCGGTGAGCGTTGCCACCTCTTTCTCAGTGCCTTTCTGCTTGCGCAGCGAGCCGATGGCGACGTCCATCTCGAACAGCAGCCGGCGATTCATCTCATCGCGCACCAGGCTCTGGATCCACATCACGACCGAAACGCGGCTGCCGCGCGTGATCGGCTCGACGCGGTGCCGGCTGGTGGCCGGGTAGACGATCATGTTGCCGGCCGCGAGCTTGATGCGGTGCGCGCCGTAGCTGTCGTGCACCGTGAGCTCGCCGCCGTCGTAGTCCTCGGGCGGCGTGAGGAACAGCGTGGCCGCGACGTCGCTGCGCACGCTCACCGGCGAGCCCATCAACGCGTTGTCGACGTGCTCGCCATAGGTCATGCCGGTGTCGTAGCGGTTGAAGATCGGGCCATGGATGCGGTGCGGCAGCGCGGCGGAAAAAAACACCGTATTGCGCCGCAGCGCCTCGAGCACCACCGCGGCGCCCTTGCGCCCGGTCTCCGAGGCCATCGGCACCTGCAGGTTGCGCTTCACCTCGCGCGCGGCAAATCCCGCGGTTGCGCCGCCATCCTCGAACGCCGCGGAGCTGAGCATGCCGCGCAGGGTGGTGATTTCGTCGGGCTTGAGGACGCTGGGGATCTGCAGCAGCATGCCTAGTCCGCCCTTACGTTGGCGGCCTTGACGACCGCCTTGTAGCGCACGGCGTCCTGCCGGATGCGCGTGAGGAAATCCGCCTGCGACATGCCGGCTGTCTCGCTGCCGATGTCGACGTAGCGCTTCTTGACGTCGGGATCGTTGAGCGTGGTGCGCACTTCGGTGTTGATCTTGTCGATGATGGCTTGCGGCGTGCCCTTGGGCGCGAACAGGCCGACCCAGATCGAGGCATCGAGGTCCGGGATGCCGCCGTCGCGCGGCGTCGGCCAGCTCGGGTCGAGGGGCGACTTCCTCGCCGTGGTGATGCCGATCACCTTGGCGCGGCCCGACTTGAGGTGCGGCGTTGCGCCCGGCACCGCCATGACGCCGAATTGCACATCGCCGGCGGCGACCGCGGCGGCGGCCGGCGCCCCGCCCTTGTAGGGGATGTGCAGCAGCTTGATGCCGGCCGCCTGCGCCAGCCACTCGCCGGCCAGGTGGTTGATGCTGCCGTTGCCGGCCGAGCCGAAGCTGATGGCGCCGGGCTTCGCTTTCGCCTGCGCCACCAGCTCGGCGAAGCTGTTGAACGGCGCATTGATGTTGGCAAGGTACAGCATCGGCGCGTCGTTCACCATGGTGATGGCGACGAAGTCGCGCTCGAGCTCGTAGGGCACGTTGTCGAACAGCGCCGGATTGACCGCGAATTCGCCGGTATGCGCGACCAGCAGCGTGTAGCCGTCGGCCGGCGCGCTCTTCACCGCGGTGACGGCGATGAAGCCGTTGCCGCCGGGCCGGTTCTCGATGACGAATTTCCAGCCGAGGCGCTCGTCCATCTTCTGCGCCAGGATGCGCGCCGCGGTATCGACCGCGCCGCCGGGCGCGAACGGAATCAGCATGCGGACCGGCTTGGCGGGGTAATCCTGCGCATTCGATGCAAACGAAATCATTAGTGAAACGGCAAACAGCAGGCTTTTCATGACTTCCTCCGTTTCCTCGCGGCGAGCTTCACGGCCTCGATGATCTCGGGATAAGCCGCGCAGCGGCACAGGTTGCCCGAAAGATAATGCCGGATCGCCGCTTCGTCCGGGTCCGGATGCTCGTCGAGCAACTGGCGCGTCATCAGCACGAAGCCGGGCGTGCAGAAGCCGCACTGGAAGGCGCCGGACTCGATGAACGCCTCCTGTACCGCATCCAGTCCATCTCCCGCCTCAACGGTAACGACTTCCTTGGCAGATACAAGGGATGCAAGCTGGAGGCAGCCGGAGACTGCGACCCCGTCCACCAGCACGGTGCAGCACCCGCACAGGCCCTGGCCACAGCTCTCGCGCGCGCCGTACAGGCCGAATTCGTTCTGCAGCACCTCGACCAGGCTCTCGTGCGGCGCCACCTGCGCCGAGACCGGCGCTCCGTTCAGCCGAAAACTGACCTCTTTCCTCATGGATTTTGCATTTTCATGAAAACCGCTTCCGGATTCATCGGCAGCTCGGTCAGCCTCACGCCCACCGCATCGTGGATGGCGTTGGCCACTGCCGGCGACAGCCCGAAGGTGGCGGTTTCGCCCACGCCTTTGGCGCCGAACGGGCCGCTCTTCTGCTCGGCGCTCACGACCTCGTTGACGATTTCGTCGGGCAGATCCAGGAAGCCGGGGATCTTGTACTCGGCGAGCGAGGCGTTGCGCAGCTGGCCGTTGGCGTCGAACAGCATCTTCTCGAACAGCGTGAAGCCGAGCTGCATGATGGCGGCGCCCGAGAGCTGGGTCTCGACGATTTTCGGGTTGATCGGCGTGCCGACGTCGGCTACGTTGACCAGGCGCGTCACGCGCACGCGGCCGGTCTCGGTATCGAGCTCGATCTCGACGCCCGTGCCGCCCACCATCCAGAACGGCGTGGCGTTGTCGGTCAGGCCGTTGGCGTCGGGTGGCATGTAGGGCGGATTGAAGCTCGCCGTGCCCATGACGCTGCCGGCGCGCATGCCGTACTTTTTCTTAAACAGGTCTGTAACGCTGGCGTCTTCCCCCAGATGAACTTCTTTTCGAAGATCATCCAATTTTTTCCTGGCCTCTTCTGCGGCCAGCTTCACGGCATTTCCCATATGAAACAGCGAGCGCGAGCCCAGTGTCGCCATGTCGAACGGCGTGATGTCGGTGTCGGAGTGCACCACGCGCACCGATTCGGCGGGCAGGCGCAGCACCTCGGCGGCGATCTGCGCCATGGCGGTGTCCGAGCCCTGCCCCATGTCCACCGTGCTGCAGTACACCGTGCAGCTGCCGTCGGCGTTCACACCCACCGCGGCGAGCGAAGTGGTGTTGGAGACACAGGCCTTGAAGCCCACTGCAATGCCACGGCCACGGCGCAGCGTGCCGGTGCCTTTTTCGAATGGCTTTTTCCAATCCATCAATACTTCCAATCGATCAAGCACCTTGTCGGTCGCGGCATCGCGGAGCACCGTCCCGGTGGCCTGCGGGCGGCCTTCGCGCAGCAGGTTCTGGCGGCGGAACGCCACCGGGTCGACGCCCAGCTCGCGCGCGATCATGTCGGTGTGGCTCTCGTAGGCCCAGACCAGCTGCGGAATGCCGAAGCCGCGCAGCGCGCCCGCCGGCGGCAGGTTGGTGTAGAGCGCGTAGGAGTCGATCGCCACGTGCTCGATGTCGTAGGGCCCGGGCGCGGTAAAGCCCGACTTCTGCGTCACGCGCGGCCCGATGTCGGCGTAGGCGCCGCCGTTCCACCACACCTCGCACTCGCGCGCCACGATACGGCCGGATTTGTCCACACCGCTCTTGATGCGGAACGTGCTGGCGTGCTTGGTGATGGTGAAGAACTGCTCCTCCATCGTCAGGGAAATTTTTACCGGCTTCTTCACGAGCAACGACAATGCACTGACGAGGGCCTCGAGCTTGATGTAGAGCTTGGCGCCAAAGCCGCCGCCGAGGAAAGGCACGCGCACCCGCACGCGGTTTTCCGCCCAGCCGAGCAGGCGCGCGACCTCGATGCGCACGAACGACGGACTCTGCGACGCCGTATGGATGGTGAGCGTGTCCTCGGAGCACTCCGCCACCGACACCAGCGGCTCGAGCGGCGTGTGCATCACCTGCTGGGTGCGGAAGCGGTGCTCGAAAACGCGGTGGGCGCTCTTGAGGGCCGCTTCGGCATTTCCCTTTCTCAACCGGAAATCCAGTGCGAGGTTGGTGTTCTTCTTGCCTTGCAGGTGCTTCAAGTCGGGAAAGGTGCCGGCGGGCTTGAGCACGTCGTGCACGATGGCCTTG
>DASWEU010000051.1:0-9916 GCA_036394595.1 Burkholderiales bacterium | reverse complement strand
GCGGCAGATATGATGGCGCGCGCATGCTGATCGGCTCGGTCGTCGTCTATCTCGCGGTCACGATCGCCATCGGGTTGTGGGCTGCGCAGCGCGTGCACAACTCGAAGGACTACATCGTCGCGGGTCGCAGCCTGCCGCTCTACATGAACACGGCCACCGTGTTTGCGACCTGGTTCGGCGCGGAAAGCGTGCTGTCGGTCTCGGTGGAATTCTCGAAGAGCGGCCTGGGCGGCATCATCGCCGACCCCTTCGGCTCCTCCTGCTGCCTGGTGATCGTGGCCGTGTTCTTCGCGAAGGCCTTCTATCGCATGGATCTCCTCACCATCGGGGATTTCTACCGCAAGCGCTACGGGCCTTCGATGGAGCTCGGTACCAGCATCGTCATCACCTTTTCCTACCTCGGCTGGACCGCGGCGCAGATGACCGCCCTCGGCCTCGCCTTCTCCACGCTCACCGATGGCGCGATCTCCCTGGAGGCCGGCATCGTCCTCGGCGCGGCCGTGGTGCTGGGCTACACCATCTGGGGCGGCATGTGGTCGGTGGCGATGACGGACCTCTTCCAGTCGGTGATGATCATCGTCGGCGTGGTGCTGATCGGCTGGGTCATCGGCGACATGGCCGGCGGGCCCGCGAAGATCATCGCCGCCGCCTCGGAGGCGGGGCGCTTCGAGTTCTGGCCCAAGGCGGGCACCAAGGAATGGCTGGCCTTCGTCACGTCCTTCCTGACGCTGGCTATCGGCTCCATTCCGCAGCAGGACATCTTCCAGCGCGTCACCTCCGCCCGGGACGAGAAGACGGCGATCCGCGGCACCTTCCTCGGCGGCGCGGTCTATTTCAGCTTCGCTTTCGTGCCGATCTACATCGTCTATGCGGGCCTGCTGATCGACCCCGCGCTCGGCAAGCTGCTGGCGAGCGAAGACGCGCGCGAAATGCAGCGCATCCTGCCCGCCTTCATCCTCGGCCATACGCCGATGTGGATCCAGGTGCTGTTTTTCGGCGCGCTGCTGTCGGCGATCCTGTCGACCGCGAGCGGCGCGATCATCGCGCCCACTTCGCTTTGCACCGAGAACATCATCAAGCCGCGCTTTCCGCAGATGAGCGACCGCCAGTTCCTGCTGACGCTACGCCTGGTGCTGGTGTCGTTCACGCTGGCGGCGCTGCTGTTCGCGCTCAACTCGAAGAAGACGATGTACGACATGGTGCAGAACGCCTACACCGTGACCCTGGTGAGCGCTTTCGTGCCGCTGGCCGCCGGCGTGTTCTGGAAGCGCGCCAACAATACGGGCGCCATCCTGTCCGCCGTGCTCGGGATGGTGGGCTGGATCGCGGCGGAATTCCTGGCGGGCGACGCCACAGTGCCGCCGACACTCGTCGGCCTGGCGTTCTCCGTCTTCGGCATGCTGTTCGGCGCGCTGGTGCCGCGCAAGTAATGCAGCCCTCGCCGCCGGCGCGGATCCTGTTCGGGGTCTACGTCGTACTGGCGATCTACGCGTCGCTCTATCCGCTGTCGGGCTGGCGCGACCAGGGGCTTTCGCCCTTCGCCTACCTGGCCTCGCCCTGGCCGCGCTATGTCACCGCCTTCGACCTCGCCGCCAACCTGCTCGGCTACCTGCCGTTCGGGTTCCTGTGCATCGCCGCCTTGCGCCCGCGGCTCGAGGGCGCGGCGGCGTTAGCCGTCACGCTCGCCGGCGCGGGCGCGCTGTCGCTCGTGCTGGAGGCGCTGCAGAGCTACCTGCCGACGCGCGTTGCCACCAATCTCGACGTCCTGTGCAACCTCGCGGGCGCCGCCGTCGGCGCCGCGCTCGCGCTCGCCACGGCGCCGCGCCAGCTCATCGAAGGCCCGTTCACGCGCCTGCGCACCGCGGCCTTCCTGCCGGGCGCCGGCATCGACGTCGGCCTGGTCCTGGTGGGCCTGTGGCTCTTCACGCAGCTCAATCCGGCGACGCTGCTGTTCGCCGCCGGCGACCTGAGGGATCTCTTCTCGGCAGGGCGCGAGGAGGTACGGCCGGGATACTTCGTCGCCGTCGAGGCGCTCACTGCGGCGGCCAACCTGGTCGCGGTCGGGCTGCTGCTCTCGGTGATCGTGCGGCGCGAGCAGCCGCCGCATGCGCTGTTCGTCGCGCTGGTCGTGGTGGCGCTCGCCGTCAAGACCATGGCCTTCGCCATCGTGATGCGCGCCGAGAACCTGCTGGCGTGGATGACGCTCGGCGCGCAAATTGGGCTCGCCGTCGGCGTGGTGCTGGCGCTGGCACTGATGTCTCTGCCGCGCACGGCGCGCCTGGCCGTCGCGGCAACGCTCATCATGGCGGCCACCGTCCTCGTCAACGACGCGCCGGCCAATCCCTACTTCGCGGCGATGCTCAAGGTCTGGCAGCAAGGCCACTTCCTCAACTTCAACGGGCTGACGCGCCTGGTGAGCGCGCTGTGGTCGTTCGCCGCGCTCGCCTACCTGATCTGGCTCGCGGCGCGGAAGCCGGAAAGCGTCAGTTAGAATCGCTCGCATGTCCTATTACGCGAGCCACCTGTTCTTCTGCTGCAACCAGCGCGATCCGTCCGACCCGCGCGGCTGCTGCAGCGCCAAGGGCTCGGTCGAGATGCGCGATTACGCCAAGGGCCGCGTCAAGGCGCTGGGGCTGGCGGGTGCCGGCAAGGTGCGCGTCAACCAGGCGGGCTGCCTCGACCGCTGCGAGGAAGGCCCCTGCCTCGTGGTCTATCCGGATGCCGTCTGGTACACCTACGTCGATCGCGCCGACATCGACGAGATCATCGAAGAGCACGTCAAGCACGGACGCGTCGTCGAGCGATTGCGGCTGTAGCGGATGCGAGCCAGTACGCGCCGCGAGTTCGTCGCGGGGCCGGCGGGAAAAATCGAGTGCGCGGTGGACAGCCCCCCGGGCACGGCGCGGGGCTCAGCCCTCGTTGCCCATCCGCACCCGCAATTCGGCGGCACGCTCGACAACAAGGTGGTGCAGACCCTCGCCAAGGCCTTCGTCGAGCTCGGCTACGAAGCCTGGCGTCCCAATTTCCGCGGTATCGGAGAGAGCGAAGGGCGCTATGACGAGGGGCGGGGGGAAGTCGACGATTTGTTTTCTGTTTTTGAAAAAATTTCTTCTGGAAACACCGTGCTGGCAGGCTTCTCGTTCGGCGCCGCGATGCAAGCCCTGCTCGCCACTCGCGTGAAAGCGGAGCGCATGGTGCTGGTCGGCGTCGCGGTGAGCAGCTTCGCGGTGCCGAAGGTGCCCGCGGACACTCTCGTCATCCACGGCGAGAACGACGACACCGTGCCGCTCGCGGCGGTGCTCGACTGGGCGCGGCCGCAGGACCTTCCCGTGGTGCTGGTGCCGGGCGCCGACCATTTCTTCCACCACCGGCTGCACATCCTGCGCGCCATCGTCCACGCCAACTGGCATTAGACTGCGCACCTCATGCTTTGGGTCAAGTCGTTCCACCTCGTTTTCATGGTGACCTGGTTCGCGGGCCTGTTCTACCTGCCGCGGCTTTTCGTCTACCACGCCATGACCGAAGACCAGGCCGGCCGCGAGCGCTTCAAGCTGATGGAGCGCAAGCTCTACTGGGGCATCATGACTCCCGGCGGCGTGCTCACCGTGGTGTTCGGCGTGTGGCTGTGGCTGGGATGGTTCAAGGGCGTATTCGGCGGCTGGTTCCACGCCAAGCTGGCGCTGGTGGCGCTGCTCGCGGCCTACCACCTGTGGTGCGGCATGCTGCTGCGCGATTTCGCCGCCGACCGCAACACGAAAAGCCATGCCTGGTTCCGCTGGTTCAATGAAGTCCCGGTGCTGGTGCTGATCGCGACGGTATTCCTCGTTGTCTTCAAGCCGTTCTGAGGTTTTTTTCGCGAGTTGCCCGCGCGGGCTGGAGGAGGTTCTTCACCAAGAACTCTCCACCCTGGGGATTGAAAATCCCTCCGTCACGCCCGGCGGCTTGTCCTTTTCCGGCAGTTGGGAGGATTGCTATCGGGTCAATCTCTGGTCGCGCATCGCGTCGCGCGTGCTATGGAAAATCGGCGCCTTCGACTACCGCAACGAGAAGGACCTGTACGACGCCGTCAAGGCGGTGAACTGGCCGGCGTATTTCGCCGTCGAGCGCACGCTGCGCGTCAACGTCACCGCGCAGAAAAGCCCGCTGAAGAGCCTGGAATTCGCCACCCTGAAGATCAAGGACGCGGTCTGCGACCATTTCCGCGACAAGTTCAACCGCCGGCCGGACATCGAGCGCGCCGCGCCGGACATCCGCATCCATGCATTCCTGGAAAAGGAAAAAGGCATCCTGTATCTCGACACCTCGGGCGAGCCGCTGTTCAAGCGCGGCTGGCGCATCACCGCGGGCGAAGCGCCGCTGCGCGAGAACCTCGCCGCCGGCATCGTGATGCTCAGCGGCTGGCAGCCGGGCGAGCCGCTGCTCGACCCGATGTGCGGCGGCGGCACGCTGCTGGTCGAGGCGGCCGCAATGGCGCGCGGGCGCGCGCCCGGTGCAAAGCGGGGATTCGGTTTTGAACGCCTTTCGACTTTCAACAAGAATCTATGGCAAAAAATGCAATCGGAGGCGAAACCCTCCGCGTCACCGTCCATCTACGGCAGCGACAACGACCCCAGGGCCCTGACCATGGCGAGGCGCAATCTTGCCGAGGCGGGGGTCGAGCGCTGGGTGCAGCTGGAGGAGTCCGACGTCCTGTCGCGAGCGGCGCCGGCGGATTCAGGCGTCCTGCTCGCCAACCCGCCCTACGGCGAGAGGATGGGAAGTGAAGCGGAGTTGGCTGCCTTCTACCCGAAGCTCGGCGATACGCTGAAGAAAAATTTCGCCGGCTGGCGCTGCTATATCTTCACCGCCGACCTGCGCATGCCGAAGCTGATCCGCCTGCAGCCCTCGCGCCGCACGCCGCTGTGGAACGGCGCGCTCGAGTGCCGGCTCTACGAGTTCAAGATCGTCGCCGGCAGCAACCGCTAGCCCTTCGGCGGCTGTTCGGGCGGGCGGACGTCGGTCTTCTCGGGGTCGCCTTCCTTGTAGTCGCCGATCACGCCCTTCAACGGGCAGACCTTGAAGGCCGGGCACTTCTGGCAGCCGACGGCGAGGGCGATGGGGCAGAGGGTCATGGCGCTATTCTCCTCGTTTCTAGGATTTGCCTGAGGGCTGGGCAGCCGGTTTTTCAGGCGATAGCGATGGCGATGGAGACGGCGAGGGTGCCTGCGTCTTCGCCGTCGCGAGTGCGCCGGGCAGCCAGGCCGCGACGTCCCGGCCGAGCGCGCCGGCGATGCGGTCCATGATCGAGCAGGTGCCGCTGACGCCTCCAAAGACGCCGCCGCCGGACTGCCGGCTCAGCGTCTTGGAAACGATCACCTTCGCGCCTTGCAAGGCGTCGGCGCGAATGCTGATCGCCTTGGACCCGCTCCAGGCGCCGCCGCCCGCCCCCGTCACGGCGATCACCGTTACCCTGAGGACGATCTTGCCTGGATCGCTTCCCGCCCCCGCGCCTTGCTCCGCGCCCGGGAAGCGCTCGTTCACGTTCTTGAAGATATGCGACCCGAGATTGTTCTCGATGGCGCAGTCCCGCCGCACGCTTTCGTTGATCGGCGCGCCCGACTCGAGGCTGACCGGCAACATGACGATCTTCTCGTCGGAGCCGGCTGCCAGCGTGGCGCCGAGCGCCAGGACAGCCGCGAGCAGGAACAGATTTATGCGCACGTGCACTCCTCTCTGAAACGCCAAGAGGCGCCTGAGCGCCCCTTGGGCCCGTTGCAACGTTCCGGGTCAGACGATGTCGAGGTGCTCGATGCCCTTGGTGAGGTCCTTGCCCTTCATTTCCTTGCCGTGCAGCTTGATGTTGAGGCGCACCTCGTTGGTGGAGTCGGCGAAGCGCAGCGCGTCCTCGTAGCTGATGCGGCCGGCTTCGTAGAGCTCGAACAGGGCCTGGTCGAAAGTCTGCATGCCCAGCTCGCGCGACTTCTTCATGATTTCCTTGATCTCGTGGATCTCGCCCTTGAAGATCAGGTCCGAGATCAGCGGCGAGTTGAGCAGCACTTCCACCGCCGCGGCGCGGCCCTTGCCTTCGCGCAGCGGGATCAGGCGCTGCGAGATCACCGCCTTCAGGTTGAGGGACAGGTCCATCAGCAGCTGGTGGCGGCGCTGCTCCGGGAAGAAGTTGATGATGCGGTCCATCGCCTGGTTGGAGTTGTTGGCGTGCAGCGTGCCGAGGGCCAGGTGGCCGGTTTCGGCGAAGGCCACGGCATGCTCCATCACCTCCATGTCGCGGATCTCGCCGATCAGGATGACATCCGGCGCCTGGCGCAGGGTGTTCTTGAGCGCCGCTTCCCAGGAGTCGGTGTCGACGCCGACCTCGCGCTGCGTGATGACGCAATTCTTGTGCGGGTGCACGTACTCGACCGGGTCCTCGATGGTGATGATGTGGCCGTGCGAATTCTCGTTGCGGTAGCCGAGCATCGCCGCGAGCGAGGTGGACTTGCCCGAGCCGGTGCCGCCGACGAACAGCACCAGGCCGCGCTTGGTCATCGCCACGTCCTTCAGCACCGGCGGCAGCTTGAGGTCCTCGAAGTTCGGGATCGAGGTGGTGATGACGCGCATCACCATGCCGACGCAGCCCATCTGCACGAAGCAGTTGACGCGGAAGCGCCCGATGCCCGCCGGCGCGATGGCGAAGTTGCATTCCTTCTTCGACTCGAACTCGGCCGCCTGCTTGTCGTTCATCACCGCGCGCACCAGCATCGCGGTGTGCTGCGGGGTGAGCGCCTGCTCGGTCACCTTGGTCATCTTGCTGTCGACCTTCATCGCCGGCGGGAAGCCGGCGGTGATGAACAGGTCGGAGCCCTTCTTGGCGACGAGCGCCCGCAGCAGGTCGTAGATGAATTTCGTTGCTTGTTCGCGTTCCATGGTCGCTTCTCCCTCTAAGCCGCGAAATTGTCCTTGTTGGCGGCCTTGCCGCGCGCTTCGGCCGACGAAATGACGTTCTTCTGCACCAGCTCCTGCAGGTTCTGGTCGAGCGTCTGCATGCCGATCTGCCGGCCGGTCTGGATCGCCGAGTACATCTGCGCGATCTTGTTCTCCCGGATCAGGTTGCGGATGGCGGGCGTGCCGACCATGATCTCGTGCGCCGCCACGCGGCCGGCGTTGTCCTTGGTCTTGCACAGCGTCTGCGAAATGATGGCGCGGATCGACTCCGAGATCATGGCGCGGATCATGTCCTTCTCCGCCGCCGGGAACACGTCGACGATGCGGTCGATGGTCTTGGCGGCCGACGAGGTGTGCAGCGTGCCGAACACCAGGTGGCCGGTCTCCGCGCCCGACAGCGCCAGGCGGATGGTCTCGAGGTCGCGCATCTCGCCCACCAGGATGACGTCGGGGTCCTCGCGCAGCGCGCTTCTCAGCGCGTTGGCGAACGACAGCGTGTGCGGGCCGACCTCGCGCTGGTTGATCAGGCACTTCTTCGATTCGTGCACGAACTCGATCGGGTCCTCGATGGTGAGGACGTGGCCTTCCTCGATCTCGTTCTTGTGGTTGACCATCGCGGCGAGGGTGGTCGACTTGCCCGAGCCGGTCGGCCCGGTCACCAGCACCACGCCGCGCGGCTGGTCGGCCAGCTCCTCGAAGATCTTCGGGCACTTGAGCTCGGCGAGCGACAGGATCTTCGACGGGATGGTCCGCATCACCGCCGCGGCGCCGCGGTTCTGCACGAAGGCGTTGACGCGGAAGCGCGCCAGGTTCGGCACCGCGAACGAGAAGTCGCACTCGAGGTTTTCCTCGTAGAACTTGCGCTGCCCGTCGTTCATGATGTCGTACACCATGCTGTGCACGTCCTTGTGCTCCATCGAGGGCAGGTTGATGCGCTTGATGTCGCCGTGCACGCGGATCATCGGCGGCAGGCCCGAGGACAGGTGCAGGTCGGAGGCCTTGTTCTTGACGACGAAGGCGAGCAGTTCGGTCAGATCCATTACAATCCTCCCACTGGAGCGGCGAAGATTTTTCTTCGCTGGTTCAACGCATTATGGCAACAATAGCCGAAAACCTGCAAGCCGTAAAAGCGCGCCTCGCCGGCGCGCCGGGAGTGACTTTGTTGGCAGTGTCCAAAGGGCACGGCGTCGAGCGCATCCGGGAGGCGGCAGCCGCCGGGCAAAAAGCCTTCGGCGAGAACTACGTGCAGGAGGCGGAGCGGAAAATCGACCTGCTAGAGAGGGAAATGCGGGGCCTGGAATGGCACCTGATCGGGCCGCTCCAGAGCAACAAGACGCGCGTGGTGGCCGAGCGCTTCCAGTGGGTGCAGACCGTCGAGCGCGAGAAGATCGCGCGCCGCCTCTCCGAGCAGCGGCCGGCGTCGGCTCCGCCGCTCAATGTGTTGGTGCAGGTGAATGTTTCGGGCGAAGCGTCGAAGTCCGGAGTATTACCTGAAGATGTTTTTTCTCTTTGTCGGAGCGTAATGGGCCTGAAGAGCCTTCGGCTGCGCGGACTGATGGCGATTCCCGAATCCGGCGCAGACCGTTCCCGTTACCGAGAGGTGAAAAACCTGTTTGACCGCCTGAAGGGCGAATTCAACCTGGACACCCTGTCGATGGGCATGACCGACGACATGGATCTCGCCATCGCCGAAGGTTCGACCATGGTGCGCATCGGCACGGCGATCTTCGGCGCGCGGCAGAAAGTAAAGAGCGCCGCGTGAAGATCGCGTTTCTCGGCGGCGGCAACCTGGCGACCGCGCTGATCGGCGGCCTGATCGCCAAGGGCTTCGAGGCGCGCTCTCTCTCGGTGATCGAGATGAGCCCGGCGGCGCGCGAGCGCCTCGCCGCGCGCTTTCCGGTGCACCTCTCGACCGCGCCTGACGCCGCGGTGCTGGGCGCGGAGGCGCTGGTGCTGGCGGTCAAGCCTCAAGACATGAGAAAGGCGCTCGCCTCTGTTTCCGGTTTTTCAAAAGAGAAACTTGTTGTCAGCGTTGCCGCTGGCATCACGCTGAAAAGCCTTTCGCGCTGGCTCGGCGGCCACCAGAAGCTGGTGCGTTGCATGCCCAACACGCCGGCGCTGATCGGCGCCGGGATCACGGGACTGTTCGCCCTGCCGGAAGTCACCGCAGAGGAAAAAAAGAAAGCCGAAACCATCCTGCGCGCCGTCGGCGAGGTGGTCTGGCTGCCCGAGGAACGTTTGCTCGACCCGGTGACCGCGGTCTCGGCGAGCGGCCCGGCCTATGTGTTCTGGTTCATCGAGCAATTGGCGCGTAGCGCTCAAGATCTGGGAATCGAAAAGGAAGTCGCATTGAAATTGGCGCGGCATACGGTATTTGGCGCCGCGAAACTTGCCCTGGAAAGTTCCGAAACTCCCGCAGCCCTGCGCCAGCAAGTGACCTCCGCCGGCGGCACCACCGCGGCGGCGCTCAAGGTGTTCGACGAGGAGAAGCTCGCCGAGCGCTTCGCGCGCGCCGTCGCCGCGGCCAGCCGCCGCGGCGGCGAGATGGGCGAGGAATTCGGCAAGGACTGATGCTCAGCCAGGTCACCATCTTCCTCATCGACACGGCGGTCGCCTTCCTCGTGCTGCTGCTGCTCGCGCGCTTTCACTTCCAGTGGCTGCGCGTTCCGTTCCGCAATCCGGTGGGCGAGTTCCTGGTGGCGACCACCAACTGGCTCGTGCTGCCCGCGCGCCGCGTCATCCCGGGGCTGGCGGGGATGGACCTCGCCACGCTCGTCCTCGCCTGGCTGGTCGAGGCGCTCGGCATGTGGGCGAAGCTCGCGATCGCCGGCGCCGAGCCGGGCGCCGCGGCGCTCGCCGCGGTAGCGATGGTGGAGCTGCTGCGCCTGAGCCTCTACATCCTGGTGTTCGCGCTGATCGTGCAGGCGGTGCTGTCGTGGGTGAACCCGGCGGCGCCGCTGGCGTGGATCTTCAACGCCATGACCTCGCCGTTCCT
>DASWEU010000050.1:0-4029 GCA_036394595.1 Burkholderiales bacterium | reverse complement strand
AGCCCGGCGGCGGCGTCGAGGCGCAGGTCGCGCTTGTTGCCGCGCTCGAAGGGCTGGTCGATGCGAAACCCCGTGTCGGGCTTGCCCCCCGAGCCGATCAGCCCGCTGTTGATCGCGAAAGTAGCGTTGGGGCGCGCGCCGGCGATCATCTGCTGCGCCTCGGCGGACTCGACCGCGCGCCGCGCCGCCTGCAGCTCGCGGTTATTTCGCAGCAGCAACGATTCGGCTTCGGCCAGCGAAATATCGCGCGCCGACGCCTGCATAGCCGACAGCGATAGAAACGACGCGATCAAGAACGCGAGCCTCGACACCTTTTGCGGTTCCTCTTCCCGGGAGCCGGGCATTCTAAATACATTAACAATGAAAGGTTTAAGAAAGGTTTTCGGCAAAGAACTGTAAGAATCGTCAGGCTGGCCGCCTGCGTCGCGCCGGCCCCCGCCTCGGCGCTGCATGCCCGTCGTTTGCGGATGATGCGCCTGTCAGACGCGCGTCAGTGGGTTGTCGATTTCCGGCAGGTTCGGCGCAAGGCTGAAGTCATTCGCGACGAGTAACGTGCCTCGCCACTCGGGGGCCACTTGATCCGGCGCATCGTCGCGTTCGCGTTGTACCAGCCGCTGTTCATCGTGCTCGGCATGGCCCTGTTTGTCGGCGGCGGTCTTTGGGCGTTCAACAACCTGCCGGTCGAGGCGTTCCCGGACGTCACCGACACGCAGGTCACGGTGATCGCGCTGCACCCGGGCCGCGCCGCCGAGGAAGTGGAGAAGCAGGTCACCATCCCGCTGGAAGTGGGGCTCTCGGGCCTGCCCGGCGCGGTGCGCCTGTTCTCGCACACGCAGTTCGGGCTGTCGTTCGTCATCATCACCTTCAACGACAGCGTGAACGGCTATTTCGCGCGCCAGCAGGTCGTCGAGCGGCTGGCGGGCATCGATATGCCGCCGAACGTGCAGCCGCAGCTCGCGCCGTTCTCCACCGCGATCGGCGAAATCTTCCGCTACCGCATCAGGGGCGACGGGCAGACGCCGCGCGCGCTGCGCAGCTACCAGGACTGGGTGGTGGCGCGCCAGTTGAAGCTGGTGCCGGGCGTCGCGGACGTGACCAGCTTCGGCGGCATCATCAAGCAGTACGAGGTGCGGCCCGACTTTGCGCGGATGCGCGACTACAAGGTCACGCTGTCGCAGCTCTCGCAGGCGCTCGAGCGCGGCAACTCCAACGCCGGCGGCAGCTACCTGGAGCAAGGCGACCAGCAGTACCTGATCCGCGGCATCGGCCTGTTCCAGGGCGCCGAGGATATCGAGAACGTGGTGATCGACGCGCGCAACGGCACGCCGATCCTGGTGCGCGACGTGGCGCATGTGCAGGTCGGCGGTGTGCCGCGCCAGGGCGTGGCCGGCCAGGACAGCGACGACGACATCGCCACCGGCATCGTGCTGATGCGCCGCGGCGAGAACCCCTCGGTGGTGCTCAAGGCAGTGAAGGAAACCGTTGCCCGGCTGAACGACAGCGGGCTGCCCGGCGGCGTGAAGATCGTGCCGTTCTACGACCGCACCTGGCTGATCGAGAAGACGCTCACCACGGTGTTCGGCAACCTGCTGGAGGGTGCGCTGCTGGTTTCACTGGTCTTGTGGCTGTTCCTCGGCAATGTCCGAGCCGCCGTCATCGTGGCGCTCACCATCCCGCTCGCGCTGCTCGCCACCTTTCTCGGCCTCACGGCGCTCGGCATCCCGGCCAACCTGCTGTCGCTCGGCGCCATGGACTTCGGCATCATCGTCGACGGCGCGGTGATCGTGGTCGAGAACGTCTTCCGCCACCTCAGCGAGGCGGCGCACGCTCGCCACCAGCTCGACGACGCGGCGCGAAAGGACCGGGTGCTGCGCGCGGCGGTCGAGGTGGGCCGGCCGACGCTGTTTTCGATGCTGATCATCATCGCCGCGCACATCCCGATCTTCACGCTGCAGAGGCACGAGGGACGCATCTTCGCGCCGATGGCCTACTCGGTGGTCTCGGCGCTGGTCGGCGCGCTGATCCTGTCGCTCACGCTGGTGCCGCTGCTGTGCTCGGTGATGCTGAAGCGCAAGCTCCCCGAGGAGGAGAACGCGCTGACCCGGGCGGCGAAGCGCCTCTATGCGCCTTCGCTCGACTGGGCGCTGGCCCATGGCCGCATCGTGATCGGCGCCGCCCTGGCCGCGCTCATCGCCAGCATGCTCGTGGCGACGCGGCTGGGCACCGAGTTCCTCCCCGAGCTGAACGAAGGCTCGGTCTGGGTGAGCATCGACCTGCCGACCAGCGTCTCGGTGCCGGTGGCGCAGCGCATGGCGCGCGAGGTGCGCCTCGCACTGCTCAAGTCGCCCGAGGTGGTGACGGTGATCTCCAAAGCCGGCCGCCCCGAGGACGGCACCGATCCCAAGCCGATCAACATGAGCGAGTACCTGGTGGAGCTCAAGCCCGAAAGCGAATGGCGCCACGGCGTGACGCGTGCTCACCTGTTCGCCGAGCTGGAGCGCAATATCCACCAGAGCACGGGGCTCGACCCGCGCTTCTCGATGCCGGTGCGCGACAACGTGCTCGAGTCGATCTCCCAGATCAAGGGCCAGATCATCGTCAAGATCTTCGGCGACGACATGGAGGTGCTGCAGCGCCTCGCGACCACGGCACTGCGCGAGTTCCAGACCGTGCCCGGCGTGGCCGATGCCTTCATCGATCGCTTCGGCGAGCAGCCCCAGGTGCAGGTCAGGATCGACCGCGCCCGCGCCGCGCGCTATGGCATCAACGTCCAGGACATCCAGGACATGATCGAGTCGGCGCTCGGCGGCAAGGTGGTGACGCAGGTGTGGGAAGGCGAGCAGCGCTTCGGCGTCGCGATTCGCCTGGACAACGAGGACCGCAATCTCTCGCGCCTGCCGAACCTGCTGGTGTCGACCGCGGGCGGCGCCTATGTGCCGCTCTCGGACGTGGCGACCTTCCGCACGGTCGGCAGCGCGATGAACATCTCGCGCGAGAACGGCAGGAAGCTGCTCGCCATCGGCGTGTTCATCGAGGGCCGCGACATGGGCAGCGTGGTCGCCGACTTCAAGTCGCACTTCGCCGACAAGGTGAAGCTGCCCGAAGGCTACGCGGTGACCTGGTCGGGCGAGTTCGAGAACCAGGAGCGCGCCATGCGGCGCCTCGCGGTGATCGTGCCGCTATCGATCGCGGTGATCTTCCTCTTGCTGTTCGACGCCTTCAAGTCGTTCCGCTCCGCGTTCCTGATCATCGCCAACATCCCGTTCTCGCTGATCGGCGGCATCCTCGCCCTCTATCTCACCGGCACCTACCTTTCGGTGTCGGCATCCATCGGCTTCATCGCCCTCTTCGGCCAGTCGGTGCTGAACGGCGTGGTGATGGTGACGCTCTTCAACCAGCTCGCGCAGGAAGGCCGGTCGCTCGAGGAGGCGGTGCGCGGCGGCGCGCTGCTGCGCCTGCGCACGGTGCTCATGACCGCGCTGCTGGCGAGCTTCGGCCTGCTGCCGATGGCGCTGTCGCACGGCATCGGCGCCGAGACCCAGCGCCCGCTCGCCATCGTCGTCATCGGCGGGCTGATGTCGGCGACCCTGCTCGTGCTCTACGTCCTGCCGGTGCTCTATGTGCGGCTGGCCAGGCGCGACGCGCCCGGTGTCATAGAACCGAAACCCGCAGAAGTTCTAAGATAGTGACAAGACGAACAACAAGGGGAGATGGTCGGTGCGCTGGCAGTGGGCAGCATTCGCGGCTGCGCTATGGGCTGTGCACGCCGCGGCGCAGGACGAAGAGCGCTGGAACGCCTTTGGGCAGGCGACCTACATCGCCAACAAGCATGACGCATTTCGGGCGGCTTACACCAACCTGAACGGCAGTCCCAACTCGCTGTCTCCGGACAGGGAGCGAAGCTGGAGCGCCACCGCCACCGGCTATCTCGGCGCCAAGCCCTGGAGCGGCGGCGAGCTGTTCTTCGTGCCGGAGATGATCGCGCAGGTGGCGTTCTCCGACCTGCACGGCCTGGGCGGCTCGGTGCAG
>DASWEU010000049.1:0-48240 GCA_036394595.1 Burkholderiales bacterium | reverse complement strand
GCTGTTCGCGTTCACGCTGCTGTGGCTGGCGCTGTGCGAGGGGCCGTTGTGGGCGATGGCGCTGCTGTTTGGGCTGAGCCTGTCCAACCATTGGCCGCTGATGCTGCTGGTGGCGCCGGCCTACGCCGTGCTGCTGTGGCCCCGCAGACAGGAACTTTTTTCAAAAATGGCTTTTCTTTTTCCGCTTGTTATCGCCGGCCTGCTTCCCTATGCCTGGATGGTGTGGCGCTCGCAGGCCCCGCTGCCGGTGAGCTTCAGCGGGCCGATCGGCTCGTGGTTCGAATTCTGGTTTTTCGTCAGCCGCGCCGGGTATGCCGAGGTCGACGCCTCGCAGACCGCCACCTGGCTCGACCGTTTGAACTACTTTCGCTACCAGGGCGGGCAGCTCCTCGTCGAGCTGGCGCTGGTGGGTACGGCGCTGGCGGCGCTGGGCTTCTGGGCGCAGTGGAAGCAATGGGGGCGGCGGGTGGCGGGCGCACTGACGCTCGCGTTCGCCATGCCGACCTTCGTGCTCCTGCTGCTGCTTGGGTTCGACTATGACGCTTTTCACAAGCACGTCTACCATGTCTATCCGCTGCCCGCGTACGGTATCGCCGCGCTCTGGCTGGCACTGGGTTTTGCCGCCGTCGCCGAGCGACTCGCCTGGGGCCGCGGCGCTCGCGCGGCGCTCGCTGCGGTGGTCGTGACGCTGATCGCCGCTGTTGGCGCGCGCGGCAACCTGCTGGCGGGCTACGATTGGGTCGAGCGCTACGGGCGCGCCGTGCTCGGGGCGCTGCCGAAGGACGCCATCGTGATTCTCAAGGGTGCCGATGTCGGCCCGCTCGCCTACCTCCACATGGTGCAGGGCGAGCGCCAGGACCTGACGCTTTACCATCCGCAGGGCCTGGTGCTCGGCAATCGGCTGTTCCATCCCATCCGCACCGATCCCAAGGTGCAGGAGGTGGCAGTGCGGGAACTGATCCGCGACGCGACTGTTCCGGTCGCGACGACGGCGCCGACGATGGCCGGGCTCGCCTGGCGCGAGCATTGGCTGTTCGCGACGCTCGACCCGGCCGCCACGAATCCCGTCGTGACGGTCGACATTCCGCCCGCGCTGGCACGCTACTTCGAAAACGAAGTGCAGGAGATGTCCGAGCGCAACGCGTTCATCGCCTTCTACCAGGGCGAGTTGCGCCGTCGCTACGCCGCGCTAGTGGCGATGAGCGGCGAGTCGCGCTCGCTCGAGCCCCTGGCGCGTGATTTCTACGGCGCGGTCGGCGCGATCGAAGGCATGATGGCGCGCCGGCAGGGCTATGCGCCGCGCGAGGCCGTGCGCCTGCTGCAGACCGCGGCGGAGCGCATGCCCTCTGATGCCTCCAAGCGGCAGCGCGCGCGCTATCTCGAGCTGCGCGGCTACGTGCGGTTCGACCTCGGCGACCGGCGTGGCGCCCTGGAGGATCTCGAGGCGGCGGCAGCCGCCTGGCCGGTCGCCGCCAATAGCGCCGGGCCGGCGCTCAAGCGGATCGGGGCGCTGTGAGAACCGCCGTCCCCGCTGGACTGATCGTGGCGGTCGTCTGCGGGCTCTATCTGCCGTTTCTCGGCAGTCCGCTGGTTTTCGACGACCGCGGACTGTATTCGGGATATCTGTTCTCGGAGCACGCCAGTTCGCCCTTCGGCCTGGGCCTGCGCCACCCCGCGCATTTTTCCTTCGCTTTTGTCGAGGTGCTGTGGGGGCGCATCGAGGCGCATCGCCTGGTCAGCCTCGCGCTGCATGCCGGCTGCGGCTGCGCGCTCTATGCGCTGGCGCGCGAGTTTCACAAGGGCTTTGTCTTGCCGCTCGCGGCGGCGGTCTGGTTCGTCGCCCATCCGGTCGCCGTTTACGGTGCGGGCTACCTGGCGCAGCGCTCGATCGTGATGGCCACAATGTTCAGCCTGATCTCGATACTCGCGGTGGTGCAGGGCCTGCGCCGGGGCGGCTATGCGGGCGCGGTCGTCGGTGCGCTCGCGTATTCGGCGGCAGTCCTCGCCAAGGAGCACGCTATCCTGGTCGCTGCTGCCGCCGCCGCCGCAATTCCCCTGGCGGCGCAAGCAGCGGGAACGCCGCGACGCCATGCCCTGCGCTACGCGGCGGTGTTTCTCGCCGGCTGCGTGCCGGCGGCGCTGCTGGTGGTGGCGCTGAGCCGCGGCATCATCGGCACGGCCTACGAGCCGCAGTTCGCCGCGGTCAGCGCCGAAGTGGTGGCCGCGCGCGGTGCGGCCGGCGCGCTCGAGCATCCCTGGATCGGCAGTGCGCTGACCCAGGTGGCGCTGTTTTTCCGTTACGTCGCGCTGTGGCTCTGGCCGATGACCTCTGGCATGTCCATCGATCTGCGTGTGGATTTCGCCGCCATCTGGATGCCGGCGGTCGCGGTGGCCGCGGTGGGCGGATTCCTCGCCTGGGGCGCGCTAGCGGCCTGGCTGCTGGCGCGGGGTGGGCGCGGCGCTGCCGCCGGATTCGGATTGCTATATGTCTGGCTGCTCTATCTCGTCGAATTCACCACATTGCGTTACCAGGAGCCGCTGGTGCTCTACCGCAGCTATCTTTGGGCGCCCGGCCTGGCGATCGCGCTTGCCGCGGCGCTGGCGCAACTGCCGCGGACGGTCGTGGCGGTGTTGCTCGGCGCGGCCGCCGCGGTGCTTCCGGCGCAGGCCTACGATCGCCTCACGACCTTCTCCAGCGGCATCGCACTCTGGGAGGACGCGGCGAAGAAGCTGCCCGAGGCGCCGGTTCCCGGCGGCGCGCGCACCCTTTACCTCCTTGGTCGCGAATATCTCCTGGCGAGCGAGCCGCGCAAGGCGGTGGCGGCGGTCGAGCGCTGCATGGAGCGCTATCCCGCAAGTTCCGACTGCCAGTTCGCGCGCGCCGCGATCCACATGTATTTCGAGGAATACGAGCGCGCGGTACCCTATCTCCTGCGCGCCATTGCCCTCGAGCCGAAGGGCGGCGGCGCGCGTCATCATCTCGGCTGGACGCTTGAAAATCTTGGCTGCATCAGGGAGGCGCGTGTCCAGTACCGCATCGCCGCCGACCTTGGCTATGTCGGCGGCGCCTGGCGGCTGATGCAGCTCGATAGCCCCGGCAAAGGCTTGATCCCGCCCTCCACGCGGCCGCGCGGACCCTGCCCGCCGGCTATCCGGAACCTGGTACGCCCGCCGGCCTGACGGTATCGCGCCAGGCGCGAACCGCGAGGCGTGCGCCGAGCGCGATGAGCGCGGCATCGCGCGCGAGCAGCACCGTCAGTATCCAGGCCCTCGACTGCTCGACATGGGCCAGCGTGCCGTAATTCAGCGGAAACACCACGTGCGTCAGCGCGCAGGCCGCGAGCAGCAGAGTGAAATCGGCGCGCGGCAGCCCGTCCTCGGCGAGCAGCGCCAGCACCGCCAGCGGCGCGGCGAGCCAGATCAGGTATTGCGGGCTGAAGACCTTGTTGGTGGCGATGAACAGGATCAAGCCAATCACCGTCAGTCGCGCGGCGAGCGCGGCGTTGCGCGCTGCGGGGTGGGCGCGCAGCGCGCGCCAGTAGAGAGCGGCGAGCCCGATGGCGCCCAGCGCGAGCGCGGCGGCGGCCAGTTGCATCGCCAGGTCGACGCCCGGGCCGTGCAATTCGTAGCAACGGCATTCGCCGAGCCGCGACTCCCAGCCGCCGGCGGCGAAGTGGCGCGCCCAGAGAAAGGGCAGGGCGGCGAAGGCCTCGACGTGCAGGCCGCGGCCGGCCTGGAAGGCGAACGGCGACCACAGCCGCTCGACGCCGCCGGCGGCCGCGCTTACCGCCGCGAGCGCAGTACCGGTAATCGCAGCGCCCAGCACGGCGGCCACTCGCGCGCGCAAGCCACCGGGGATGAGCAAGGCCGGCAGCCCGACGGCCGGAAACAGCTTGATGCCGCAGCCGAATGCCGCGGCCACGCCGGCCGCGCCGGGCCGCGCAGCACCGAGCGAAAGCAGGGCAAGCGCGGAGAGTGCGGCGGCAAGGGTATCGAAACGGGTGAGCACCAGCGGCCCGAGCAGCGGTCCGACCGCCAGCCACAGTACCATGGCGCGCGTCATGCGCCGGCCGCCCGCGCGCCATAGGCAGGCAGCGAAAGCCGCGTCGATCGCCACGAACAATCCGATCAATGCGAGGTGATAGGGCGCGCCTTCCGTCGCGCCGAGCTGGCGCGGCAGCTCGAGCAGCGCTACCGCCGGCCAGGGATATTCAGGCAATGCGCCGGACGGGCTCGCCGGCGCGAGGACCCGCCCGAAGTAGGTGATGTCCGAGAGTACGCCCGACTCCGGCACCAGCAGCAGGAGGCAGAGCGCGCGGCTGGCAAGGTACCAGCTCCACACTGCGGCTACTGGTTCACCGGTGAGGCGGGGTCGAGCAGCAGGCCGACCAGGTCCCGGATCTGCTCGGGGGTCAGCGTGCCGGAATAGCCAAGGCGCGGCATCTGCGAGCACAGGTTGTAGGCCTTGGCGTTGTAGATCTTGCCGTAGACGTAGCGCTGGATCTCGGGGCCGTTGCCGCGCAGCTTGCCGAAGCCGAGCAGGCTCGGCCCGATCGTGCCGTACGAGAATTCAGCCGGCGACAGGCGGTGGCAGTTGTAGCAGCTCCCGCCCGCAGGCTCTCCCGGCTTGTCGGTCCATTGCAGTCCGCGTCCGTTCTGCGCGATCTGCTCGCCGCGCTTCCAGTCGCCGATCAGGCTGCCGGCGGGGAAAGCGATGGTCTTCATCTGGTCGGCTTCGAGCGCCTTCGCCACGTCGGCCGGCGGCCGGTCGCGGCTCTCGGTGCATATCCGCTGCAGCCCGTCCTGCGCGATGCGCTGCATGGTCGCCTGGCCGCGCGCGTGGAAATCGCGCTGCATGAGCTTTTGCACGTCGGGGTCGCCCGCGCCGGCAAAGGCGGGGAGAACGAGAAGCGCAAGCGGCAGAACCCGGCGCTTCATCGCTTGTTGCCCGGCCCGCGATAGACCTCACCCTTGCCCGTGACCGTGAGGAAGTGGATTAGCGCGACCGTGGCTGCGGAGCCGAAATCCGGCTCGGGCATGCGCATCTGGCGATAGCAGTCGTTAATCCGCCATTGCAGCGTGATGAACTGACTTGTCGAGACGCGGTACGCTGGCCAGGTGGCGATGGCAGGCCCGGCGTACTTGGGCTGCGCAAGCGCGGGCAGGTCCTGCATGCGGATGCGCTTGCCCTCCTCGCCGTGGCAGCTGGTGCAGGCGAAATCCCAGGGCCCGGCGCGGCGGAAGTAAAGCGTGTGCCCGAACTCGTAGGCCTCCTTTTCCTTGGGGTGCGCCATTCCGGGCGAGATGTGCGCGCCGAGAGACTGGGCGGCGACATAGGCGGAGAGATACTCGAACTCGGATGGATTGTCGGCGCTGCCGAATACGCGCGCAGCGGCGACTTCGCGCGTGCGTCCCTGCAGCGTCGTCATGCAGTGGAGCAGCCGCGTCTCCAGGTCCATGACGCGGTCGGCGTCCTTGAAGTAGCGCGGCAGGCGCGCGTAGGCGCCCTTGACGACGCCCGGGCCGAGGCCGAGGTCGCACTTATCGAGGGAAACCTGCTTCGGGCCCTGCCGCTTCTTCCACAGCGCTTCGCCCTCGAGCTCGAAGAGCTCCGCCGGGCTGCCTTCGGCGACCATTTGCCGGTAGCGCTGGATTTCCTGGCTGCCTTCCTGCGCGCAAACGCGGGGGATGAAGAAACACAGCGCGAGGAGAGCCGCAAGCCCGGCGCGCATCAGGCCACCGCGGCTTCGGTCTGGTTGGTCTCGCCGTTGTTGTCGAGCCAGGACACCTCGATGCGGTCGCCCTTGGCGCCGCCTCGCAGGCGGAAGGAGAACACCGGGTTGCGCGATATCGCCTGGCTGATCTGGCCTTCCACCACGGTGCGGCCGTTCACCCTGACGGTGAGGTTCTGGATGAAGTGCAGCGGAACCAGCTTGCCGTCGCTGTCCTTGCGCTGCCCGGTTTCCATCGGATGCGTCATCAGCACCCGCACGTCGGTGTAGCCGGCCGCCAGCGTCGCTCTCATCCTCATCGGTCCCGCCGCCATATCAGCCTCCGCACCCGCCGATGGTCACCTTGATTTCCTGGCTGGCGCTGTAGCGCCGGCCGCCGGCCTCGGCGATCACGCGCACATCGGAGGACTCGCCGATCTTCAGGTTCAGGCGCACGAAGGGCAGCGCGCCGTCCTTGAATTCGAACACGCCGGCGAGCGGAAACGGGTTCTTCTCGATCACCACCGCGATCGAGGTGGTGCCCGCGATGTTGCTGGTGATTTCGACCGGCACCACGGCGCCGTTCTCCGCGATCTGCGGCGCATCGATCAGCAGCTCGGCGCTCGGTACGGCGCCGGCGGCGCCGATGCCCTTGAGCGCCTCGGCGGCGCTCTTCGCGCCGAACGCCTCCTTGTTCCATGCTGCGGCGAGCGCCGCGAGCGGCTTGCACAGCGCCGCGAGCAGCGCGCCGAGCAGGCTCCTGCGCAGTGAATTCATGGCCGGCATTTTATCTCCTGCGGCGGCGAAATACCCCTGATTTGCCTCCGTGTTTCTCGTCCAGGCGCAGGTCCTTCAAGGTCATGCCGCGATCCACCGACTTGACCATGTCGTAGATGGTGAGCAGGCCCGCCGCCACCGCGGTGAGCGCCTCCATCTCCACCCCGGTCTGCCCGCGGCATTCGACGCGCGCTGTGGCGGCGACCGAGGACTGGCGCTTCAGCAGCGCGAAGTCGACCGACACGCGCGTCAGCGCGATCGGGTGGGCGAGCGGGATCAGGTCCGCCGTGCGCTTGGCCGCCTGGATGGCGGCGATGCGCGCCACGGCCAGCACGTCGCCCTTTTTCGCCCGGCCAGCGGCAACCATCCGCAGCGTCGACGGTCTCATGGAGATGCGACCCGAGGCGACGGCGATGCGGTGGGTGAGCGGCTTGGCGCCGACATCGACCATGCGCGCCGCGCCGCGGCCGTCGAAGTGCGTGAGCTTTCTTTTCATGCGGGAGCGCTATCATAAACGCATGCGACTCCCCGCGTGGCTGGTTGCCGCGCTCCTCGCGCCGCTTCTCGCCTTCATGCCGCGCGCTTCCGGCCAGGTGCTGCCCGATCTAGGCAGCGCGGCGGATGCGCCGATCTCGGTGCAGATGGAGCGGCGCATCGGCGAGAGCGTGGTGCGCGATATCCGGGCGCGCGATCCGTCCTACCTCGACGATCCGGAGATCGAGGACTACCTCGGCGCACTCGGCGCGAAGCTCGCCCAGGCCAACCCGGGCACCCGGCTGGAATTCGAGTTCTTCGTCATCCGCGACAGCACCGTCAATGCCTTTGCGCTGCCCGGCGGTTTTGTCGGCGTGCACACCGGGCTGATCACCATCGCCGAGACCGAGTCGGAGCTCGCCTCGGTGCTGGGCCACGAAATCGCGCACGTTACGGAGCGCCACATGGCACGCATGCTCGGCCGCCAGCAGCAGATGCAGGCGCCGGTGCTGGCGGCCATGGCCGCCGCCATCCTGCTCGGACGCAGCCGGCCCGACCTCGCTGCCGCCGGCCTGCTCGGGGCGCAAGGCGCCGCCATCCAGACTTCGCTGGCCTACACGCGCGACTTCGAGCGCGAGGCGGACCGCGTCGGCCTGCAGTCGCTGCAGGCGGCGGGCTTCGACGCGCGCGCCATGGCGGTGTTTTTCGAGCGCCTGCAGCGCTCGACGCGGCTTGCCGACGACGGCAGCGTGCCCGGCTACCTGCGCACCCACCCGCTGACCACGGAGCGTATTGCCGACGCGCAGGCGCGCGCGGCCGAGCTGCCCTACCGCCAGCGTCTGGACAGCCCCGAATTCCAGCTGGTGCGGGCCAAGCTGCGCGCCGAATCCGGCGAGCCGCGCGATGCGGTGAGTCACTTCGAGGCTTCGGTGCGCGAGAAGCGCTACGCTTCCGAGGCGGCCGCGCGCTACGGCCTGGCCGCTGCGCTGCTGCGTGCCAAACGCCCGAAAGACGCCGACACCGAGCTCACGCGCCTGCGCGCCACCGGCAGCGTGGCCATGGTCGAAACCCTGGCCGCGCGAATCCGGCAGGCCCTGGGCGACAAAGCGGGGGCTATTGCGCTGCTATCGACGGCGCGCGTGAAGTTCCCGTATTCGCGGCCGCTGCTCTATGCCCAGGTCGATGCGCTGGAGCAGGCCGGACGCACCCAGGAGGCGCTGGCAGCGGCGAGCGACGCGCAACGCCTCTATCCGCGCGACGCGCGCCTCTACGGCCTGCAATCCAAGGCCTACGCCGCTCTCGGCAAGCGCTTTTTGCAGCACCAGGCGCAGGCCGAGGTCTACGCGCTGCAGGGCAGCCTGCCGGCCGCCATCGAGCAACTACAGCTGGCGCGCGCCGCGAACGATGGCGATTTCTACCAGCAATCGGTGGTGGACGTGCGCCTGAAGGAGCTGCGCGCCGCGTACGCACAGGAAACCAAAGATATGAAGCGTTAGCTAGCGCTTTTCCGGCTCGAAGTAAGCCTCGTATAACAAGTCGAAGGTCTTCTCCGCTTCTCCCAGCAGCTCGTAGTCGCCGGTCGAGCGCCGCAGCGCGCCCTGCAGCAGGGTCTGCACGCCGGCGGCCTCGGGCACCGTAGTGCCGCCCGACTCGAGAAAGCGCACGATGCTGCCGATCTTGGACAGTGCCTGATTCTGCCCGAGCTCGAAGCGCGCCAGCATCTCCTCGTAGGTGATGCGCGAGGCGCTGTTGGCGAAGTGCGCGCCGTCGAAGCCGAAGCCGACCGCCCCTGGAATCAGGTCCTGGCCTTTCTCCAGCCACAGCAGGCTCGCCTCCGGGTCGATGAAGCGCCGGATCAGCCAGGCGCAGGCGAGCCGATCGGCCCACACCGGCTTGCGCGTCGCCCAAGTGCGCGCGCGCAGGTTTTCGTCGGGCCCGAGCGCGGCGCGCGCGCGCGCCGAGAACAGCAGCTTGTGTACCGCGGTCTCGGATTCGGCGAGCGCGGCCTGGGCGCGGCTGCGCGCCTCGGTGGGAAAGAAGTCGAGCGCCGCGATGCTCTCCAGCTCGCGGCGCTGCTTGTGCAGCACGCGCGCGATGGCGCTGGGATCGGACTGGCCGAAGCCGACGCGCAGGCTTTCGACCGTCTTCACCAGCGCGTCGTAGCGGCCGCTGCGGTCGAACAGATGCTTGAGCGTCTCCTGCTGTGCCGGCGCCGTCGCCTCGGCGTGCAGCACTTGCGCCGAGCCGCCGCCTTTGGCGAGGTAGTCCACCAGCGCCTCGAGCGCCTTGCGGTTGTCGGCGCCCTCGGGCATCAGGAATACGCCTTCGCGCATCATCGCCGCGCCGAGCGATTCGAGCGTGCGCAGCACGCGCATGCGCGAGGCGGGGTCGTCGGTCGGCAGCTGCGCGAGCAGCAGCAGCCAGCCCTCCGCGCCGCCTGTGCCGCCGTCCGGTTTAGCGGTCTCCATGCTGGGTAGAATCTTATATTCATTAGCCGAGGCCGCGATGAACTTCGACAAGGAACTGGACGCGCGTGGGCTCAACTGCCCGCTGCCGATCCTGCGGACCAAGAAAGCGCTGGCGGACCTGCAGTCGGGCCAGGTGCTCAAGGTGCTCGCCACCGATCCGGGCGCGGTGCGCGATTTCCAGACCTTCTCGAAGCAGACCGGCCACGAGCTGCTGTCGCACGCCGAAGCCAGCAAGGAGTTCACTTTTTTCATGAAGAAGAAGTGAGAAGCTTTTTTGTACTGTGCTGTTTTTCGGCGTTGACGGCCAATGCCGCCGACGCCACTTTTGCGGTCAAGGTCCTGACACCCGAAACCGCGTTGAAAGCGGCGCAGGCGGCGCTCCAGAAATGCCGCGACGGCGGCTACCAGGCCGCCATCGCGGTCGTCGATCGCATGGGTGTGGTGCAGGTGCTGCTGCGCGACCGTTTTGCCGGCCCGCATACCGTGGATATGGCGAGCGCCAAGGCCTACACGGCGGTGAGCTTTCGCACCAACACGACGCAGCTGGCGGAAGCTACGCAGCCGGGGCGCCCGCAGAGCGGCATCCGCAACCGGCCGGGCGTCGCCGCGGTCGGCGGCGGCCTGATGATCGAGGCGGGCGGTGCGCTGCTGGGCGCCATCGGCGTATCCGGAGCGCCCGGCGGCAAGGAAGACGATGCCTGCGCCGCGGCGGGAATCGCCGCCATCCGCGAAGACATCGAGCTGTAGAAAGATGGAATAATCGGGCCATGAATGCGCGCTGGATCCGCTTCGGAAAAATCGAGCAGCCGGAATTCGATATCGCCTGCTCGCGTCTTGCGCTGGCGCAGCGCGATCGTTCGCATCCGATTCTCGTGTGGGCGCAGGCCGAGCGGCATTACCTGTTCGCGCTGGTCACGCCGCTCAAGCGCGCTCCGGGACGGGCGACGCGCTGGCTGCCCTGGGGACTGACGGCCGCGATCGCGACCTACCGCCAGTTCGGCTATGCGGCCTACCTCGACGGCGGGGAAGTCTGGTTGTATGGCCGGAAGATCAGCGAGGCCAGCGTGCGCACGGTCGGCGAATGTGTCGTCGTCGCCTCGGCCTTCCTGCTGCGTTTTCCGGAAGCCTTCGCAGTCACGCCTTCGCGCGAACTTGAGGACGCATTCCGCCAGCGCCTCGAGGCCCAGCACGGCTGGCAGTTCGACCATTCGTGGCCGACCGCTGCCGAGCGCGTCGACTACGCGCTGGCCTAGATTCCGATTTTTTCGTAGAGCGGACGGATCTCGCGCCGGATTGCAGGCAGCGCCGCGGCATAGGCGCCGGCCGCGGCGAGCGCGGCAAGTCCGCAGCCCGCAAGCGTCGCCGGCGGTCCGGCGTGCTGCGCGAGCCAGCCGGTGGCGAGCGCGCCAAGCGGCGCCACGCCGATGAAGGACATGACGTAGAGCGCGGCAACGCGCCCGCGCAGCTCATCGGGCACGATCGACTGCAGCACCGTGTTGGTCGAGGCGGCGGTCAGGATCAGGCCCATGCCGATGAAGAGGAGCGCCGGCAGCGCCGTCCACAAAGTCTTCGACAGAGCGAAGACGACCAGCGCCGCGCCGCCGATCGCCGCCGACCAGCCGATGACGCGCAGCAGCCCGCGCACGCTGGGGCGCA
Source organism: Burkholderiales bacterium (assembly GCA_036394595.1). Classification (GTDB taxonomy): domain Bacteria; phylum Pseudomonadota; class Gammaproteobacteria; order Burkholderiales; family SG8-39; genus SCGC-AG-212-J23. The sequence goes on along the minus strand of DASWEU010000049.1, from coordinate 37,154 downwards.
GCGCGAGGTAGGCCATGCCGGTCACGGCGCCGAATCCCGCCGCGCCGAGCAGCAGGCCAAGGGTGCTGGAATCGCCGTGGAAAGCTTCGCGCGCGAACCAGGGCATCATCGCCACGTAGGAGCCGACGGTGAGGCTGGTTGCCGACACCAGCAGCAGCGCGGCGCGCACCGGCAGGAAGCCGTAGGCGTAGCGTGCGCCGTCGGCCAGCTGCTCGAACAGGCCGCCTGCGCGCGGCACGGCAGGGCGCGCCACGCTCGGGATGCGCGACAGCGCGGTCAGCATGCCGAAATAGGACAGCACGTTGAGACCGAAGCCCCATTTCTCGCCGAAGGCGCCGATCAGCGCGCCGCCGAGCGTCGGGCCGATGAAGCGTGCGCCGTTCATCATCACCGAATTGAGGGCAATGGCATTGGGCAGGTCCTGCCGGCCGCCCACCAGCTGGATCAGGATCGACTGGCGCGCCGGCGCGTCGCAGGCATTCACGATGCCGAGCACCAGGTTACCGGCGACCAGGTGCCAGGGCTGCACCACGCCGAACGCCACCACCGCGAACATGGCGACCGCCTGGACGGCGGCAATCGAATTGGTGACGATCAATACGCGACGGCGGTCGTAGCGATCGACCAGTACCCCGGCGAGCGGCGCAAGCACCAGGAAGGGAATCTGCAGCGCAAAGGCGGCGAGACCCAGCATCAAGGTCGAGCCCGATAGGTGATAGACCAGCCAGCTGGTGGCGATGAGCTGCAGCCAGGTGCCAAGCTGCGATACGCCCTGGCCGATGAAGAACAGGCGGAAGTCGCGGTACGCCAGGCACCGCAGGGCCGGCGGGAGGCTCAGAGTTTGCCGAGCTGCTGCTTGAGTTTGTCCAGGGTGGCCTCGAATCCCGCCAGTCGCTGCTTCTCCTGTTCGACCACCTTGGCAGGCGCGCGTTCCACGAACGAGGCATTGCCGAGCTTGGCTTTCGCCTTGGCGATCTCGCCATCGAGGCGCGCGATCTCCTTGCCCAGGCGTGCGCGCTCCGCCCGCGGGTCGATTTCGACCTGCGGCATCAGGCGGTGGGACCCGACCACGGCAACGGGAGAATTGGTCGAGGGCAGTTCCTTCACGATTCTTAGATCGGAAACCCGAACTAGAGTGACTAGCGCGGCAGTGCTCGTGGCGCTGATTTCTCCTGTCGCATACAAGGTAATTCGGTCTTTCGGCGGAATTTTCATTTCACTGCGCAAATTCCGTCCGGCATTGACGATCTGCTTGGCCAGCGCAACTTCCTGCTCGGCTGCCGCGTCGATTTTCTCGGGCTGGCTCTTGGGGTAGGGCGCCAGCATGATGGTCTCGCCCTTCTTCCCGGCGAGCGGCGCAACCGTCTGCCACAGCTCTTCGGTGATGAACGGGATCACCGGGTGGGCGAGGCGCAGCGCCGTCTCCAGCACGCGCACCAGCGTGCGGCGCGTGCCGCGCTGCTCGGCTTCGTTGCCCTTGGCGAGCTGGTCCTTGGCGATCTCGACGTACCAGTCGCAGTACTCGTCCCAGACGAAGCGGTAGAGGGCGCTGGCGACATTGTCGAAGCGGTACTCGGCGAAAGCGGTTTCCACCTCGGCTTCGGTGCGTTGCAGCGTGCTGATGATCCATCGGTCCCATACCGAAAGCTCGACCGGCGCCTTCTCGTCCAGGCCGCAGTCCTTGCCCTCGATGTTCATCAGGACGAAGCGGGTGGCATTCCAGAGCTTGTTGCAGAAGTTGCGGTAGCCCTCGCAGCGGCTGAGGTCGAAATTGAGCGTGATCGAGAAACTGGCGAGCGAAGCGAAAGTGAAGCGCACCGCATCCGCGCCGTAGGGCTGGATGCCGTTCGGGTAGTGGCCGCGGACGTAAGACTCGATTTTCTTCCGATGCTCGCTCTTCAGCAGTCCGCTGGTGGATTTGTTCAACAGCGAATCCAGATCGATGCCGTCGAGCAGGTCGAGGGGGTCGAGCGTGTTGCCCTTGGATTTGGACATCTTCTCGCCCTCGGCGTCGCGCACGATGGCATTGATGTAGACGTCGCGGAACGGCACCTTGCCGGTGAAATGGCGCGTCATCATGATCATGCGCGCCACCCAGAAGAAAATGATGTCGTTGCCGGTGACCAGCACCGAGGAGGGCAGGAAGGCGTCCTGCTCCGGGGTCTTGTCCGGCCAGCCGAGCGAGCTGAACGGCACCAGGGCAGAGGAGAACCAGGTGTCAAGGACGTCCGGGTCCCTTTTCAGCGCCTTGCCCCCGGCTTTTTCTCGCGCTTCCTTCTCGGTGCGCGCGACGAAGATGTTGCCGCTCTGGTCGTACCAGGCCGGTATCTGGTGGCCCCACCACAGCTGGCGCGAGATACACCAGTCCTGGATCTTCTCCAGCCACTGGTTGTAGGTGATCGTCCAGTGCTCGGGGAAGAACTTCACCTCGCCGCGGGCGACCACGTCGAGGCCGTCCTTGGCCAGGCCGTCCATCTTCACGAACCACTGATCGGTCAGCATCGGCTCGACCACCACACCGGTGCGCCCCGACTTGGGCAGCTGCATCTTGTGCGGCTCGGCCTTGACGAGGAACTGGTCGCGCTCGAGCTGCGCTACCACGGCCTTGCGCGCCACGTAGCGGTCCATGCCCTGAAACTGCTTCGGCCCGTTTTCGTTGATCTTGGCGTCGAGCGTGAAGATCACGATCAGGGGCAGCTTGTGGCGCAGCGCCGCGCCGTAGTCGTTGAAGTCGTGCGCGCCGGTGATCTTGACGCAGCCGGTGCCGAAGTCGCGCTCGACCATGGTGTCGGCAACGATCGGGATGTTGCGGTCGCAAAGCGGCAGGATGACCCGCTTGCCGACCAGGTGCCGGTAACGCGGATCCTCGGGATGCACCGCGACCGCGCCGTCGGCCAGCATGGTCTCGGGTCGCGTGGTGGCGATGGTCATGCCGCGCAGCCGTCCAGCCGGTGTGTCCTGCGGGCCGTCGACGAAAGGGTAGACGATCTGCCACATGGTGCCCATCGTTTCTTCGGTGTCGACTTCGAGGTCGGACACCGCGGTGCCGAGCACCGGGTCCCAGTTGACCAGACGCTTTCCACGATAGACAAGTTTTTGTTCAAATAAAGAAACAAAAACTTCAATGACGGATCGAGACATCTTCTCGTCCATCGTGAAGTACTCATTTTCCCAGTTGCAGGAGGCGCCGAGGCGGCGCATCTGGCGCGTGATGGTCGAGCCCGACTCCTGCTTCCAGGCCCAGGCGCGCTCAAGGAACTTCTCGCGGCCGAGGGCGTGCCGGTTCTTGCCCTCCTGCTCGAGCTGGCGCTCGACCACGATCTGGGTGGCGATGCCGGCATGGTCGGTGCCGACGACCCAGTTGGTATTGAAGCCCCGCATGCGGTGATAGCGCACCAGCGCGTCCATCAGCGTCTGCTGGAAGGCGTGGCCCATGTGCAGCGTACCGGTGACGTTGGGCGGCGGCAGCTGGATGCAGTACGCCGGTTTGGCCGCAGCCCGGTGGCGGAACCGGCCGGCGCTTTCCCAGCGCCGGTACCAGCGCTGCTCGATCGCCGCGGGGTCGAAGCTCTTGTCGAGCACCTTCAGTCTTGCTTCGGCGGGGCGAGCGCGTGCGCCACCGAGGCGGCGACCGCCTCGCGCACCATCTGCGTGACGCTGCCGGTCAGATCGGCGCGCGCTCGCTCGAGCGCCCTCGCCAGCACCTCGTTCAGGGTGCGGCCGAGGCGTTCCTGAATGACGCGCTCGACTTCCGGCCCGAGCCGCGCGAGCACCGCGCGCTCGAGCTCGCGCGCCAGCGCCTCGAGCGCGGCCGAATCGACCGCGCGCGCGCGGCGCGCCTCATCCTGCACGATCTGGGTGAGTACCGGCACCTCGCCTTCGTGGCCCGGGTCCTGCCGGCGGCGCAGCAGTGCGTCGACCCGGCGCACCAGCGGGTTGGGGTCCTTGGGATCCGGTTCACTCATGACTCGAGCCCCCGGCGGCGAGGTCGTGGTTGGCGATGGCGTAGCCGCGGTCGCGGTAGTGGCGGTAGCGGCCGCGGCCGGACTCGCGCTCGGCAGCGTCGGCGCCCACCACTTCGAGCAGCCGCTCGAAGCGCTCGAAATGCGGCGGGCAGCCCGCCGACAGGTTGAGCAGCACTTCGCAGTCGGCAGGCGAATCGGCATCGGCGGCAATCAGCACCGGCGTCTCGGCGGCGAGCGGATCGGCCGCCGCGCAATGCGGCACGAAGCCGGTCGCCGGCCAGGTCCACAGCAAGCGGTCGATGCGGCTCGCCGTGTCGGCCTCCGGGGCGTAGATCAGCACGCGCTTTTTTTGCGCCAGTGCCTTGCCGGCGAGGCGGCAGGCGACCTGCAGACGGTCGTCCGCATTGAAATAGAAATCGATGCTCGTCATTTTCTGCCGGCGCGGCGCAGGGCCAGGCGCACCAGCAGCGGCACCGGGCGGCCGGTGGAGCCTTTGTCGCGCCCGCTCTTCCAGGCCGTGCCCGCGACGTCGAGGTGTGCCCAGCGCAGCTTGCGCGCGAAGCGCGCGAGGTAGCTAGCCGCGGTGATGGAGCCGGCGGGTCGCCCGCCGATGTTGGCCATGTCGGCGAAGTTGGAGCGCAGCTGTTCCTGGTAGTCCTCGTGCATCGGCATCTGCCACACGCGGTCCCAGGCGTCGTCGCCGGCCGCAGCCACCTCGTCGGCGAGCTTCTGGTCGTTGGCGAACAGGCCGCTGACCACGTGGCCGAGGGCGATGACACAGGCGCCGGTGAGGGTGGCGATGTCGACCACCGCGTCGGGTTCGAAGCGGCCGGCGTAGGTGAGGGCGTCGCACAGGATCAGGCGGCCCTCGGCGTCGGTGTTGAGGATTTCGACGGTTTGGCCCGACAGGGTCGTCACCACGTCGCCGGGGCGCGTGGCGCGTCCGCCGGGCATGTTTTCGCAGGTCGGGATGATGCCGACCACGTTCACCGGCGCCTTCATGCCGGCGAGCGCGCGCAGCGTGCCGAGCACGCTGCCGGCGCCCGACATGTCGAACTTCATCTCGTCCATGTCGCCGGCGGGCTTGAGCGAAATGCCCCCGGTGTCGAAGGTGATGCCCTTGCCGACCAGCGCCAGGGGTTTTTTGCTCTTGGCGGCGCCCGCATAGCGCAGCACGATCAGCTTGGGCGGCTGCTGCGACGCCTGCGTCACCGCGAGCAGCGCGCCCATGCCGAGTTTTTCCATGTCGCGCCGCTCGAGCACCTCGATGCCGAGCTTGAACTGGCGCGCGAGCTTCTTCGCTTCCTCGGCCAGGTAGCTGGGCGTGCAGATGTTGGCGGGCAGGTTGCCCAGCGTCTTCGCCAGGTCGATGCCGTCGGCGGTGGCGACGGCTTCGCCAAGGGCCTGCTGCAGCTCGGAATTCTTTACCAGGGGGAAAATGATCTGTTGCAATGCCGCGGCCGGCGCCTTCTTCTGCGTCTTGAGCTGGTCGAAGCGGTAGAAGGCCTCGCGCAGGACGAGCACCGCATGGCGCAGGTTCCACGCCAGCGTGCGCGAGCGTACGCGCAGGTCGACGAGGTAAAGCACGGCATCGCGCGCGCCGAGTTCGCGTAGCGCGCCGGCCGCGCCGCGCACCGCATCGCGGTAATGCGCCTCGTTGAGCTCGCCGCGCGCGCCCAGCCCCACCAGCAGGACGCGCTCGGCGCCCACGCCCGGCAGCGCGCGCAGCAGCAGCGTCGAGCCGGGCTTGCCCGACAGATCGCCGAGCGCCTTGCGCAGCGCGCCGCGCGAGGCGCGGTCGATGCGGCTCGCCGCGGGCGTGAGTTCATTCCCGGCGTAGACGCCGGCGACGATGCAACCGCTCCTGGCAGCCTCGGCTGACTGCGTCTTTATGCTAAATTCCATGACGAAAGTATCGCATGATCTTCCACCGGGCGCTGCTGAGGGAATTCGCCGGACTCGCGGGCGCGGTGTTCATGGCGCTGTTCGCCATCGCGCTGACGGTGCGCCTGATCCGGCTGCTCGGCCAGGCGGCCGGCGGCAAGATTCCCAGCGACGCCGTGTTCGCCTTCCTCGGCTTCTTCGCGCTCGGCGCGCTGCCGGTGCTGCTGTCGCTCACCATGTTCATCTCGGTGCTGATGACGCTGACGCGCAGCTGGCGCGATTCGGAGATGGTGATCTGGTTCGGCGCCGGGCTGCCGCTCACCGCCTGGCTGAAGCCGGTGCTGATGTTCGCCGCGCCGCTGATCGCGGTGATCACGGCGCTGTCGATCTTCATTTCGCCGTGGGCCGCTGAAATGGGCGCGCAGTATGCCTCGCGCATCGATGCGCGCGACGACGTCTCGCGCGTCAGCCCGGGCGTGTTCGGCGAGACCTCCAATCGCCAGCGGGTATTTTTCGTCGAGTCGGTGTCCGGCGACGAGTCGAGCGTGCAGAACGTGTTCCTCAGCGCGACGCACCAGGGCAAGCAGGGCGTCAGCATGAGCCGCACCGGGCGCACCGAGGCGGCGCCGAACGGCGACCGTTTCCTGGTGCTGGAGCACGGCCGGCGCTACGACGGCGCGCCGGGCGACGTGCAGTACCGCGTCACCGAATTCGAGCGTTTCGCCGCGCGCATCGAGACGCGCGAGGGCGGCGAGCCGGCCGCCACCAACCGCAATCTGCCGACCCTCGCGCTGATTGCGAATCCGACTGCGCCCAACCTCGGCGAGCTGGTGTGGCGCTTCGGCGTGCCGATTTCCTCGCTGGTGCTGGTGATGCTCGCCATCCCGATGAGCTTCGTCAATCCGCGCGCCGGCGCCTCGGCCAACCTGCTGTTCGCGCTGCTGACCTACGTCGTGTACTCCAACCTGCTGTCGGTGAGCCAGGCGCGCGTGACGATCGGACGGCTCGACTTCGGCGTCGGCTGGTGGCTGGTGCATGCCGGCATGGTGATTCTGCTGGTCGCCATGTTCGCGCAGCGCATGCAGCTGCTGCGGCTGCGACTGGGCCGCTAGCGCGATGTTGCAGAAACTGCCGACGCTCGAGCGCTACCTGGCGCGCCTGATTTTCGCCGCGGTCGGTTTCGTGCTGCTGGGATTCCTGGCGCTGTTCGCCTTCTTCGACCTGATCGGCGAGCTGGCCGAGGTCGGCCGCGGCGAATACCACCTGAAGCAGGTGTTCACGGTGGTGCTGCTGTCGATACCGGCGCATGCCTACGAGCTATTCCCCGTGGTGGTGCTGATCGGCACGCTCTACGTGCTCTCGCATCTGGCCAATAATTCGGAATACACCGTGATGCGCGCCTCGGGCCTTTCGCCGGCGCGCGCCGCCGCGGCGCTGGGCAAGATCGGCCTGCTCTTCGCGGTGGCCACCTTTGTCATCGGCGAGTGGGGCGCGCCGATCGCCGAGGAGACCGGGCAGAAGATCCGCCAGCGCGCGCTCAGCACCCTGATCGGCCAGGACCTGCGCTCCGGCCTGTGGCTCAAGGACGAGGGGGCATTCATCAACGTGCGCACGGCGCTGCACACCGACCATCTCGACGGCGTCCTGATTTACAAATTCGACGCCGACTACCGCCTGCGCGAGCTGACCTCGGCGCAGAGCGCGGACTACTCCGGCAAGGGCGTCTGGAAGCTCACCGACGTGATCGAGACGCGCTACGACCCCGACGGCCCGCACACCGCGCGGCACGAGGAGACGCAGTGGCACTCGCGCGTCAGCCCGGAGCTGCTCGACGCGCTGGTGGTGCGCCCCGAGCGCATGTCGGTCTGGGCGCTGTACAAGTACATGGAGCACCTGGCGGGCAACCGGCAGAAAACCGAGCGCTACGAGATCGCGCTGTGGAAGAAGCTCTTCTACCCGATCGCCACGCTGGTGATGATGGCGCTCGCGCTGCCTTTCGCCTACATGCAGGCGCGCGCCGGGATGGTCGGCGTCAAGGTGTTCCTCGGCATCATGCTCGGCATTTTCTTCCACATGCTGAACAACCTGTTTGCGCACATCGGCTTGCTGCAGAACTGGCCGCCGGTGGCCGCCGCCGCGATGCCGAGCGCGGCGTTCCTGCTCTCGGCGCTGCTTATGATGTGGTGGGTGGAACGAAGATAAGGCGGGTGCCGGCCAGCCGGTCGTGCAGAAACTGCTTGTCGCGATCGAACAACGCCCACAGCAGCGATATCCCCGTGGGCAGCAGAAGCAATCCGTAAAAAAAACGCAAGACTGCCTTGCGCGGCGTAACGTCGACCAGGCGGATTTTCCAGGCTTTCATCGGCAGGGTCTGGCCGCCACGCAGCCAGCACCATAGGAAGTAGGCGGCAAAGGTGAGGGCGAGCGTGGCCTGCAGCGCGAAGCGGTACCAGCCCGAGGTGGCGTCGTGGCCGCCGCTGGCGAAGAGGAAGAGGGAACCGGCAAAGAAGGCCACTGCGAGGAGCAGCAACGCCTCGTAGAACATCGCTGCGAGGCGCCGCGCGAGGCCGGGGGTCACCGGCGGGTCAGTGTCCCGGCGAGGCGGGGATGGTCGGTGCGTCCGAGGACTCGGCTTCCGCCGCTTCTTTCGCGGAATCCGGCGCCTCGGGCAGCTCGCGTGGCGCGGGCGCCGGCTGCTGGCGCTGGTATTCCGCCCACTTGTCGCGCAACTTGCCGCGTTGCTCGGGCGGCTGCTTGGCGAGCTGCTTGTAGGTTTCGCGCGCCTGGCGGCGCTGTTCCGGCGTGAGCTTGGCCCAGGTTTGCATGCGCTTTTGCACGCGGGCCTGCTCCGCCGGCTTCATCGCCGGATAGCGCTTGGCGATGCCGATCCACTTGAGCTTGCGCTCGCGGTCGAGCGCATCCCAGTCGGTCTTGAGGGGCGAGAGGACCTTCTGCTGCTCGACGGTGAGCTCGGCCCAGGCCGGCCGCGAGGCGGTGGCGGGCTTCTTCGGCTGCGCCATCGCGGCGCCGGCCGCGAGGCAAAGCACCAGGATGGCGAGCAGGACGCGGTTCATTCTTCCGTCAGGCGCTTTTTCAGCCAGTTCTGGAAATTGCGGTCGAGATAAGCGTCGATCGGCAGCTCGTCGGTCAGCAGCTGGGCGTCGATTTCCTCGACCTCGGCGGCCAGCTGCTTCTGTTGCCAGGTGTAGACCGCGGAGGCGCCGATGACGAGGGCGACGAACGGTGCCAGCAGGCGCAGCGACAGCCCGCTCCAGCCGCCGAACCCGCCGAGCACGTTGTCGGCCCAGGCGAGTACCGGTTTTAGCTCGCCCCGTTTGCGGGCGAGCGCCAACTCGCGCGCGGCGCGCAGGCGGTCGGCGGCGGCCCGGTCGAGCGTGAGCCCCTGGTTGAGGAGGTGGCGGATCCGGTTGCCGAAAGAGGTCTCGTTCATAGCGTGATACCGCGTGCCTTGAGCGCAACGGCCAATGCGTGAGCCGCCCGGGAGCAGTGCGTTTTTACGCTACCCTCGGAGCAGCCCATAGCCTTCGCGGTCTCGGCGACGTCCAGTTCCTCCCAGTAACGCATGATGAAAGCCTGTCGTTGACGCGCTGGCAAGCGGGTAATTTCTTGCTCAATGATTTCAAGCACTTGAGCCTGCTCCAGGCGATCGCCCGGCGCCTCCTGGGCGGGTGACCCTTCCGCCGGCTGCAGGGTATCCAGCGGATCCTGATCCTCGTCCTCGCCGCGTCCGGGGGAAAGCGACGAAAGAAGCGTGGTCCACGTCGAGCGCACCTTCTGCCGCCGGAACCAATCGCGGATGGCGTTCTGCATGATGCGGTGGAACAGCAGCGGCAGCTCGGCCGCCGGTCGGTGGCCGTACTTCTCCGACAGGCGCAGCATCGCGTCCTGCACGATGTCCAGCGCGGCTTCCTGCTCGCGCACGGCGAACATTGCCTGCTTGAATGCCCGCCGTTCCACCCCCTCCAGGAATGCGGAAAGCTCGCTACGCGATGCCAGATGACCCTCTGCGGGGCTGATTTGGTGCCGACGATGTTACCATCATGGTTTTCAACGCTTTTTGGCCTTCATGGACCGCGTCAAGACCACCGCCATCTCCGGCGCCGAAATCGTTGTGCGCTGCCTCCAGGAAGAGGGCGTGGAGTACGTCTTTGGCTATCCCGGCGGCGCGGTGCTGTTCATCTACGACGAGCTCTTCAAGCAGGACAAGGTGAAGCACGTGCTGGTGCGCCACGAGCAGGGAGCGGCGCACGCGGCGGACGGCTACTCGCGCTCCTCGAGGAAAGTCGGCGTCTGCCTGGTGACCTCGGGTCCCGGCGTCACCAACGCCGTGACCGGCATCGCCACCGCGTACATGGATTCGATCCCGATGGTCGTGCTGACCGGCCAAGTGCCGACGCACGCCATCGGCCTCGACGCCTTCCAGGAATGCGATACGGTCGGCATTACGCGCCCGATCGTCAAGCACAACATGCTGGTGAAGGACGTCAAGGACCTCGCCTCGAGCATCAAGAAGGCCTTCCACATCGCCACCACGGGCCGCCCCGGGCCGGTGGTGGTCGACATCCCGAAGGATGTCACGCAAGCGCAGTGCGAATTCGTCTACCCTGACGAGGTGTCGATGCGCTCGTACAACCCGGTGCGCAAGGGGCACGCCGGCCAGATCAAGAAAGCGGCGCAGCTGCTGCTCGAAGCGAAGCGCCCGATGGTCTACACCGGCGGCGGCGTCGTGCTGTCGAATTCTTCTGCTCAATTAAAAGATTTAATAAAACAGCTCGGCGTTCCGGTCACGAATACGTTGATGGGCCTGGGCGCCTACCCGGCGACGGACCCGCAGTTCCTCGGCATGCTCGGCATGCACGGCACCTACGAAGCCAACATGGCGATGCAGCACTGCGACGTGCTGCTCGCGATCGGCGCGCGCTTCGACGACCGCGTCATCGGCAACCCGGCGCACTTCGCGCAGAATCCGCGCAAGATCATCCACATCGACATCGATCCATCGTCGATCTCGAAGCGGGTGAAGGTCGATGTGCCGATCGTCGGCAACATTCCGGATGTCCTCGATGATCTGTCGAAGCTGTTGAAAGGGGCGAAGACCCAGGACATCAAGGCCTGGTGGGCGCAGATCGACCAGTGGCGCGCGAAGGACTGCCTCAAGTACGACCGCAAGTCGAAAATCATCAAGCCGCAGTTCGTGCTCGAGAAGCTCTATGAAGTCACGCAAGGCGACGCGTTCGTCACCTCGGACGTCGGCCAGCACCAGATGTGGGCGGCGCAGTTCTACAAGTTCGACCAGCCGCGGCGCTGGATCAACTCCGGCGGCCTCGGCACCATGGGCTTCGGCCTGCCGGCGGCGATGGGCGCGCAGCTCGCCAACCCCGGGGCGACGGTGGCCTGCGTCACCGGCGAATCGTCGATCCAGATGTGCCTGCAGGAATTGTCGACCTGCAAGCAGTACCGGCTGCCGATCAAGATCATCAACCTCAACAACAAGTACATGGGCATGGTGCGCCAGTGGCAGCAGTTCTTCCACGGCAACCGCTACTCCGAGTCCTACATGGACGCGCTGCCCGATTTCGTCAAGCTCGCGGAGGGCTACGGGCACCGCGGCATGCTGATCGACCAGCCGGCCGACGTGGAAGGCGCGCTGAAGGAAGCCTTCTCGCGCAAGAGCGAGCTGGTGTTCCTCGACTTCATCACCGACCAGGCCGAAAACGTCTATCCGATGATTCCCGGCGGCAAGGGGATCACGGAAATGATCCTGTCCGAGGATTTGTAGGAGACATGCGCTGATGCGCCATATCGTCTCGATTCTGGTCGAGAACGAGGCCGGGGCGCTGTCGCGTATCGCCGGGCTGTTCTCGGCACGCGGCTACAACATCGAGTCGCTGACGGTGGCGCCGACCGAGGACGCCTCGATGTCGCGCATGACCATCGTCACCTCCGGCTCGGACGACGTGGTGGAGCAGATCACCAAGCAGCTGAACAAGCTGATCGAGGTGGTCAAGGTGGTGGACCTCTCGGAAGCCGAGCACATCGAGCGCGAGCTGATGCTGATCAAGGTCAAGGCCGGCCAGAAGGAGCGCGAAGACATGAAGCGCGCCGCCGATATCTTTCGCGGCCGCATCATCGACGTCTCCGACAACACCTACACCATCGAGCTGACCGGCGACGGCGCCAAGCTCGACGCGTTCATCCAGTCGCTCGACCCCGCGTCCATCGTGGAAACGGTGCGCACCGGGGCCAGCGGCATCGGACGCGGCAACAGAGTTCTAAAGGTCTGAGGAAAAAAATATGAAGGTCTATTACGACAAGGACGCCGACCTTTCGCTCGTCAAGGGCAAGAAGGTCACCATCCTCGGCTACGGCTCGCAGGGTCACGCGCACGCGCAGAACCTGCAGGACTCCGGCATCAAGGTCACCGTGGCGCTGCGCAAGGGCGGCGCCTCCTGGGACAAGGCGAAAAAGGGCGGCGTCAAGGTGGCCGAGATGGCCGCCGCCATCAAGGGCGCCGACATCGTCATGGTGCTGCTGCCCGACGAGCACCATGCGCAGGTGTACCAGGAATCCATCGAGCCTAATATCAAGAAGGGCGCTTCGCTCGCCTTCGCGCACGGCTTCAACATCCACTACGGCTTGATCCAGCCGCGCGCCGATCTCGACGTGTGGATGGTGGCGCCCAAGGCGCCGGGTCACACGGTGCGTTCCACCTACGCTGCCGGCGGCGGCGTGCCGATGCTGATCGCGGTGCACCGCAATGCGTCGAAGAAGGCGCGCGACGTGGCGCTGTCCTACGCCGCGGCCATCGGCGGCGGCAAGGCGGGCATCATCGAGACCAATTTCCGCGAGGAGACCGAGACCGACCTCTTCGGCGAGCAGACCGTGCTGTGCGGCGGCTGCGTCGAGCTGGTGAAGGCGGGCTTCGACACGCTGGTCGAAGCGGGCTATGCGCCGGAGATGGCCTATTTCGAGTGCCTGCACGAGCTCAAGCTGATCGTCGACCTGATGTACGAGGGCGGCATCGGCACCATGAACTACTCGATCTCCAACAACGCCGAATACGGCGAGTACACCAGCGGGCCGAAGATCATCGACAAGGGCACGCGCGAGCGCATGAAGGAAGTGCTGGCGCGCATCCAGTCGGGCGAATACGCCAAGGAATTCGTGCTGGAGAACCGCGCCGGGGCGCCGACGCTACTGTCGCGCCGGCGCATGACCGCCGAGCTGCCGATCGAGAAAGTCGGCGGCCGGCTTCGCGAAATGATGCCCTGGATCAGGAGGAACCGCCTTGTCGACACTTCCAAGAATTAGCAGCGTTTTTTTGGCGATTGCGTTGGTTACTTCCGTATCCGGATGCGATATGTCCGCGGAAAAAGAGGCCGCCAAGCGCGTCGGCGACCGGCCGAAGCAGACCATCGATAGCGTCAGCTCCAAGGTCGGCAACCTGATGCAGCAGGGCGGCCAGGACTCCGAGCGGCTGAAGGAAGAGCAGAAGTAGCGGTGAAGCCGCCTTACCCGCACCCCGTCGTTGCAAGGGAAGGTTGGCTTTTTCTGGGAATTGCTCTTGCCGTTTCAATTCTCATCGCTTTTTTTCTCGGTTGGTGGTGGTCTCTGCCTTTCTGGGCCGCCTCCGTCTTCATCCTGCAGTTTTTCCGCGACCCGGCGCGTGAGGTTCCCGATGATCCGCGGGCGGTGGTCTCGCCCGCCGACGGCCGCATCGTTTTCGTCGGCAAGTCGCGCGACCCTTACCTCGACCGCGACGCGCTCAAGATTTCGGTGTTCATGAACGTGTTCAACGTGCACTCCAATCGCTCGCCGGTCGATGGCACGGTCAAGGGGCGCTGGTACCACCCCGGCAGCTTTCTCAATGCGGCGCTGGACAAGGCTTCGCTCGAGAACGAGCGCAACGTGCTGTGGCTGCGCAGCGCCGGCGGGGCGGACGTCACCTGCGTTCAGGTGGCCGGCTTGATCGCGCGGCGCATCCTGTGCTACGTCGCCGAAGGCGCGAGCCTGCTGCGCGGCGCGCGCTACGGCTTCATCCGCTTCGGCTCGCGGGTCGACGTCTACCTGCCGCTCGATGCCGAGCCGCAAGCAGCCCTCGGTGACAAGGTGTACGCTGCTGAATCCGTCCTCGCGAGGCTCGCGTCGCATGGGTGAGATGGAGGAATTCGAGCAGGTCCAGGAGCAGCCGCGGCCGAATTTCGCGCGGCGCGTGGGCGATTTGCGCCGGCGCGGCATCTACCTGCTGCCCAACCTGTTCACCACCGCGGCGCTGTTCGCCGGCTTCTACGCCATCGTGCAGGCGATGAACGGCAAGTTCGAGTTCGCGGCGATCGCCATCTACGTGGCGATGGTGCTCGACGGGCTCGATGGCCGCGTGGCGCGGCTGACGCACACGACGAGCGAATTCGGCGCGCAGTACGACAGCCTTTCAGACATGGTCTGCTTCGGCGCCGCGCCCGCGCTGGTGGTCTACGAGTGGGCGCTCAAGGGCATGGGCAAGCTCGGCTGGATCGCCGCCTTCGTCTACTGCGCCGGCGCTGCGCTGCGCCTGGCGCGCTTCAATACCAACATCGACGTAGTCGACAAGCGCTACTTCCAGGGCCTGTCGAGCCCGATGGCGGCGGCCCTGGTCGCCGGCCTGGTGTGGGTATTCGACGATCTCGGCATCGACCGCGAGCTGTGGCTCTCCGTGATTGCCTGGGCGGTCACCATGTTCGCCGGCATCACCATGGTCACCAACCTGCCGTTCTACAGCTTCAAGGAAATCAACCTGAAAAAGGCGGTGCCATTCTGGGTGGTGGCGCTGTTTGCCGCCGGCCTGGCGGTGATTTCCCTCAAGCCGCCGGTGGTGCTGTTCCTGCTGGTGCTGGGCTACGCGGTGTCGGGCTACGTGCTCTGGGGCCTCGGCAAGCGCGTGCGCCCGCAGCAGGTCTGAGGCCGATTCAGCGCAGCTGGTTGTAGCGGCGCCACGCCTCCTGGTTCCGGGCGCGCGCCGCCTCGACGACCGCCTCCAGCCGCGCCTGCCGCTCGAAGTACGCCGGGCTTCTGCCGCCGCCGCGTCGCGTGCCGAGCGAATCATTTGCCGACGGCAGCGTCATCGGCCCTCCCGTCGTGGTCGGTGCGGGAACTGCCGGCGTGGCGAGCATACGTGTTTCACCGTCTTCGGGCGCGACTCCGGCGGCGCGGCGCGCCTCGGCTTCCGCGAGAGCCTTGCCCGATGCCTGCACCTCGGCCCAGGCGACTTCCAGGTCCGACAGATGCTTGCGGATGCGTTGCTCGCCTGCGGCATCGCTCTTCGAGGTATCGGGCCGCGGCGACGCGGCCGCGGGAGGCGTGTACTCGAAGGCCTCGATCAGCTCGCCGCCTTTGATGGGCTTATCGGTGTATTGCATCTTGCCGTCCGCGCTTCGGTACTTGTAGATGAAGACGGGGCCCGCGGCGCTCGCTGCAGCCGCAAAGACCAGGCAGGCCACGGTCAGAAAAGTTTTCATCTTGATTTGATCCTGGCGCGCCGGATTCGTTCCGTATGTTCGCTACGCAACACCGTGCGAACCCATTCGGCGAAGCGGTGGCAGTCGAACTCCTGCGGCACATAGACGCCGTGCTCGAATGCTCGCGAATGGATGCCCTGCTGCTGCCATTCGCAGTTGCGCGCGTCCTGCGCGTTGGTGATCTCCCACAGCGCCGTGTAGTGCTCGAGGTCCGCGCCCTCGGGCATGTGCGCAGGGTCGAACAGCCAGTCGTAGACGAGGCGCACGGACTCTGGCCCGGTCGGAAACATCAGGTGCGAATTCACGTAGTCGGGCTGCACGTTGAGGAACAGGTTCGGCGGCAGCATTGCGGGAATGTAGATTTTTTGCCGTTCTCCGTCATTCAAATTCCTGAATGGCAGCAGGCGTGACGTGCCATCCATCGTCAGGGTCTTCGCCCCAGGCTTGAATTCCGAACTTTTCGGAAGTCCCTTTTTCAAACCCCAAGCACCGGCTTCCTGGTAAGCCGTCACCACGCGGCACAGCTCAGGGTGCACCGGCGGGCAGTGGAAGCACTCGGAGAAGTTTTCGGCCAGCAGCTTCCAGTTCGCGCGCACGTCGACGACGATGCGCTTGCCGATCCGCAGGTTTTCGAATGCGTAGTTTTCAAATCTCTTTTGTAAATCGGCGGTTTCTTTCTTCAATGAAATCGAATTCTTGTCGATCCGCAAAAAAACATACCCGCCCCACACATCCACCCCGATCTCATGCAGCGGGAAGTCCTTCTTGTCGAAGTCCGGCGTCTCCATGCGCCGCGGCGTGGCGACCAGCTGGCCGGCAAGGTCGTAGGTCCACGAGTGGTAGGGGCAGACGATCCGGTTCCTTTCGAAGTGCCCCTGGTCCTGGGTGCACAGGATCGAGCCGCGATGCCGGCAGGTGTTGTGAAACGCTTTTATCTGAAGATCATTCCCCCTAAGAAGCACAATGGCCTGAGATCCAATCCTTACTACCCGCCAGTCGCCGGGGGAGGGGATTTCCTCCTCCCGTGCGGCGGCGATCCAGCGGCCGTACCAGAACGCCTCCAGCTCGCGCTCGTAGTGCGCCGGGTCGCGGTACCAGGCCGCGGGCAGGCCGGCCTCGAGGTGCTCCAATGCCTTTCTTGTCATTGCGAAAGACTAAAGCTATAGTGGGGGCATGCAACAGGCCCTTATTGCCGCACTCCTCTCCCTGGCGCTCCTCGCGCTGGGCCGCCTGCTGCTGCTGCGCCCCGCGCGCACAAAATAACCTCCCACAACCCGGGTTTCACCCATTCCGCCCATAAGGCGGACAGGGACAGGTCCATCCTTATCCAGGGGCAATACCATGAAAAAAGACAATCTGATCATCTTCGACACCACCATGCGCGACGGCGAGCAGAGCCCGGGCGCGTCGATGACCAAGGACGAGAAGCTGCGCATCGCGCGCGCCCTGGAGCGCATGAAGGTCGACGTCATCGAGGCGGGCTTCCCGGCCGCGTCCAACGGCGACTTTGAGGCGGTGCGCGCCGTCGCCGGCGTGGTGAGGGACTCGGTCGTGGCCGGCCTGTGCCGGGCGAACGACCGCGACATCCAGCGCGGCATCGACGCGCTGAAGGACGCGAAGGGGCCCTGGCGGATCCACACCGTCATCGCCACCAGCGCGATCCACATGGAGAAGAAGCTGCGCATGAGCCCCGAGCAGGTGCTCCAGCAGGCGCGGCTCTCGGTGCGCTTCGCGAAAAACGCCTGCCCGGATGTCGAATTTTCTCCCGAGGACGCGAGCCGCTCCGATCCCGATTTCCTCTGCCGCGTGCTCGAAGCGGTGATCAAGGAGGGCGCGACGACCCTCAACATCCCGGACACCGTCGGCTATGCCGTGCCTCAGCAATTCGGTGAATTCATCAAAAAATTGCGGGAAAAAATACCGAACTCCGACAAGGCCGTCTGGTCGGTGCATTGCCACAACGACCTCGGGATGGCGGTCGCCAACTCCCTCGCCGCGGTGCAGATCGGCGGCGTGCGCCAGATCGAGTGCACGATCAACGGGCTCGGCGAGCGCGCCGGCAACACGTCTTTGGAGGAAGTCGTGATGGCTCTGCGCACCCGAAAGGATTTTTTCAAGTTAAATACCAGAATAGATACGACACACATCGTTCCTACGTCCCGCCTCGTGTCGCAGATCACCGGCTTCGTGGTGCAGCCGAACAAGGCGGTGGTCGGCGCCAACGCGTTCGCGCACGCCTCCGGCATCCACCAGGACGGCGTGATCAAGTGGCGCGAGACCTACGAGATCATGACCGCCGAGGACGTCGGCTGGAGCGCCAACAAGATCGTGCTCGGCAAGCTCTCGGGTCGCAACGCCTTCCGCCAGCGCCTCAAGGAGCTCGGCATCGAGCTCGACAGCGAGGAGGACTACAACAAGGCCTTCCAGCGCTTCAAGGACCTGGCCGACAAGAAGGCGCAGATCTTCGACGAGGACATCCAGGCGCTGGCGTCGCAGCAGGCCGGCTTCTCGAGCGAGGAGCACTGGAAGCTGGTGACCATGAGCCAGGAAAGCGGCATGGGCAAGAAACCGCACGCCTCGCTGGTGATGAGCGAAAATGGCAAGGAGAAAAAAGCCGAGGCGCATGGCGACGGACCGGTGGATGCGACGTTCAAGGCGATCGAGCAACTGGCGAACAGCGGCGCCGAGCTGCTGCTCTACTCGGTGAACGCGGTGACGACCGGCACCGAATCGCAAGGCGAGGTGACGGTGCGCCTGTCGAAAGGCGGCCGCATCGTCAACGGCGTCGGCGCCGACACCGACGTCATCGTCGCCTCGGCCAAGGCCTACATCAGCGCGCTCAACAAGCTCGCCAGCAAGATGGAACGGGTGAATCCGCAGCACCAGCTCTGACGACGACGAGGGAGGACGCATGGACGGGCAAGCGAGCAGCAAGCTGCACCAGCACGCCAACCGGCTCGGCACGCTGCTGGTGGACGCCTTTCACTACCTGGCGCTGTTCGCCATCGGCGCCGCCATCGTCTGGTCGGCGGTGTACGCCTTCGCCGGCATGGCGACCGGCAAGAGCCACGCGTCGATCGAGGACATCCTGCTGCTGTTCATCTACCTCGAGCTCGGCGCCATGGTCGGCATCTACTTCAAGACCAACCACATGCCGGTGCGCTTCCTGATCTATGTCGCGATCACCGCGCTGACGCGACTGCTGATCGGCGACATCCAGTCGCACCACACGCCCGACTGGGGCATCGTCATGGTGGCGGGCGCGATCCTGCTGCTCGCGTTCGCCAACCTGGTGGTGCGCTACGGCTCGGCGCGCTATCCGTCGGCGGCGTCCTCGACCGACCGGGCGTGAACGCGCGGCGCACCTGGCTGTTCGTGCCGGGTGCCGATCCAAAGGCGCATGCCGCCGCGGCCCGCAGCGGGGCCGATGTCATCGTCCTCGAGTTGGAGGACTTCACGCCGCCCGAGCTGCGTCCCAAGGCCTATGAGCTTTCGGAAGCGGCACTTACTTCGTGGCGCAAGGCGGGGGCCCTCGCCGGGGTGCGCGTCAATCCCCTCGAGACCTGCGGCCACCAGGACCTGGCCGGCGTGATCGGCGCGCGGCCAGACCTGATCATGATGTCCAAGGTCGCCGTTCCCCAGCAGGTCATTGCCCTGGAAAAAGCCACCGGCGGCGTGGTCGAGCTGGTGCCGAATATTGAATCGGCCCTCGGTTTGAAGAATAGTTATGAAATCGGAAAAGCCAGCAAGCGCATCTCGGCCATGCTGGTGGCAAGCGAGGACATGGTTGCCGATCTCGGCACCGGGCGCAGCCGCGGCGGCGAGGAACTCGCCTACGTACGCGCGCGCTTCCTCGTCGAGTGCCGCGCCGCCGGCGTCGAGGCGATCGACTGCCCCTATACCTTCAGCGACGCGAAAGGCGCCGCGGCGGACGCTCGCTACGCCAAGCGCCTGGGCTACCGCATGAAGAGCTTGGTCGACCCGTCCCACGCGAAGGGGATCAACGCCGTTCTTTCAGCTTCGAAGAAAGAGCTTGCGCGTGCAAGGCAGATCGTCATGGCGTTCGAACAGGCGCGCGCCTCCGGCAAGGAGCGCGTGAAGGTCGGCGGGCTGCTGGTCGAGGTGCCGATCTACGCGGCTGCCAAGCGGCTGCTGGCCGTAGCCGGCAAACGCTAGCTAGACGGGAAGTCCCGCTTTTTGAATGCCGTCGCGATGGTGCGCGAGATCGCGGTCGTGCTGGTAGTAAAGAACGGGTTCGAGCGTGCCGCGCCAGGTGAATTGCGGGTTGAGGCCCAGCACCTCGGCGGCGTGGCGGGCCGACGCGGCCGCATCGCCGAGCTGCGCATGGCAGGCGGCGAGAAACGCATGGTGGAACTGGTCGGGCGCCGCGATCCGCTTGAAGGCCTCCACCGCCTCGCCATAACGCCGGGCAACGAAGTAGGCGCGCCCCAGGTGGTTCCAGAAGCGAGGCGGATGAAACGGATTCAGGCGCATGGCTTTCTGGATCCAGGGAATGCCGGGCTCCGGCTCGCCCACCCAGGTCAGGATCTCCCCGTGCTGCACCACGATCAGGTCGTCATTGGGGTTGAGGCTGAGCGCACGCTGCTGGTGGAACTGCGCCTTGTCGTGATTCCTCTGCAACAGGCGCAGCGCGGCGAGCACTCGCTGCACGTCGCTGTCGTTCTCGTCCAGGGCGAGGGCGATCTCGAGCTCGCGCTCGATCGTCTGCCGCATGCTGATCGGGTCCGCGCACCAGGCGTTGACCATCTGCTGCCCGAGGATGCAGGCCTTCCAGGCGTGGGCGTGCCCGTATTTCGGGTCGAGCTCGATCGCCCGCTCGGCCAGCTGCTGCGCCTTCGCATTGTCGTCCCTGCTGGAGCGGTGATGCAGCACCTTGGCCGCCAGCAGACATTCGTAGGCCGCCATGTTGCCGGTCGGCTTGCGCTCGGCGCGGTCGTGCGCGGCGGCGGCGACGCGCCCGGGAAGCGTGGCAACGATCGCCGAGGTCACCTGGTCCTGGATGGCGAAGATGTCGTCGAGCTCGCGGTCGTAGCGTTCCGCCCACAGGTGCCGGTCCAGCTCCGCGTCGATCAGCTGGACGCTGACCCGCACCCGGTTGCCGGCCTTGCGCACGCTGCCCTCGACGATGTACTGCACGCCGAGCTCTTTCGCGACCTTGCGCACATCCACCGCCTGGCCCTTGTACTTGAACGACGTGTTGCGCGAGATGACGAACAGCTCGTGAAAGCGCGACAGGTCGGTGAGGATGTCCTCGGTCAGCCCATCGGTGAAGAATTCCTGCTCGGCGTCGCCGCTCATGTTGCTGAACGGCAGCACGATGATCGCCGGCTTGGCGGAGGGCGGCGCAGCCGGCGCCTGCGCCGGAGCGCTCTCGCCGGGGCGCGCGACACGGTAGACGCGAACGCGCGATTCGATGTTGTGCAGCTCGATCTCTCCCAGATCGTGGAAGCCGAGCTCGAGCTTGCGGCCGACTTCCTCGTAGACCTTGGCCGAGACGCAGATGCCGCCGGTCTCGGCCAGCGCCTCGAGGCGCGCCGCAATGTTGACGCCGTCGCCGTAGACGCGGCCGTCTTCCTCGATCACGTCGCCGAGGTTCACCCCGACCCGGAAGCCCATGCGACGATCCTCCGGCAGGCCGGCATTGCACGCGACCAGCTGCGCCTGCATCGCCACGGCGGCTTCGACCGCGTTCACGGCGCTCGCGAACTCGGCGAGGATGTTGTCGCCCGGCATGTCGACCACGCGGCCGTGATGGTCGGCGATGACTTTCGCGACCAGATCGCGACAGGTGGACAGCGTTCGCACGGTCGCCGCCTCATCGTCGCCCATCAGGCGGCTGAAGCCCGCGACGTCGGCACTAAGGATGGCGGCGAGCTTGCGTTGCACGCGCGTAGCTTACCGCGGCCACAAAGAAGACCGTGCTCAGGCCGATTTCAATCAAGGATATTTTCTGGGAAACGCCGGAATCGCTCCAGGCGCGGGTGACGCCCTCGGCGACGTAGGCAAGGATCAGCAGGCTTGACCACTGGAAGGTGTATCTCCGGCCGGCGAAGATGCCGCTGAGCGGGAGCGCCAGCGGCAACGCCTTCAATGCCAGAAGTGACCCGCCTGGGCGCAGCGGCGCGAGCCACAGCTCCCAGGCGAGGCACAGAAAAATCAGCGCGACCAGCGCTGCGCTTGCCGTTATCCGAAGCGCACGCAATGGACGGGCGGCAGGTGCGCCGAGAGGCATTTCCAGGTGGCGCCGCCGTTTTCCGACAGCCACAGCCCGCCGGTGGTCGAGCCCATGGCGAGGCGCTTGCCGCTGTCGTCCACCGCCAGGCCGTGGCGATAGACGAGGTCATAAGCGGGCCGCGGTGGCAGGCCCTTGCCGAGCGCCTGGAAAGTCTTGCCGCCGTCGCGCGTGCGCGAAACGACGAAGCGGCCGTCGACCGGCACGCGCCGCTCGTCCTTGATCGCCGGCACGAACCAGGCGGTGTCCGGGTCCTTCGGGTGCACGGCGACGGCAAAGCCGAATTTCGATGGTTTTACGTTCGTAATTTCTTTCCACGAGGCCGAGTAATCGGTTGACCGGAAAATTCCATTGTGGTGCTGCGCCCAGAGCACTTCAGGCTGCGCGGCGCATTGCACCACGCAGTGCGGGTCCTGGATGTTGGGATCGTCGCGCTTCTCGGGCGGCATGTATTCCGCGTACATGCCGCGCCCGGCGATGTTCCAGGACTTGCCGGCATCGCGCGATTGCCAGACGCCGCCGGAGGAAATCCCCACGGTAATGGTTTTTTGATGGATGCAGATCGAATGAATGCCGGGATGCTCGTAGCCGCCGCCCATCCACTCCAGCCGCTCGGGACGCTGCCACAGGCTCTCGACCAGCGACCAGGAGTCGCCGTTGTCCGTCGAACGGAACAGCCCGCCGGGAATGGTGCCCGCCCAGAGCTCGCCCGGGGCCGTGCCGGCCGCGAGCGTCCAGATCTGCACCAGCTTCCACGGCGGGCCCTTGGCGTCGGCGGGCTGCGGCGGGAAGGCGGGCACGGCGATCTCGGTCCAGGTTTTGCCGCCGTTCGACGAGCGGTGCAGCTTCACGCCGAAGTGGCCGAGATTGAGCGCCGCAAAGACATGGTTTTTATTTTTTAAAACTGCACTTACAGGGTCACCGAGAAAATGCGGCGCGGTGACCTTGCGCCCGTTGACGATGAACAGACCCTTCTTGGTTCCGGCGAGCAGCATGTCAACCTCCGGTCAAAGCCTGCAGGACGAAAATTTCGCTCGACGCCTCGACGGCATCCGACAGCGCGGCGCGCCGCCCGCTGACGTACACGTGCACATGACGGCGCAGGTCGCCCTGCTCGTCGAGTACATAGCCTCGCATCTTGGTTTCCTTGATGAATACGTTGTCCAGCGCCTCGCGTACCGTGGTTCCGCGCACCGCCGCTTCCGGGCAGGCGACGTGCCGCTGCAGGTTCGAGGTGAAGACTACGCGCGGCATAGCTTGAGGGCGATCTCGGCCAGGCGCCGGCCCTGCGCGATGCAAAGCGTCCGCTCGGCATCGCTCACCGGCTGGTCGTCGCGCACGCCGGCGAAGTGGCTCGCGCCGTAGGGCGTGCCGCCGGTGCGCGTCGCGTTGAGCTCGGGCTCGGTGTAGGGCAGGCCGACGATCAGCATGCCGTGGTGCAGGAGCGGCAGCATCATGGACAGCAGCGTCGTTTCCTGGCCGCCGTGCAGCGCGCCGGTGGAAGTAAAGACGCAGGCCGGCTTGCCCGCCAAAGCGCCGCGTTGCCAGACGAGCCCGGTGCCGTCCCAGAAGTGCTTGAGCGGCGCCGCCATGTTGCCGAAGCGCGTCGGGCTGCCGAGGGCGAGGCCGACGCATTCCTCCAGGTCGCCGAGTTCGGCGTAGGGCGCCCCCGATTCCGGTATGAGGGTTTCGTTTTTCATGGAACGAGAGACCGTTCTCATCCGCGCCTGCGCGCCGGGCACGCGCTCGATGCCCTCGGCCACCAGCTCGGCCATGCGCCGGATCGAGCCGCCGCTGCTGTAGTAGAGGACGAGGAGATCGGCCATGCCCGGTATGATAGAAGGGTTCGATGGTCCTTCCCGCGCCCCTCGAGTTCTGCGCCGCCATAGTGCGCCGCTTCCGCGAGGAGCGCGCCATGCAGACCTCCGGCAGCCTGACCTTCACCACGCTGCTCTCGCTCGCGCCGCTGCTGGCAGTGGTGCTGGCGATCGCGAGCGCCTTCCCGGCCTTCGAGAATGGCCTGGCCGCCTTCCAGGCCTTCGTGCTGCAGAACGCGCTGCCCGAGACACCCGGCTTGCAGCGCTTCATGGAGCAGATCACCTCGTTCTCGCACAATGCCGGCCGGCTCACCGCCATCGGCCTGGGCGCCTTCGCCGTCACCGCGGTGATGCTGATGCTGACCATCGACAACACCATCAACCGCATCTTCCGCGTGCAGCGGCGGCGCACCGTGCTGCAGAACGTGCTGATGTACTGGGCGGTGCTGTCGCTCGGGCCGGTGCTGATCGGCGCCAGCCTGACCATCACTTCCTACGTCATGGGCGCCTCGCTCGGCTTCCTGCACCCGGACGATCCGGTCAGCCTGGCGCTGCGCGCGCTGCCGTTCGTGCTGACCTGCGCGGCGCTGATCCTGGTCTACGGCATCGTTCCCGCCCGGCGCGTGGAATGGAAGCACGCCATCGTCGGCGGCATCGCCGCGGGCGTCGCCTTCGAGCTGGCGAAGCGCGGCTTCGCCCTGTATCTCACCCACGTGCCGACCTTCCGCCTGGTCTACGGCGCCTTCGCCACCATCCCGGTGTTCCTGCTCTGGGTCTACGTGTCCTGGGTGGTGGTGATCTGCGGCGCCATCCTCACCGCGATGCTGCCGGGCTGGCGGGCGAAGTCCGACCACGACCGCGCGCCCGGCGAACAGTTCGCCGACGCCGTGGGGGCGCTCGCCATGCTTGCGCGCGCGCACGCTGAGGGCCGCCTGGTGAAGCTCAACGCCATCGCCCACGAGTTGCGCGTGCTGCCTTATCGCGTCGAGCAGGTGCTGGAAAAGGCGGCCATGCATCGCTGGACGGCGCGCGTCGGCAAGGACCGCTGGGTGCTGTCGCGCGACGCTGCGGCCATCCCGCTCGCGGAGGTCTTCCGGGCGTTCGTTTACGATGGGGAAACGGTCGGACTCGACGAAGACATCCGCAGACTGTCCTTGAAAAGCTTTTCTGAAAGGAAAGCGGGCAAATGACCGCCATCCCGCGCCGCGAGCGCCTCATCGTCGCCCTCGACGTGCCGAGCGCGCGCGAGGCGATGGCGCTGGTCGAGAAGCTGGGCGACGCCGCCTGTTTCTACAAGATCGGCCTCGAGCTCTTCACTGCCGGCGGCTACTTCGAGCTGGCGGCGTGGCTGGCGAAGCGCGGCGACAAGGTGTTCGCCGATCTCAAGTTCTACGACATTCCGGAAACCGTGCGCCGCGCGGTCGCCAACCTGCGCTCAAGCGGCGCCACCTTCCTCACCGTGCATGGCCATCGCTCGGTGATGGACGCGGCGGCGAAGGAGAAGGGTGACTTGAAGGTGCTGGCGGTGACCGTGCTCACCAGCTTCGACCACCGCGACCTGCAGGAGCTCGGCGCGTCGAAAAGCCTGGATGACCTCGTGATGTCGCGGGCCAAGGGCGCCATCGAATCCGGCTGCGACGGCGTCATCGCCTCGCCGCTCGAGGCCGCGAAGATCAAGTCCGCCTACGGGGAAAAGCTGCTGGTGGTGACCCCCGGCATCCGCCCGGCGGGGTCCCCGGCAGGCGACCAGAAGCGCGCCGCCGACCCGGTGGGGGCCTTCACCCGCGGCGCCGACTACATCGTGGTCGGCCGCCCGATCCGCGACGCCGCTGACCCGCGCGCCGCGGCGCTCGCGATCCAGAAGACCATCAACGCCAGCTTCCGTGCCTGACGCGCTGCACGCGCTCCTCGGCATCGCCGGCCTGCTGGCGATCGCCTGGGCCCTCAGCGAATCCCGCAAGCAGGTGCCGTGGAGAGCCATCGTCGCTGGACTAGGATTACAGCTGTTTCTCGCCGTTTTATTTCTAAAAATAGAATTTTTTAAAAACATATTTCTGAAAATCAATGACGCCCTCAACGTCCTCGAGCGCGCCACGCAGGCGGGAACCGCAATGGTGTTCGGCTACCTCGGCGGCGGGCCGGCGCCGTTCCAGGTGACCAACGACTCGGCGGTCTTTGTGCTGGCGTTTCGCGCGCTGCCGCTGGTGCTGGTGATCAGTGCGCTCTCCGCGCTGCTGTTTTACTGGAGGGTCCTGCCTCTAGTGGTCAGGGGTATCTCCTTTCTCCTCGTGAAAACCATGCGCGTCGGCGGCGTGGTCGGCCTCTCCACCGCGGCCAACGTCTTCGTCGGCATGGTGGAGGCGCCGCTGTTCGTGAAGCCGTATCTCGCCAAGGTCTCGCGCGGCGAACTCTTCGCCATCATGGTGGGCGGCATGGCGTCGATCGCCGG
Organism: Burkholderiales bacterium; assembly: GCA_036394595.1. Classification (GTDB taxonomy): domain Bacteria; phylum Pseudomonadota; class Gammaproteobacteria; order Burkholderiales; family SG8-39; genus SCGC-AG-212-J23. The sequence goes on along the minus strand of DASWEU010000049.1, from coordinate 11,271 downwards.
CACCGTGCTCTTCCTCTACGGCAGCATCCTCGGCCCGGTGCTCCCGGACGCGGTGGCGCACCTGCTGATTGCCTCGATTCTCTCGGCGCCCGCCGCCCTGGTTATCGCCTTCCTGATGGTGCCGCCGAAAGAAACCACGGAAGGCGGGATGCGTCTCGAATCGGAAGCGACTAGCAGCATGGACGCGCTCACCCGCGGCACGCTCGACGGCGCGCAGCTGCTGCTCAACATCGTCGCCATGCTAGTGGTGTTCGTCGCGCTGGTGGCGCTCATCAACTTCGCCCTCGCGCCTTACACCCTGCAGGGTATGCTCGGCTGGCTGCTCGCACCGCTCGCCTGGCTCTGCGGTATTCCCTGGGCCGAAGCGCAGACAGCGGGTTCGCTATTGGGTACAAAAACCGTCATCAACGAACTGGTGGCGTATCTTGACCTTGCGAAACTTCAGAATTTCTCGGAAAGAAGTCGCCTGTTGATGACCTACGCGCTCTGCGGCTTCGCCAATTTCGGCAGCCTCGGCATCATGATCGGCGGCCTCGGCACCATGTGCCCCGAGCGCCGCGGCGAAATCGTCGGGCTGGGGCTGAAGTCGATCGTCGCCGGGACGCTGGCCACCTGCCTCACGGCGGCGAGCGTCGCGCTCATCGTCTGATTGGCGCTGGCGCGACGCCTCTGTCGGCGCGCCGCTACAAGAGGCTGGCCGGCCATCGCCCGGTGATACAAAGCGTTACGCAATTTACGGGTTATCGGTCGACGCTTTGCGCGGTGCGGCGTTGAATGGGCACAGGGGAACATCCCACTCAACTGCAAGGAAGGAGAAGCCCATGAAACGCATCGCCATCGCCGCCGCTGTCGCCGCGCTCTTCTCGGGAAATGCGCTTGCCCAGCAGGGCACGGTCCAGCGCGACGTCAATCAGCAAAACCGCATCGAGCAGGGCCTGCAGTCAGGCCAGCTCTCCACGGGCGAGGCCGCGCGCCTGGAGCGCGAGCAATCGCAGATCCAGCGCGACCAGGCGCGCGCATTGCAGGACGGCAACCTCTCGCCGGCCGAGAAGGCGCGCCTCTCGCGCGAGCAGAATCGGGCGAGCCGCGACATCAACCGGCTCGAGAGCAACGCGCGCACCGGCGACCCGGCTTCGGCATCGTCGCAACGCATGCAGGCCGACGTCCAGCGCAACGCCAATCAGCAGCAGCGCATCGAACAGGGCCTGAAATCCGGCCAGCTCACCGATCGTGAGGCCGCGCGCCTGGAGCGCGGGCAGGGGCGCGACGAGCGCATGGAGGCGCGCGCGGGTCGCGACGGCCAGGTGACGCAAGGCGAGCAGCGCCGCATCCAGTCGGCGGAGAACCGGCAGAGCCGGCGCATCTACCGCGAGAAGCACGACGCGCAGAAGCGCTGAACCAACGGACGGCGGGGCCATCGGCCCCGCCGCACGCTTACTGCTTAATGCAGCTGGTGCTTCAGGTGTGAAAGTTGCTGGTAGGCCTGCTGTACGGCCGTCTTGGCGGGCGTGCCGAGCTTGATGTTTCTCTCGCACACGCTCTTGGCGCGCTCGCCGGTCGCTTCCATCGTGTCGATGAACTGCGTCAGGCGTTTCGGGTCCTGCATCTGCTGCGCCTGTTTCGACTGGCTGTCGAGCTCGTTGAGGTAGTTCCTCAGCTCGGCCTGCGCCGCAGTGTCGCTCTGCACCGCCAGCGCCGCGCGATGAATCACCTGCACGACCTGTGACAGCTCCTGCTTGATCTGACTGAGCTCCATTCCGTACTCCTTCCTACAGGTTGAGGAGTAAGTGAGACTTCAACTCCCGCCGGATGTTCCGGGCGATTCGAAGCGGCAACGTGGCGCTACGGCCACACGCTGTGGCCACAGCGCCTCACCGCTGTACGGTCAGGAGTCCCACCTTCGCGGCCCAATGGAGAGTGCGCAGCACTAGCACGCGCTCGGCTTCGGGGAATGATTTAAGAATGCTGTCTACCGAAACAGCTTTTTCACTCGAGAATAATTTTTGCAGGGCCAGGTAGTTCGCGTTACCGGTCAGAATTGCGGCGTTGAGCATGATGCCGGATCTCCTGGGAAGTTCGCCCCATTGCGAAAATTGGGGGCCGTGCCTCAGCAAGGAACGGTCTTTCAGGACATTCGAGGGAAACCCGGAGAAAGTTCGCGCGGGATCGTGGCGCAGCATGGCGCCGGAGGGCGGCGTCTTTTTCTTGCGGGCGCGCGCGAGGCGCTCGGATTGCTCGCGCCAGACTTCCTGGTAGCGCGGCAGGACCACGCTCCAGTCGAAGGATTTTTCGACCGTCTTGCGGCCGGCGGCGCCCAGCTTGGTCCTTAAAGAGGAATCCTTGGCAAGCCGTACGAGCCAGTCGGTTACCTGCGCAAGATCCACGAAGCAGAGCTGGCTCACGCCGGCGATGTACACGTCGTAGGTGTCGATGCCGCTGACGTAGCGGTAGCCGGCGTCGGCGAGCGAGGCTTTGGGCAGGTAGGAGTCGATCATGACGCCGTTCTCGCCGTTCTTCACTGCGGCGCGGTAGCCGTCCCAGTTGGACACCACCACCGGCAAGCCGGCGGCCATCGCCTCGATCACCGTGAGGCCGAAGCTCTCCTGGATGTTGTCGGAGAGCGAGCAGAAGATGTCGGCCGCCGCCCAGACGGAAAAGCGCGCGTCCTCGGTGCGGCCGTCGATGGCGTGGAACGGCACGGAGGGCGCCATGGATTTCGCCGTTTCCATGAAGGCGCGGCGCTGGAAGTCGTCGTTGAACCAGCCGCACCACAGCAGCGCGAATTTGCGCCCGCTCGATTTCGACGCCGCCTCGGCCGCCTGCGCGAGCTGGAAGGGCGAGGCCTTGGCATGGATGCTGAGTCGGCCAAAGAACAGCACCGCGGTGACGTCATCGGCGAGGCCGAGCTTCGCGCGCCAGCGCTTGCGGTCGTCTTCCTTGTGCGCAAAACGCGCCGCGTGCACGCCGAGCGGCACGATCGGCATCATCGGACGCACGAAGCGCTTCGCGCCGAGGCGCGCGCGCAGGTGCTCTTCCACGCCCGAGAGCACGCCCGAGAGCGCCTCGTGCACCGCCGCCGAAGTGCAGACCAGCGCGTCCCAGGGCATCACCGGGGCGACCGCCGTGCGCGCCACCGAGTCGAGCATCTCGCGCGAGGAAATGGTGTGGGTCACGCCGCAGATCGCATAGGCGTCCTCGCCGAGGAAAGCGCGTGTTTCGGACTCGCCGTCCAGGCCCGGCACCGGCAGGTTGAGCACGCCCTGGCGGCGCAGCACCTCGACGTCGCCGCGCCCGATGGGGCGGGGCGTGAGCGGCCGGCCGCAGGAACTCACCGTCTGCGAGAACGCCGCGACGCCGTCCTTGGTCACGCACAGCGCGTACACGTCGGGCTCCGTGGCCTGCTGCAGGAAGGCGGTGAGGAAGCTCTCGCCCGCCGAATGGCGGCCCTTCAGGTCCTTGCGCGCGACCTGGTAGCCGTCCGGGTGATAGAAAAGGACCGGGTTGGTCACGTCGCCGGCGCGTGGGTTGTCCACCAAGCCTCTGCTTCGGCCTGGGTCCAGCGGTGCTCGGCGGCGAGGGCGTCGAAGGCCTCCAGCAGGTCGGTGACGCGCTGCGGCCGGTCCTCGCGCTTCTTCTCCACGCAGGAGGCGATGATCAGGTCGAGCTCCACTGGAATAGGCTGCGGCGACGCCGTAGAAAGCGAAGGCGGCGCTTCGTTCAGGACCTTGGTGGTGATCCCGAGGTCGTCGCTGCCTTCGAACAGGCGCTGGCCGGTCAGCATGTAGAAGCCTACCGCGCCTACGGCGTAGATGTCGGCGCGCCCGTCGACGTCGGCCGGGTTGCGCAGTCGTTCGGGCGCCATGTAGACCGGCGTGCCGAGGATGCGCAGGTTGCGCGTCAGGTCGCGGCTGTGCTTGCCGCTCATGTGCTTGACCAGGCCGAAATCGAGAATCTTGACAAAGTCGCACGCGCCGCCGTGACGGCAGACCATGATGTTCTCGGGCTTGATGTCGCGGTGCACCAGGCCCTTGCCGTGCGCTTCGACCAGCGCCTCGCACACCTGGCGCAGGATATGCAACGTGCGAGCAACGGAAATGAATTTGTCCTTTGATAAAACTTCAGAAATAGTAAGCCCGTCCAGATACTCCATCGCGTAGTAGAACAGCCCGTCGCGCGTGCGGCCGAAGTCGAAAATCTCGACGGTGTTCGGGTGGGAGAGGGTCGACGCGAGCTGCACCTCGCGCTCGAAGCGGGCGATCATCTCGTCGGTGGCGACCGTCGGCTTGAGCAGCTTGATCGCCGTCGGACGCTTGAGCAGGTCGTGCTGCGCGAGGTAGATGTTGGCCATGCCGCCCGAGCCGATCAGCTTGCGCAGACGGTAGTGCCCGGCCTTGCGCGTCTCGCCGATCTGGCGCCGCAGTCGCACCACCGACAGCGCGACGCCGAGCGCCGCGGCCACCGCGAGCACCAGCGCGCCAAACACCACCGCAAAAGCGATGTTCAGATAGCGCAGCGGCGCGTAGGCCTCGGCGGCCTCGATCTCGATCGCCACGCCCATGCCGAACTCGGGCAGCCACTGCGCCGCGCCGACGACCGACACGCCCTTGTGATTCACATAGGGTTCCAGAATCACGCCTTCCTTCCCCGCCAGCAAGGTCTGCTGGCCGAAGCGATCTGCCGTCAGCATGGCGCCGCGCTCGTCGAAGGCGAAGGCTTCGCCCGTCTCGCCCGGCCGCGCGGCGGCAAGGATCGAGGCGAATACGCCGTCCACCGGCTCGGCGATGCCGAGCGCGGCGATCACTTTGCCGTCGGTGCCGCGCACCGGTGCCGCGATCCAGGCAAACGGCGGGCCCTCGCGCAGTTTTGGCGGCAAGGCCACCCGGTCCGCGTCGCGGAAGGGCGGGATGAAGACAGACTTTCCTGCGAACACCGGCTCGAGCCGCGGCAGGAAGCGCTCGGCGTTGAGGCGCAGTCCGCAGTAATCCGGGAAGCGGGTGGCGACCAGCCGGCCGTTGCGGTCAGTGACGTTGAAGGTGGCGTCGCCGATGTCGCGCAACAGGGGCCGCAGCACGTTCTCCAGGCGCTCGCGCGCCGGACCCGAACACTCCGGCTGCCGCACTAGCCTTTCCAGCGCGGCGCTCACGCGCGGGTCACGCGCGATGCGCTCGGCGTCGCCGATCTCCTCGGCCACCCAGACGCGCAGCGCGTTGACCTCCGAGCCGAGCAGGCTCTTCATTGTCCCCGCGCGCAGTTCGCGCAGCGATCCTTCGACCGCGTGGTAGGTCCAGTAGCCCAGCGCCAGCACGAAGAGCGAAACGACCAGCACTGCGCTCGCCCAGACCGGCATGTCGGTGCTGCCGGATACCGGGCGCTGCGCGGCCGGATGAACCGTGTCTACTATGGTATGGGAACCGCGGACAGCAGCTGCGCGCCGACGTCCACCCGGCGCTGGGAATCGTGCGCCGGGCGCAGGCGGTGCGCCGCGACGCCGGGCAGGATCGCCTGCACGTCTTCCGGCAGCACCTTGTCGCGGCCTTCGAGCATCGCCCAGGCGCGCGCGGTGTGCACGATGGCGAGCGCGGCGCGCGGCGAAAGCCCGGCGACGTAGTCGGGCGAGCGCCGCGTGTGCTCGACGATCGCCTGCACGTAGTCCAGCAGCGCCGGCGCGACGTGCACCTTCTGCACCAGCAACTGCATCTCCATCAGCTCGCCGGGCGCCATGCTGGGCTCCAGCGTGGCCAGGATGTCGCGCCGGTCGGTGCCGGTGAGCAGGGCGCGCTCCGCGTTGCGGTCGGGATAGCCGAGCTCGATGCGCATGGTGAAGCGGTCGAGCTGCGATTCGGGCAGCGGGAAGGTGCCGACCTGCTCCGAGGGATTCTGCGTCGCGATGACGAAGAAGGGCTCGGGAAGCTTGCGGGTCTCTCCTTCCGCGGTGACCTGGTGCTCTTCCATCGCCTCGAGCAGCGCCGACTGCGTCTTCGGCGTGGCGCGATTGACTTCGTCGGCCAGGATCACCTGGGCGAAGATCGGTCCGGGGTGGAACTTGAAGCCGCCGGTCTCGCGCTCGTACACCGAGACGCCGATGATGTCGGCCGGCAGCATGTCGCTGGTGAACTGGATGCGCTGGAAGTTCAGGCCGAGCGAGCGTGCCAGCACGTGGGCGAGCGTGGTCTTGCCCACGCCCGGCAGGTCCTCGATCAGCAGGTGGCCGCGCGCGAGCAGGCAGGCGAGCGACAGGCGCAGCTGCGGCTCCTTGCCGAGGATCACCTGGCCCGCCGCCGCGATCACGCGCGCCAGCGGCGCGGTCGCGCTCGCCTTGGGCTGGAATTCCGCCTGGATCAGCATGAAGCGATTGTACTCGATGCGATAATTTCGCTATGCCGACTGCGTTCATCACGCACGCCGATTGTCTCAAGCACGACATGGGCCGGCACCATCCCGAGAGTCCGGCGCGGCTGTCCGCCATCGAGGACCAGCTCATCGCCTCGGGAATCATGCAGCACCTGGAACGCCACGAGGCGCCGCTTGCCACCGACGAGCAGCTCGCGCGCGTGCATCCGCTCGAATACGTGCAGGCGATCCGCGCGGCCGCACCGCAAGCGGGCACCGTGCACCTCGATCCGGATACGGCGATGAACCCTTACAGCCTGCAGGCGGCGCTGCGCGCTGCAGGTGCAGGCGTTCTCGCCGTCGATTTAACGATGAAAAAAGCCGTCGATTCCGCCTTCTGCGCGGTGCGGCCGCCCGGCCACCACGCTACCCGCGTGCGGCCGATGGGCTTCTGCATCTTCAACAACGTGGCTGTAGCGGCGCGCCATGCGCTGGAGGCGCACGGCCTGGAGCGCGTGGCGGTGGTGGATTTCGACGTGCACCACGGCAACGGCACCGAGGACGTTTTCGAGAACGACCCGGCGGTGCTGATGGTCTCGACCTTCCAGCACCCGTTCTACCCGTATAGCGGAACCGAGGATCCCGCACCCAACATGGTGAATGTGCCGCTCGCCGCCGGCGCCGGTTCGCGCGAGTTTCGCGAGGCGGTGCGGGAAGCCTGGATTCCCGCATTGGATTCTTTCAAACCCGAATTGATCCTTTTTTCCGCGGGATTCGACGCGCATGCGGAAGATCAGCTGGCGATGCTGCGCTTCGGCGACAGCGACTACGCCTGGGTCACCGAGCAGATGAAGGCGGTGGCCGAGCGTCACGCGAGCGGGCGAATGGTGTCGATGCTCGAGGGCGGCTATTCGCTCTCCGCGCTCGGCCGCTGCGCGGTGCAGCACCTGCGCGTGCTCGCCGGTCTCGCCGCCTAGGGCTGCAGCTCGCGGATCAGCAGCCCGGTCGTCGATACGCGCACTTCCAGCTCCGCCGCGCGCGTCACCGGAACGAAGGTCCCCGAGCCGTATTCCGCGTCGAGCAGCGGCTCGAGGAACGCATAGCGCCGGCGCAGGCCGAAGAGGTCCACCGGCCGCTCGCCGCCGAGCGCGTGGATGGTGCGCGGCGCGGAACGCTCCTGTACCAGGTCGCGGTAGCGCCCGCCGACGCGGTCGAGCTCGTAGGCGGTATGCAGGCCGATGAAGTTCGCCACCGGCTTCCACTTCAGCATGCGCGCGTCGACATAGATCTCGTCGCCCAATAGCTCGAAGGTCCGCACCTGGTCGCGCAGCCGTACCGTGGCGGTGAAGCGCTGCTCGCCCGCCGGCTTGACGTGGATGCGCGCGGCGACGTCCTCGCGCGTCAGCGCGCGATAGCCCTGGATGCCCAGCGCCAGCGTGCCGGCAAGGGCGCCCAGCGCCAGCAACAGCAGCCCGGCGAGGGTACGCACGGTAAAGCCAACCAACCTCGCGCGGAACAGCGCCGCGAGGCCGGAAAGGAAAATCACGGCGCCGAGCAGTCCCAGCAGCAGCGCGGCGATCGAGAACGGCGAGGCGTCGGGCAGGTTCACGCGAGGTCCGTGCGGAAGCTGTAGCCGTGCCGCTCGAAGCCGAGCGCGTCGTAGAAGGCATGGGCTTTCTCGCGCTTGAGGTTCGAGGACAGCGTCAGCTTGTAGCAGCCCTTTTTCCGGCAGAGGCCGATGGCGTGCTGCATCATCGCCCGCCCGACGCCGCCGCGTTGCAGGGCCGGCGCCACTGCGACGTCCTCGACCACCCCGGAAGGCTGTCCCCGGTGACACAGGTTGTCGAGGATGGCCAGCGTGTAGGTACCGACCACGCTTCCGTCAGCCTCCGCCACGTACAGCCGGTAGTCGGGATAATGCGCCATGCGCTCGAGAATCTTCTCTGCCTGGGCGAGGGGGAGGGCGCTGTCGCCATCGAGGTCAGGCTGGGCGTAGAGGGCCAGGACGGCGGGGAGGTCGGCGCGAGTGGCCTCCCGGCAAATGCAAGGATTGGTCATAGGTGAATATTGCCTTGCTTGGGCGCCTCCGGCGGGGCAGGATGGCTTTTATATGAGGCAGTTGGCCCTGGGATTGGTTCTCCTGCTCGCCGCCGGCGCGGCGCGGGCCCAGATCGTCGCCAATGGCCTGGGCACCACGGTCAATTCGCCGGTCGGGGCCGTCACCATCTCCGGCGGCACGAGCGTCGGCAACAACCTCTTCCACAGCTTCGGCACGTTCAACGTCGCCACCGGCGATTCGGCCACCTTCACCGGCAACTCGAGCGTCGCCAATATCATTGCCCGCGTCACCGGCGGCGCGTCGAGCATTGACGGCACGCTGCGCACGGCGACCGGCGGAACGACCAGCCTCTGGTTCATCAACCCGGCGGGGGTCACCTTCGGCCAGAACGCGCAGCTCGACGTTACCGGCTCCTTCCACGCCAGCACCGCGCACGCGCTGAAATTCGGCGGCAGCGGCCAGTTCGACATGACCAACCCGCCGGCCGGGACGCTGACGGTTTCGCCCACCGCCTTCATCTTCCTCTCGCCGCCCGCGCCGATCGCGGTCAACGGCAGCCAGCTTTCGGTGCCCGCGGGACAGCAGATTTCGCTGGTGGGCGGCGACGTCACCCTCAATGGCGCGACGCTGCACGCGAAGGCGGGCCAGATCAACCTCGCCAGCGTTCGCTCGGCGGGCGAAGTGGGCATTGGCGCGGGCAGCCTCACCGCAACCGGCGTGACCTCCTACGGCAACATCTCGCTCGCCAACGCCAACGTGAATACCTGGGGCGGCAATGATCCCTCTCTGCCTGGACCGACGTCCGGGCCGATCTACATCCGGGGCGGCAAGCTGACGATGAATCAATCCACCGTCAGCACGGCAGTCTCCGACGTCGCGGCCGGGGCAGGCATCGCTATCGTGCTGAGCGGGGATTTCTCGATGACCGGGGGTGCGCTCGAGACCACCTCGACCGGCTCGGGCAATTCCGGCGCCATCAGCCTGCAGGCGGCCAGCGTGACCGCCTCGGGCGCGGCGCTCATCGATACCAGCGCCATCAGCGGTACCGCGGGCGGTCGCGCGGGCGCGATCACCATCGCCGCGACCGGCGACGTGACCATCGGCGGCGGCAGTCAGGTCACCAGCGTGACCTACGCCTCATCGGGTCAGGGCGGCGACACGAACATCACGGCACGCAACCTGACGGTGGCCGGCGCCCTGTCGCAGATCAACGTGTCAACCTTCGGCGACGGCGCCGGCGGCAACATCCTCATCAACGTCGACAGCCTGCGCGTCGCCGACGGCGCCAAGATCATCGCGGCCAGCCAGCCGCATCCGACTGCGGGTCCGGCGGCCGGCAACGCCGGCACGATCGACATCACGGCGGCCCACTCGGTCACGGTCGAGAACGGCGGACGGATCAGCACTTCGTCGCAGAACGCGGGCGGCGGCCAGATCACGATCCGCGCCACCGACCTGGTGTCGCTCAACCAGGGCGCGATCACCACCTCGGTGGCCGACGGCACCGGCAACGGCGGCGACATCCTGATCGACCCGATGTTCGTCACGATGAGCGCGAGCCAGATCATCGCGCAGACCTTCAACGGGCTTGGCGGGCACATCACCATCATCACGCCGAATTTCATCTGCCCCGACTGCGGCGTGGCGGGCGGCAGCCTGGTCAGCGCCGCGGCGCTGGGCGGCAATGGCATCCCCGGCACGGTGCAGGTGTCCTCGCCGAACGTCGACGCCGGCTCGGCGCTCGCCGTGCTGCCCTCGGGCTACTTCGATCCCTCGGCGCTGCTGCGCGAGTCCTGCGCCATGCGCGGCGCGCGCGTGGCGAGCAGTTTCGTCGGCGCGGGGCGCGGCGCGCTGCCGGCCGGGCCGGATGCGGCTCGCTATGGGCCGTATGCCCTGGGGCTGGTGCCGGCGGTCCTGGCCGCCGCTCCAGTGCGCGCGCCGTATGCGGGACAAAGCGCGCTGCAGGGCTGCAGCGGCTAAGTAACAGGCGGCGCTCGCCGCCTAAGAGATGTTCTGCGTCAGATCCTGGTTGACGAACAGGTGCAGGAAGTTGTCCGGATTGTTATCGGGCTGGTACAGGTACTCGATGTAGTAGACATTGCCCACCGGCTGGACGCCCTGCAGCTCCCAGTGTGGCGCGCCGTCGACCGTGCTGGGGTGCAGCGAGTTCACCACGTCGAACAGGTCGCCGTCGACGTACAGCGTGTTGCTGTCGGCCGAGAGGTCGCGCACCTGGTCGAAGTCGAAGGTGAGCGTGTTGTTGTTGCCGGTGCCGCCGATGTCGATGCGCTCGATGCTCTGCAGCTTGGCGTTCACCGTGCCGAGGCCGAGCGTGCCGAGGTTGAGGGTCTGCGCGGCGCCCGCGAGCTTGACGGTGTCGTCGCCGGCACCGCCGTCGAGCGGCGCATCGTTTACATCCCACACCAGCACGTCATTGCCGTTCCCGCCGAGCAGCAGGTCGCTGCCCGCGCCGCCCACCAGCGTGTCATTGCCGGCGCCGCCGTCGAGCGTGTTGTTGCTTGCGTTGCCAGTGATCAGGTTGTCGAGCCCGTTGCCGGTGCCCGAGAGGATCGCGCCGCCGAGCGTGAGGTTTTCCAGGTTGGCCTGCAGCGTGTAGCCCTCGACGGCATTGTTCACCACCGTGTCGTTGCCCTCGCCGAAGGCCTCGGAGGCCGTGTCGCCGGCGCTGTCGAAGACGAAGCGGTCGTCGCCGAGGCCGCCCGCCATGCTGTCGTCGCCCGTGCCGCCGCCGCCCGAGAGCGTGTCGTTGCCCGTGCTGCCGGTGATCGCGTTGTTGGCGGCGTTGCCGGTGCCGGCGAGCCCGGCACCACCGAGCAGCACCAGGTTCTCGAGCGTCGCGCCGAGCGTGGTGCTGAAGTAGG
>DASWEU010000048.1:0-3898 GCA_036394595.1 Burkholderiales bacterium | reverse complement strand
CGCGGTTCACGGCGCGGTTCATGCGCTCGATCCACTCGGCGTCGAACATGCGCCGCAGGCAGACCACGCCGTCGCGCTCGAAATCGGCGACCTCGCGGTCAGTGACGGGACTCAGCGGTTTTCGATTCATGGCTCATGCCTCCCAAAAGATCCTGCAGCTCGGCGCGCGTGCGCGCTGCGCCGTACACGTAGCGGTCGGGCCGCAGGACAATCGCTTCAGGGCCTTCGATTCGAATATGAGGAAAATCGGTTTCGAAAGGGCAAAGTACGGCAAAGTGGTAGCCGCCGATCGCTTCGTCGAGCCGTCGGCCGTCGGCGAGCAGCGGCTGCGGAAAGATCTCGCCGCGCCCGCGATGGAACCCGGGGCCGAGGGGCGGGGAGAGGTTGACCATCTCCTCCTTGCCGCCCTCGAGGAAACGCCGGTCGCGCTCGGCGGCGACCCGCGGGTCGGTGGTCTGGATGATGTTGCCAAGGCGCAGCGCCTCCTCGATGAACACGCGCACGTGGGCCTCGCGCTCGGTCTGGTAGGTGTCGAGCAACCGCTCGTCGGTGAACTTCCAGGCCAGGTTTGCCGCGTCGCGGATGCCCGAGCACATGCCCTGCCCGAGAAACGGCGGCGTCTGGTGCGCGGCGTCGCCCGCGATGAACAGGCGCCGGTCGCGCCAGCGCTTGGCGATCAGCGAATGAAAGGTGTAGACCGCGCCACGCTCGATGCGCGCGTCGCCGGGCTTCAGCCAGGGCGAGAGCAGCCGCCATACTGTCTCCGAGCGGGTCATCGTTTCGGGCTCGTCCCCCGGCATCAGCATGATCTCCCAGCGCCGTCGCGGACCGCCGACATTGACGAAGGTAATCGGCCGCGCCGGGTTGCAGTACTGGACGGTCTGCTTCGGCAGGTCGACGTCGCGCTCGAGCAGCACGTCGACCACCAGCCAGGGCTGGTGCAGGCCGAGGTCGTGGTGTTCCGAGCCGATCGCCTGGCGCACGATGGAGCGCGCGCCGTCGCAGCCGACGGCATAGCGGGAATGGATTTTTTTTCGGTTGGTTTTCAATTCGACTGCATCTTCGCTTTGGCAGAGCGAAAGCACTTCCTCTGAAGCAAAGACATCCACCTTCGGAAATCTCGCCATACCCTCACGCAGGGCGCCTTCGAGGTCGGGGTGATGGAACAGGTAGTTGTTCGCCCAGCCGTGGGCGCCGGTGCCGAGGGCGGGCTGGCGCTCGATCATGATGCTGCCGGCCGTGTTGACGTGGCGGATGCCGCCCGAAGGGCGGATGCGCGGCAGCAGCTCGCGCGCGACGCCGATGGTCTCGAATATGCGCATCACTTCGCCATCGAAATGCACGGCGCGCGGCAGCGGCTGCAGTCCGGGCTCGCGTTCGATCACCGCCACCCGGAAACCTTGCAGGCCTAGCAGGTTGGCGAGCGTCGCGCCGGTCGGGCCGCAGCCGACAATCGCGATGTCGTAATTCAATGTTGCATCCGCTTCGCCAGGTCGGCGCGCCAGTCTTCCACCGGGCAGTAGCCGGGCAGCTCGGCGGCATGCTTCGCCGCCCAGGCCCAGATTTCGTCGTCGGACTTCGACATGTCCATCGGGATGCGCAGCGGTTGGTCGACGTACCAGGGCGTGTCGACGAACAGTTCGACGCGATTGCCCTCCGGGTCGCGGAAGTAGACCGACAGGGCGTTGCCGTGCGACACCGGGGAAATGTCGCTCACTTTTTCCTTCTGGATCCGGCGGTGCATCTCGCGCAGTCCCGCGAAGTCGTCCATGCGGAAGGAGATCTGGTTGATGGCGTTGAAATGCTCGCCGGCCGGGCGGCCGCTCGCCAGGATCACCTGGTGGTGCTCGCGCGGGTCGCGCGTCATGAACACCAGGAAGACCTTGCCCCGCGGGGTGTCGAGCTCGCCGCGGTCGCTGACGGTGAGGCCCAGGACGCGGGTGTAGAAGTCCTCCATGCTGGGGATGTCACGCACGTAGAAGCCGAAATGGCTGAAAGACAGCTTGGGGCGGGACGCCATATGTCGCTCCAAAAATCTCAGGATATGATATTTTGACCCGAGAGGAGGAATCATGAAAACCATTCTTTTTGCCCTATTGCTGGCTGCCGTCCCCGCGCTCGCGCAACCGGCCAAGATCAAATTCGCCGTTTTCACGCCCGACAAGGAGCAGACCTTTCTCACGGTCATGAAGCCGTTTGCCGAGGCGGTGAACAAGGACGCCGCGGGCGTGGTGGAGATCGAGCTGTTCCCGAACGGCGCGCTCGGCAGGAGCCCGCTGCAGCAGGCGCAGATGGTGCTCGACGGCGTCGCCGACATCGCCTGGGTGATCGCCTCGTACACGCCGGGGCGCTTCCAGGAAAACGAGGTGTTCGAGCTGCCGGGACAGTTCCGCAACCTGGAGGAGGCGACCATGGTGTTCACCCGCCTGGTCCTCTCCGGCAAGGTGAAGGGCTACGACGATTTCTACCCGATCGGCCTGTTCGGCACGGCGCCCTACAGCCTGCACTCGAAGAATCCGCTAACGAGCATCGCCGACATCAAGGGCAAGAAGATCCGCTCCTCCGGCGCCATCGAGGGCGAAACCCTGAAGGCGCTCGGCGCGGTGCCGATCGGCATGCCGGTCACCGAGGTCCCCGAAGCGATCAGCCGCGGCACGGTGGACGGCACCACGTCGCATCCGTCGCCGCTGTTCGACTTCGGCATCGCGCGCGTCACCAACTATCACTTCTTCACGCGCCTCGGCATCGTGCCGCTCGCCATCCTGATGAACAGGAAGAAATTCGACAGCTTGCCGAGGGCCGGCCAGGATGCGATCCGCAAGCACAGCGGCGAGTGGACCGCGGTGCGCTTCAACAAGGGCATCGGCGACTACAACGACTCGCTGGTGAAGCAACTGCAGGCCGATCCCAAGCGCCAGGTCGTGTTCCCGTCGCAGGCCGAGCTCGATTCGATGCAGCCCGCGTTCAAGTCGGTGATCGACGCCTGGGCGGCCAAGAGCCCGCGCAACCGGGAGCTGCTCGGCCTGATGCAGGCGGAAATCGCCAACGTCCGCGCCGGCAGGTAGCGCCATTCTGAAGAAACTCGAGCGCGCCGGGCTGCTGGCTACCCGGGCGCTCTCGGCCGTCGGGCTGGCGGCGCTGATGGCGCTCGCGGCGATGACCCTCGCCGACGGCACGCTGCGCTGGCTCGCCAACAAGCCGATCGAGGGTGTGCGCGACATTGGCGCGGTGTTCATCGCGGTGGCCGTGAGCTGCTGCCTGCCGGTGGGCCTGATGGAACGGGGGCATATCTCGATCCGGATCGCCGGCGAAGTCTTCGGCGAGCGGGCCGGGCGGGTGCTCGACGCGCTGGCAGCACTCGCCGTCGAGGCGGTAACGCTCGCCATGGCGTGGCAGTTCACCGTCTTCGCAGGAAAGATCGCGCACGCGGGCGAGACCACCTGGGTGCTGAAGATCCCGACCGCGCCGTTCTGGTACGTGGTGGCGGCGATCCTCTGGATCGCAGTGGCGGTGCAGGCCATCGTGGTCATCCTCGACCTCGCGAAAGCGAGTCGAAAATGACGCCGCTGGCCATCGGGGCGCTGGGCCTCGTCGCCCTGTTCGCGCTGATCTTCCTCCAGGTGCCGATCGGCTTCGCCATGATCATCGTCGGCGTCGCGGCTTACGGGCTGCAGGCGGGCTGGGGTCCCGCGTTCACCATTCTGGCGTCCGAGCCGTCGGGCATGCTGTCCAGCGTCGACCTTGCGACCGTGCCGCTGTTCCTCCTGATGGGCACTTTCGCCAGTGCGGCAGGCTTCTCGTCCGACATCTATAACGCGGCAGCGGCGCTGCTTGGCCATCGGCGCGGCGGGCTCGCCTACGCCACCATCGGCGGTTGCGCGGCGTTCGGCGCGGTGTG
>DASWEU010000047.1:0-2223 GCA_036394595.1 Burkholderiales bacterium | reverse complement strand
CTGCACCGGCGATCACTCCTGCATCCGGCTGTCGGGCTGCCCCACCCTCACCGTCAAGGACAACCCCGATCCGCTGCGCCGCGACCCGGTGGCCACCGTGATCGACGGCTGCGTCGGCTGCGGGCTGTGCGGCGAGAACGCTCACGCTGCAGTTCTTTGCCCGTCCTTCTATCGGGCTGAAGTCATTCAAAATCCAACTTGGTGGGACCGGTTGTGGAACGCCAATTCACTAACGAAATAGAATCCCTACATCTCGGGGACGGTGCCACCTTCCACGGCGAGGGCATCCTCGCCGTCACCAAGGCGCTGCTGCAGTCGGGCGTCTCCTACGTCGGCGGCTACCAGGGCGCGCCGGTGTCGCACCTGCTCGACGTGATGGTGCAAGCGCGCGACTACATGGACGAGCTCGGCGTGCACGTCGAGGCCTGCACCAGCGAGGCCTCGGCCGCGGCCATGCTCGGCGCCTCGATCAACTACCCGGCGCGCGGCGCCGTGACCTGGAAATCGATCGTCGGCACCAACGTCGCCGCCGATGCCCTCTCCTATCTCTCCAGCGCCGGCGTCATGGGCGGCACGCTGATCGTGCTGGGCGAGGATTACGGCGAAGGCGGCGTAGTCGCGCAGGAACGCAGCCATTCGTTCGCGATGAAATCGATGATGTGGCTGCTCGACCCGCGGCCCAACCTCACCACTATCGTCGACATGGTGGAGCGCGGTTTCGAGCTGTCGGAGGCCTCCAATACACCGGTGATGATGGAATTGCGCATCCGTGCTTGCCATGTAAAAGGATCTTTTAAAAGTAAAACAAACCACGCCCCAGCTGTTTCGACGCGCCAGCGCCTCGACGGCCCGCCCAAGGAATTCATCTATGACCGCCTGGCGCACCCGCCGGCCATCTTCCGCCAGGAAAAGCTCAAATCCGATGTGCGGCTGCCCGCCGCGCGCCGCTTCATCCTGGAGAAGAAGCTCAACGAGCACTTCGAGGGCACCGAGAACCAGCTCGGCATCATCGTCCAGGGCGGGCTTTACAACGGCCTGATGGTCGCCCTGCGCACGCTGGGACTCGCCGATCAGTTCGGCGCGAGCCGTATCCCGATCCTGGCCCTAAATGTGGTCTACCCGCTGGTCCCCGACGAGATCAATGAATTTTGCAGAAGCAAGGCTGCAGTTCTGGTTCTCGAGGAAGGGCAACCTGAATTCATCGAACAGGAAGTGTCGACCTTCCTGCGCCGTGCCGACGTCCAGGCCAAGCTGCACGGCAAGGACGTCATGCACATGGCGGGCGAGTACAACGCCGAATCCCTGGTGCGCGGCCTGACGAAATTCCTGGGGCAGCATGCCGCGCATCTGGATTCTTCCGCGGGATCTTCCTGGTTGAGCAGCATTGAAAAACACCGAAAAAAGGCGGCCGAGCTTCTCGGCTTGCTGCCGATGCGCCCGCCTAGCTTCTGCATCGGCTGCCCGGAACGGCCGGTGTTCTCGGCCATGAAGCTCGTGGCGCAGGAGGTCGGGCGGCCGCACGTCTCGATGGACGTCGGCTGCCATGCTTTCGCCTCGTTCGAGCCCTTCTCGCAGGGCAATACGCTGCTTGGCTACGGCATGAGCCTGGCTGCCGCCGCCGGCGTCGGGCCGATGTCGGCGCGCCGGCCGGTTGCCGTGATGGGCGACGGCGGCTTCTGGCACAACGGCCTGCTTTCGGGGGTGGCGTCGAACCTCCTGAACAAGGGCGACGGCGTGCTGGTGATCATGAAGAACGGCTACGCCTCGGCTACTGGCACGCAAGAGCTGCTCTCCTCGCCGCCCGAAGACGCGCGCCGGGTGGCGGTAGGCCAGAGCTCGGTGCATGCCGATCGCACCATCGAGGACACGCTGACCGGGCTCGGCGTGAAGTGGCTGCGCACGGTCGACAACTACAAGGTCGGCGAGGTGGCGAAGGTCTACAAGGAGGCGATGACCACCAAGGAGAAAGGGCTGAAAGTCATCGTCGCCGAGGGCGAGTGCCAGCTCGAGCGCCAGCGCCGGCTGAAGCCGATGGTGGCGAAGGATCTTTCTGCCGGGAAAAGATCCGTGCGCGTGAAATATGGCGTGGATGAGGACACCTGCACCGGCGATCACTCCTGCATCCGGCTGTCGGGCTGCCCCACCCTCACCGTCAAGGACAACCCCGATCCGCTGCGCCGCGACCCGGTGGCCACCGTGATCGACGGCTGCGTCGGCTGCGGG
>DASWEU010000046.1:0-4409 GCA_036394595.1 Burkholderiales bacterium | reverse complement strand
ACCGGATCTGGGCGGAGAAGGGCAACATGCGCTACGTCGCGAAGGTGGTCGAGTTCACGCCCTTCCACCTCTATCTCAACAAGAAGATCGACAAGCCCGACCTCACCGGCCTTAAGATCCGCATCACGCCGGTGTACCGCGAATTCTTCCAGGCAATGAATGCGGCGGTGATGACCACCGCGCCCGGCGAGGTGTACACCGCGCTCGAGCGCGGCGTGATCGACGGCTACGGCTGGCCGATCCACGCCCTGTTCGACCTCAACTGGCAGGAGAAGACCAAGTACCGCGTCGATCCCGGCTTCTACAACGCCGAGGTGGGGTTGATCATGAACCTCGACAAGTACAAGTCGCTGCCCGCCAAGGCGCGCGAATACTTGGAGCGCCAGGCGCTCGCCTATGAGCAGAAGAACGACTTCTGGAAATCCTACAACCAGAACGAGGCCAAGCGCCAGGCCGAGGCCGGCATCCAGACCATCACCTTCGACGCGGCAACCAGCCGGGCCTACGTCGAGAAGGCAAAGGAGATCGGCTGGGCGAACGCCATCAAGGCAAGTCCGCAGTATGGCGAGTCGCTCAAGAAAGTTCTGGCGAAGTAAGGCATGCAACGGCTGGAATCGGCGTACGGGCGAGCGCTGGAGGCCCTGGCGCTCGCCGCGTGCGCGCTGATCTTCGGCATGACGCTGATGATCTGCGTCGACGTGCTGCTGCGCAACGTGCGCCTCGTGCCGGGCGTGGTGGGACTGGCGTGGTCGAACGAGATCTCGGAAGCGATGCTTTACCTGGTCACCCTCCTCACCGCGCCGTGGCTGATGCGAAAAGGCCAGCACATCCGCGTCGACATCGTTCTGCGCGCCGTGCCGCGGCCGCTCGGCTGGGCGTTCGAATGGGTGGTGGACGCGCTCGCCATGATCTGCTGCGCCGTCATCGCGTACTACGGCGCGCGCGCGGCGCTGGGGAGCTTCATGGCGGGCTCGATTTCGATCAAGACGCTGGTAACGCCGGAGTGGTGGCTGCTCAGCGTGCTGCCGCTGGCGTTTCTTGCGCTGACCCTCGAGATGTTCTTCCGCATGCGCCGGCTGTGGCTGGGGCCGCGCGCGCCGCGCGATGACGCGGTCTCCACCGGCTGATGTCATGGCAGGCCGCCGCGTGGCTGATGCTCGGGGGCTCGACGGCGCTGCTGTTTCTCGGCCTGCCGGTGGCGTTTTCGTTCCTGGTGATCAATCTGGTCGGGGCGCTGGTGTTTCTGGGCGGCGAGGCGGGCCTGGTGCAGCTGGCGCGCAACAGCGTCGGTTCGGTGGCGAGCTTCTCGCTCACGCCGATTCCGCTCTTCATCCTGATGGGAGAAGTGCTGTTCCATACCGGTCTGGCGGTCAAGGTGATCGACGGCGTCGAGCGGCTGATCCGACAGGTGCCAGGCCGCCTCGCGGTGGTCGCCGTGGTGGCCGGCACCGTGTTCTCCGCGATCTCGGGCTCGACCATCGCCACCACCGCGATGCTCGGCAGCCTGATGCTGCCGGTGATGCTAGCGCGCGGCTATCACCCGACTATGGCCACCGGGCCGCTGATGGCGATCGGCGCGGTGGACATGCTGATCCCGCCCTCGGCGCTCACCGTGCTGCTCGGCAGCCTGTCGGGCATCTCGATCTCGCAGCTGCTGATCGGCGGCGTGGTGCCCGGGCTGCTGCTCTCCCTCGCCTTCGTCGTCTACATCGTGGCGCGCGTCAAGCTCAACCCGGCACTCGCTCCGGCCAGCGGCTTCACCGAGTACCACGGCTGGGAAAAGCTGCGGCCGTTCGTGCAGTACGTGATCCCGCTGGTCTCGATCTTCGTGGTGGTGGTCGCGTCCATGTCGGCGGGCTGGGCGACGCCCACCGAGTCGGCCGCCATCGGCGCCTTTTTCACCATGCTGCTCGCGGTCATGTATGGCTCGCTGACGACAAAGAATATGCTCGCCGCGCTGCGTGGCACGGCGGCGATCTCCGGCATGATCCTGTTCATCATCCTCGGCGCGACGACCTTCTCGCAGATCCTGTCGTTCTCCGGGGCGAGCAACGGGCTGGTGGAACTGATCGTCGGCATGGGGCTGTCGCCGATGGCGGTGATCGCCGCCATGATGGGGCTGCTGATCTTCCTCGGCCTGTTCGTCGAGCAGGTGAGCATGATGCTGATCACCCTGCCGATCTACATGCCGCTGGTGCAGAAGTACGGCGTCGACCCGGTGTGGTTCGGCGTCATGTTCCTGATCTGCATGCAGCTCGGCCTGCTGCTGCCGCCGCACGGCTTGCTGCTGATGACGATGAAGGGCGTGGCGCCGCCCGAGGTGCGCATGGGCCATATTTTCCAGGCGGTGCTGCCCTACATCGCGATGAGCCTGCTGGTCCTCGCGCTGGTGTTCTTCGTCCCGGCAGTCGCCGTCTGGCTGCCGCAGTTCCTCTTGTAATCGTACTGGTGTAACCATGGAACGTTCGTTCAAGGAAGAAGTCGAGAAGCTCAAGCTCGCCGACGGCGAGACCTTCCACGGCGAAGCGATTCTTGCAGTCACCAAGGCGCTGCTGCAGTCCGGTGTCGCCTATGTCGGCGGCTACCAGGGCGCGCCGGTGTCGCACGTCATGGATGTCCTTAACGATGCGCGCGAAATCCTCGACGGGCTGGGCGTGCACGTCGAGACCAACGCCAACGAGGCGGGTGCGGCGGCCATGCTCGGCGCCTCGATCAACTACCCGATGCGCGGCGCGGTGGCCTTCAAGTCCACGGTCGGCACCAACGTCGCCTCCGACGCCCTCTCCAACCTCGCCTCCGCCGGCGTCAAGGGCGGCGCGCTGATCGTGCTGGGCGAGGACTACGGCGAGGGCGCATCGATCATCCAGGAGCGCAGCCACGCCTTCGCAATGAAGTCGCAGATCTGGCTGCTCGATCCGCGGCCCAACCTGCCGAAGATCGTCGAGATGGTCGAGCAGGGCTTCGAGCTGTCGGAAGCCTCCAGCACGCCGGTGATGCTCGAGCTGCGCATCCGCGCCTGCCACGTGCAGGGCTCCTTCGTCACCAAGAAAAACCGGGCGTCGACGTTTTCCAAAAAAGCCTTCCTTGAGGCGCCCGATTTTGACTACAGCCGGATCTGCCTGCCGCCCGCGACCTATGCGCAGGAGAAGCACAAGATCGACGTCCGCTGGCCGGCCGCCGTCGCGTTTATCAGGGAAAGAAAACTCAACGAGGTATTCGCGGGGGAGATGCGGGACATCGGCATCATCTGCCAGGGTGGCATGTACAACGCGGTGATCCGCGCGCTGCAGACGCTGGGCTTCGCCGACGCCTTCGGCGCCAGCCGGGTGCCAATCTACTGCATGAACGTGACCTACCCGATGGTGCCGGAGGAAATCACCGATTTCTGCAGCGGCAAGGCAACGGTCCTGGTGGTCGAGGAAGGTCAGCCCGCCTTCATCGAGGAGCAGGTGCTGGCGACGCTGCGGCGCTACGGCGTCAACGACGTCAAGCTGCAAGGCAAGGACGTGCTGCCGATGGCCGGGGAATACACCGGCGAGGTGGTGCTGACGGGAATTGCGCGATTCCTGAAAAAGGAAACCGCTTTGACTGCAATAAGGGAATTGAAGCAGAAAGCCGCCGATCTGCTGGCAGGCCTGCCGCAGCGCCCGCCGGGATTCTGCGTCGGCTGCCCGGAGCGGCCGGTGTTCTCGGCGATGAAGATCCTCGAAGGCGACACTGGCAAATTTCATCTCTCGGCCGACATCGGCTGCCACCTCTTCTCCACGCTGCCGCCGTTCAATATCGGCAACACCGTGCTCGGCTACGGCCTGGGCCTCGCTTCAAACTCTGCGGTGAACCCGATGTTCGCCAAGCGCACCGTGACGATGATGGGCGACGGCGGCTTCTGGCACAACGGCCTCACCTCCGGCATCGCCAATGCCGTGTTCAACAAGAACGACGGCATTCTGGTGATCATGAAGAACGGCTACAGCTCGGCCACCGGCACGCAGGAGCTGCCCTCCTCGCCGCAGCACAGCGAGACCCATGCGCCGGACATGAGCATGGAGCGCGCGCTCGCCGGCATCGGCGCCGACTGGGTCCGTACCGTCGACAACTACCGCGTCGGCGAGGTGGCGAAGACGCTCAAGGAGGCGATGAGCACGGAGCATAAGGGGCTGAAGGTGATCATTGCCGAGGGCGAATGCCAGCTCGAGCGCCAGCGCAAGCTTCGTCCGGTCACTGCAAAAAACCTGTCCGAGGGAAAAAGAACCGTCCGCGTCAAGTACGGCGTGGATGAGGACACCTGCACCGGCGATCACTCCTGCATCCGGCTGTCGGGCTGCCCCACCCTCACCGTCAAGGACAACCCCGATCCGCTGCGCCGCGACCCGGTGGCCACCGTGATCGACGGCTGCGTCGGCTGCGGG
>DASWEU010000045.1:0-18946 GCA_036394595.1 Burkholderiales bacterium | reverse complement strand
TCCCGGCCGACGGCCTCGAGCCGGCGGCCTTCATCGCCTATGTGATCGCCCCCGCCGTGGTGCTGACACGGCGCGCGATCCGCGCCTTCGAGTCCGAGGCGCGCCGCTCGCTCGACCAGGCCAAGTTCTCCTCCGACGTGTTCGACTCGGTGCCGGTGGCGCTGTCGATGCGCGACACGCAAGGCAAGTACGTCTTCGTCAACCGCACCTGGGAGACCTACTACGGCCACAAGCGCGAGCACGTGATCGGCACCAGCCCGCGCGCGCGCGCAAGCGAGACGGAGGCCGACGCGCTGCTTGCCATGGACAAGGTGGCGCTCGCGGCCGGGCCCGGCTACCCGACGCCGCCGATGGATTACCAGCTGGGCGAGCGCCGGTACTTGCAGACGCGCACCGCCATCGCCGACTCGCAGGGCCGGGTGCTCGGCGTGCTGACCGCGAGCATCGACACCACCGATCGCACGGCGATGGAACGCGCGTTGGCGCTGGAACAGCGGCGCACCGCCCTGGTGGTGCGCGCCACGCAGCTCGGCATCCTCGACTGGGACGGGGTCACCCGCACCGCCTACTACTCGCCGCGCTTCAAGGAGATGCTGCGCCACGCGCCGCACGCCGACACCTCGCGCTGGCCGGATTACTTCGAGCTGGTGCACCCCGAGGACCGCCCCTGGGTGCAGCAGATGTTCCGCGAGCACGTGATGGGCGAGGGGCCCGCGGGCGCGCAGGAGCTGCACCAGCCGGTGGTCTACCGCCTGCGCCGCTCGGACGGCTCCTACGTCTGGGTCGAGGCGGTGGGCGCCTCGGTGCGCGACGCCAGGGGCTACGCCACGCGCTTCATCGCCGCCTTCAGCGACATCAGCGAGCGCCGCTTCCAGGAGGAGGCGCTGCGCGCCGGCGTGCGCCTGCGCGAGGAAGTCGAGCGCATGTCGCGCCACGACCTGAAGACGCCGCTGAACAGCATGATCGCCATGTCGCGCCTGCTGCGCGACAACGCCAACCTGCCGCCCGACCACATCGAGCTGCTCGGCGGCATCGAGCGCGCCGGCTACCGCATCCTCAACATGGTCAACCTGTCGCTCGATCTCTTTCGCATGGAGCAGAACAAGTACGAGTTCCGCCCGCTGCCGGTGGATCTCGCCGAGGTGGTGCGGCGCGTGTTCGACGACCTCGAGGCGCAGGCGGCCTCCAAGGGCGTGGCGGTGCACGTGGCGGCGCCGGGCGCGAGCACGGCCTACGGCGAGGAGCTGCTGTGCTATTCGATGTTCGCCAATCTCATCAAGAACGCGATCGAGGCGGCGCCCGACGACAGCACCGTCCAGGTGACGCTGGAGCCGCGCGGCGACGCGCTGCTTGCGCGCGTGCACAACGCCGGCACGGTGCCCGAGGAAGTGCGCGCGCGCTTCTTCCAGAAGTACGCCACCTCGGGAAAAAGCGCCGGCCTCGGCCTCGGCACCTACTCGGCGCGCCTGATGGCGCGCGTGCAGCAGGGCGACATCACGCTCAGCACCTCCGCGGAGGCGGGCACCACGGTGACGGTGCAGCTCAGCCTCGCGCGCGAGGCGGCACCCCGGGCTGTTCAGCCTTTATTGAACAAATCACTTCCTGTAACAGATTCATTTTCGATGAAACGAGTTTTGATCGTCGACGACGACGAGTTCAACCGCCTCGCCCTGCGCCACAGCCTGCCGGCGAACGCCGAGGCCGACATGGCCGTGAACGGCCGCGCCGCGCTGGAAGCCGCGCGCAAGGCCTGGCCCGACGTGGTGCTGCTCGACCTCGAGATGCCGGTGATGGACGGCTACGAGGCGGCCGCGGCGCTGCGGCGCCTGGAGCGCCAGGAGGACCGGCGCCGGCTCACCATCGTCGCCATTTCCTCCAACGACGAGGCGGCGATCATCCAGCGCGCGCTGGCGGCGGGCTGCGACTACTACCTGATCAAGCCGGCCTCGCCCGAGGCGCTTGCGCGCGTGCTGGCCGGCGAATCGCCGGCCCCGCCGCAGGCGGCGCCGGAGGCCGCCGCCCATGATGCGGTCGAGATCGACCCCGACCTCGAGACCAGCCTGCCGGCGTTCTTCGCTTCGCGCCGCCGCGCGCTCGACGAGATGCCGCAGGCGCTCGCGGGCGACGACCGCGCGCGCTTCCGGCGCCTGGCGCACAAGCTCGCCGGCAGCTTCATGCTCTATGGCTTCCGCTGGGCGGCGGCGCGCTGCCGGGATATCGAACGCCGCGCGGCCGACCCCGACGCCGCGGGGCTCTCGCGCCAGGTTGCAGAGGTGCGCGCGCACCTCGATAACGTGAAGGTGCGCCTGCAGGCCGAGGAGGCGCGGTGAGCAAGCGCAAGATCCTGCTGGTGGACGACGACGAGGCGGTGCTCGACTTCCTGCGCGCCAAGCTCGGCGCGCGCTACGAGCTGCTCGCCGTCAGCGATGCCGAGCGCGTGGTGCAGCTGGCGCGCGACGGCCACCCCGACCTGATCCTGTGCGACATCGACATGCCGGGCATGGACGGCGGCGACGTCTCGGCGGCCTTGTTCGCCGACGACGAGACGCGCGACATCCCGGTGCTGTTCCTCTCCGCGCTGCTCTCCGGCGAGCGCGAGGTGGGCGGCCGCCACGCCATCGCCAAGAGCGCGCCGCTCGCCGAGCTGGTGTCGCGCATCGAGACCTTGCTTAAAGCTTGAAGACCTTTTCGCTGTTCAATTGGTAAATTTTCTTTTTTACTGAATCTGAAACAGCAAGGTCATCGGTAACCCGCACCTCTTCCGGCACGAACTGGTAGGGATAGTCCATCGCGTACATCACGCGGTCCTCGCCCAGCACCTCGAGACAGAACTTGATCGCCGGCGCCCACTGCATGCCGCTGGTGGTGACCCAGATGTTTTCCTTCAGGTAATCGCTCGGCTTCCTCTTCAGCGGCTGCGCGCCCGGGTAGCGGTTCGAGGCGACCATCGAGCGGTGCATGTAGTCGAGGCGAAACAGCCAGAAAGGCAGCCCCTCGCCGAGGTGGCCGACCACGAGCTTCAGCTTCGGGAAGCGGTCGAACACCCCGCCGACGATCATGCGCAGCACGTGCAGCCCGGTCTCCACCGCGAAGCCGTAGATCGCGCCGTCGAGGCCGCGCGGCAGGAAGGGCGCGATCATGCGCGGCGGCGGCGTATTGGGATGCAGGTAGATCGGCACGTCGAGCGCCTGCGCCGCCTCGAAGATTTCCCAGGTCTTCGGATCGTCGAGGTACTCGCCCTGGGTATGGGAGTTGATCACCGCGCCCTTGAAGCCAAGGTTTATTGTTCTTTGAAGTTCTTTCACGGCGTTGGCGGGATCTTGCGGCGCGATGGCAGCAAGCGCGGTGTAACGCGTGGGGAATTTTTTTACGCTTTCGAGGATCTCATCGTTTAGATCTTTCGAAAGCGAAACCGCGAGAGGCGCGTCGAACACCTGCACTCCGGGAGAGCTCAGGAACACGATCTGGCGCGCGATGCCGGTGGCGTCCATGTCGGCGATGCGGCGCACACCGAGGTCCTGGATGCGCTCGACCAGTTGCGTGGCGCGCGGCGTGGCGCCGAGGAAGAAGCCCCACAGGCTGCGGAAGCCCGGGTCCCAGGCTTCCGGTTTCGATTCGAGGAGATTCTGGTACAGCTTGAGAAGCGAGGCGGGCGCCCAAGCCTCTTCTGCTGCAATCCGAATCACTGCGGCTCGATCTTCGCCAGCTTCACGTAGCGCCCCCAGCGCTCGATGTCGGTCTTGATCAGCGCCGCCATCGACTCGGGCGAGCCGGGGAAGGGATCGGACGCCTGGCGCGCGAGGAATTGCTTCGTATCGGCATCGCTGTTGATCTGGTTGAACCAGCCGGCGAGCAGCGCCACGATCGCCGGCGGCGTGCCGCCCGGCACCACCACGCCCCACCACGGCGTGACGTCGATCTCGCCCAGGCCCAGCTCCTGCAGCGTCGGTACCTCCGGCAGGCTGCTGTTCCGCCTTGCCGAAGTCACGGCGAGGATGCGCACCCGCGTCGGGTGCATCGTCGCCGCCCAGGTCGAATCCACCGACATGAAGTCGATGGCGCCGCCGAGCAGGTTGGCGAAGGCGTCGCCGGTGGCCTTGAAGGGCACGTAGGTGGTCTGCAGGCCGAGCTTGTCCTTGAACAGCTCTGCCGACACCTGGCCGCTGTTCGACTGCGTGCCATAAAAGCCGTTACCGGGTTTTGCTTTCAAGTTCGCCACCAGGTCGGCGAAGGTCCTGTGCGGCCCGTCCGGGCTGACGGCGAGGACGAAGCTGAGCGTCAGCAGCGTCGTCACCGGCGCGAAGTCCTTCACCGGGTCGAACGGCAGCTTCTTGAACATGTGCGGCGCGATGGCGAGCGTCGAGCTCGCCGGCGTGATCAGCAGCGTGTAGCCGTCGGGCTTGCTCTTGGCGAGGAAGTCGGTGGCGAGCAGCCCCTGCGCGCCCGGCTTGTTGTCGACGATCACCGGCTTGCCGGCGAGGCGCGAGAGGCGATCGCTGTAGTAGCGCACGATGATGTCGGCGCCCGAGCCGGCGGAGAAGTTGCAGATCGAGCGGATTTCGCGGGCGGGGTATTCCTGGGAATTCGCATTGCCAATAAAAAAGAAAAGCAGTGCGGCAAAAAACAATCTCATCTTATGTTCCTCCTGCGGCTAGCTTACCCGTAGAGCCCGGCGCGCGCTTTTCCCCGGAACACGCGGTAGGCGAACACGGTGTAGGCGACGAGGAAGGGCAGCACCAGCGCGACGCCCGCCAGCACCACCTTCAGCGCCGAGGGGTGGGCCGCCGCTTCCCGCAGGGTGAGCCAGCCGATCACCACGTAGGGGAACACGCTGTAGGCGAGGCCGGCGAAGGCAAGGACGAAGATCGCCACCGCGCCGGCGAACGGTTTCCACTCGGAGCGGCCGGCCGAGCGCCACACCCAGAACCAGGCGGCCGCGGTGGCAAGCGGCAGCAGCATCAGCGCGAGCGTGCGCGGAAAATCGAACCACTTCTGCCGCACCACCTCGCTCGCGAGCGGCGTGGCCACCGATACCAGCGCGATGCCGAGCGCCACCCACAGCAGGCCCCAGCGCGTCCAGGCCACGGCTTTCATCTGCAACTCGCCCTCGGTGCGCAGGATCAGCCAGGTCGCGCCCATCAGCACGTAGCCGCCGCACAGCGCCGCGCCCGTCAGCAGCGCGAACAGGGTGTAGCCCCAGCCGGCCTGGAAGGCGGTGAGGTAGCGCCCGAGCATGTAGCCCTGCGCGAACGAGGCGAGGAAGGAGCCGGCCCAGAACAGCCAGTTCCACAGCTCGGCGTGCCAGCCCAGCGCCTTGACGCGCAGCTCGAAGGCGACGCCGCGCAGCATCAGTCCCGTCAACATCGCCGCCACCGGCAGGTAGAGCGAGCCGAGGATGTAGCCGTGCGCCGCCGGGAAGGCAATCAAGAGGATGCCCACGCCGAGCACCAGCCAGGTTTCGTTGGCGTCCCAGAACGGGCCGATCGAGGCCACCATCACGTCCTGCTCCGAGGGGGTCGCTGCCGGCATCAGCATGCCGACGCCGAGGTCGTAGCCGTCGAGCACCACGTAGGCGAGGATCGCCGCGCCCATCAGCACGCCGAAGATCAGCGGCAGGTCGAGGCTCATGCCTTCGCTCCTTCGCTCGCCATGTGGGTGAGCACCACGATGTAGGCGAGCAGCATCACGCCGTACACCAGCAGGTAGCCGGCGAAGCTCGCGCCGAGCGCGGCTTCGGGCACGCGTCCCGCGGCGTCCGCGGTGCGCAGGATGCCGGTGACGAGCCAGGGCTGGCGCCCGATCTCGGTCACCAGCCAGCCGCAGAGCGTCGCAAACCAGCCGGAAAAGGTCATCCCGGCGAAGGCCCACAGCAGCCAGCGCGGTTCTCGTTTACGGAAAAAAAGACTTCCCCACGAAAGGGCCAGCATCAGGACCCCCATGCCGACCATCGCGCGGAAGGCGAAGAACACCGGCGCGACCGGCGGGTGGTCCGGCGCGAAGGCGTCCAGCCCCTTCAGCTCCGCGTCCAGGTCGTGCCTGAGGATGAAGCTCGCCATCTTCGGCACTTCGATGGCGAAGTCGTTGCGCTTGGTCTCCTCGTTCGGCACCGCGAACAGCACCAGCGGCACGCTCTTCTCGGTTTTCCAGATCGCCTCCATGGCGGCGATCTTGGCCGGCTCGTGCTCGAGGGTGTTCAGCCCGTGCAGGTCGCCGACGAAGATCTGCAGCGGCGCGAGCACCGCCGCCACCAGCGCGCCGAGGCGCAGGGTCTTCGTGGCGCCCGCATCGCCCGGCGCTTTGAGCAGGCGCCACGCGGAGAGCCCGGCGATGAGGAACGAGGCCGTAAGGCCGGAGGCGAGCAGCATGTGCATGAGGCGGTAGGGGAACGACGGATTGAAGATGACCTTCGCCCAGTCGCCCGCGATCAGCACGCCGCCGTCCATCACCTGCCCAACGGGCGTGTGCATCCAGGAATTGAGCGCGAGGATCCAGAACGCCGAGATGGTGGTGCCCACCGCCACCATCACCGACGAGAAGAGATGCACGCGCGAGCTGACGCGATTCATGCCGAACAGCATCACGCCGAGGAAGGTGGCCTCGAGGAAAAACGCCATCAGCACCTCGGCGCCGAGCAGCGGCCCGGCGATGTTGCCCACCTTGCCCATGTAGCCCGGCCAGTTGGTGCCGAACTGGAAGCTCATGGTGATGCCCGACACCACGCCCATGGCGAAGGTGAGGGCGAACACCTTGACCCACAGCTTGTAGGTGGCGAGCCACTCGGCCTCCTGCGTGCGCGCGTACTTGAGGCGAAACCAGACCAGGTACCAGCCGAGCGCGATGCTGATGGCGGGAAACAGGATGTGGAACGCGATATTCAGCCCGAACTGGGCTCGGGCGAGGAGGAGGGCGTCCCCGGCGTCCATGGGCCTTATTATGCGCGCATGCCGGGCGCGCCGATTTCGAAAAGCGAACTGTTCGCGCGCCTGGCCGAGGGCCTCGCCGCGGGGATCACGGTGGTCACGCCCAACAAGCGGCTGTCGCAGTCCCTGGTCGCGGATTTTGATGCCTTCCAGACAAAGAAGAACCTGAAAGTCTGGGAGGCCGCCGACATCCTGCCCTTCGACGCCTTCGTGCAGCGCCTGCACGAGGAGGCGCTCTATTCCGACCTGGCGGCGAAGCTGCCGCTGCTGCTGTCGCCGGCGCAGGAGCAGGCGCTGTGGGAAGAGGTCATCGCCGGGTCCGGCCTGCTGGTGATCCCGCAGGCCGCCGCCGCGGCGCGCGATGCGTGGAAGCTTGCCCACCAGTGGCGCCTCGACGGCGCGATCGGCAAATTCCCGGGCAACGAGGACGCTGCCGCGTTTGCGGCGTGGGCGAAGAAATACCAGGCGAAGACGAAAGGCGATATCGATGCCGCCCGTTTACCTGATTTGCTTCTACGCTTTCTAAAAGATCTCAAAAGACCGAAAGTCCTCGTCGCCTACGCCTTTGACGTCCTGCCGCCCCAGACCGGGGAATTCCTCCACAAATTCGATTTCGTTTCCTGTTCTCCCGAAAAGAAAGACGCTGATTCGAAGAAGCAGTCGTATCCCTCGGCCCGCGAGGAGATCGAGGCGGCGGCAAGCTGGGCGCGCACGCAGTTGGAGGAGGGCAAACGACGCATTGGGATTGTTGTTCCTGATCTGCAGCAAAAAAGAAAACAGATGGTGCGAGTGTTCGCGCGGGTGCTGGGAACCCGGCAGCCCTTCAACGTTTCCGTGGGCATGCCGCTGACGCAGTACCCGCTCGTGGCGCAGGCCTTGCTGCTGCTCCGGTTTTCAGTCCATGAAATTTCCTATGAAGAGGCGAGCCGCGTGATCCGCTCGCCCTTCATCGGCGGCGCCGAGGCCGAGATGGCGCGGCGCGCGCGGCTCGACGCCGACCTGCGCAAGACCGCGCCGGCGCGGCTCAGCCTGCCGAAATTAATTGGCCTGGTTGAAAGTTGTCCGGAACTTCGCCGTTCTCTGGAGAAGATTTTTTCTTTTAAGAGCGGAAATGCAAATTCCCCTCACGAGTGGGCGCGGCATTTCACGGCGCTGCTCGAGGCGGCCGGCTTCCCGGGCGAGCGCGCGCTCGATTCCATTGAATTTCAATCACGACAGAAGTTGAATGAAATCCTCGCGGAGTTCGCCAGGCTGGAGAGGGTTTCCCAAAAGATGTCTTCCAGTAGTGCGATATCGAAATTGGAGTATTTATGTAACGACGCCTTGTTCCAGCCCGAATCGCCGGAGGCGCCGGTCCAGGTGCTGGGCCTCATCGAATCCGCGGGCCTCGAGTTCGACGCGCTGTGGGTGAGCGGGCTCACCGACGACGCCTGGCCGCTCGGCGCGAAGCCGAATCCGTTCATCCCGCCGGCGCTGCAACGGAAAGCGGGAATCCCGCAGGCGACCGCGGAACAATCCTTGATTTTCGGCCAACGAGTCACGGCAGGCTGGCAGTCGGCGGCGCCGGAGGTGGTGTTCTCGTGGCCGGCGATGGAAGAGGACCGGGCGCTGATTGCTTCGCCCCTCATTTCAAGAATCCCCCAGGGAACGCCGAAGGCCAAAAGCTACGAAAAGTTTCGCGACCTGATCTTCGCCGCGCGCCGCCTCGAATCCATCCCCGACGGCCAGGCGCCGGCGCTCGCCACGCCGAAGCCGAAGGGCGGCACCGGCATCCTCGCCGACCAGGCCGCGTGCCCGTTCCGCGCCTTCGCCCGCTGGCGCCTCGGCGCGCGCGAGCTGGAGGAGCCGGCCGAAGGCCTCGACGCGCGCGCGCGCGGCTCGCTGCTGCACGCGCTGATGAAACACCTGTGGGGCGAGCTGAAGGATAGTCGTTCGCTGCAACGAGATAATTCTTTATCAATTGAAAAAGCAGCAGCGGCAGCCGTCGCCGAGCTCGAGCTCGAAGGCCGCTTCGCCGAGCTGGAGAAGAAGCGCCTCGCCAAGCTCGCGCGCGAATGGCTGGAGGTGGAAAAGGAGCGTCCTGCCTTTACGGTCATAAAAATTGAAGAAAAGCTTCAGCTTTCTGTCTCGTCCCTCCAATTCAGTGGCCGGATCGACCGCATGGACGCGCTGGAATCCGGCGGCCATGCGCTGATCGACTACAAGACCGGCAATCCCACGCCCAACGACTGGAAGGGCCCGCGGCCGGAGGAGCCGCAGCTCCCGCTCTACGCGCTGTCAGTGAAAGAAGCGGTTACCGCGGTGGCCTTCGCCAAGCTCAAGACCGGCGGGATGCGCTATATGGGTTTTTCAAAGAATAAAAACACCATCCCTCTCGTGAAGCAGGCGGAGGATTGGGACACCTTGCGCGCCGGCTGGAAGAAGGACATCGACGCCCTTGGCGCCGGCTTCGCCTCCGGCGACGCGCGCGTGGATCCGAAGAAGCTCCTTGCGACGTGCCGGTATTGCGACCTTCAGACCTTATGTAGGGTTTTTGAAAAAATAAATAATCTTGGTGAGGACGAGGTGGACGAGTGATTCCCGATCAGTCCGCCCGCGACGCAGCGCTCGACCCCAAGCGCTCGTTCATCGTCCAGGCGCCCGCCGGCTCCGGCAAGACGACGCTGCTCGTCGATCGTTTTCTGGCATTAATCAAATTAGTAGAAAAACCCGAGGAAGTCGTCGCCATCACCTTCACCAAGAAGGCGGCGGCGGAGATGAGGAAGCGCGTGCTGGAGCAGGTGCCGCCCGAGCTCGCGCCGCGCCTGCGCATCCAGACCATCGACGCGCTGTGCGCCGCGCTGACGCAGCAGATGCCGGTGCTGGCGAAGTTCGGCGCCCAGCCCGGCGTCGACGAGGACGCCGACGATCTGTACGAGGAAGCGGCGACTCGATTGCTTTCCACTCTCAATCCTTCCGTCGAAAAACTTTTAAGTCATTTGGACAACAACGTCGGCGACGCCGTGCGCCTGCTCGCCGAAATGCTCAAGCGGCGCGACCAGTGGCTGCGCAACACCGGCCGCGCGCCGACCCGCGCGGAGCTTGAAGCTGCATTGCTTTTCGAAAGAAATCGTCTTCTTGCAAAAGCAAAGGCGCTTTACCCGCAGTCCACGGCTGATCTTGCAAAAGAAGTTTTGACTAAAGACGGCAATTGGAGGAAGCGCCCGGCGGCGCCGCAAGAACTGGTCGCCATCCCCGGCCTGGAGGAGGCGCTTGCCGCCCTCCTGACGATGCCGCCGGCGAAGTACTCGGAGACGCAGTGGCAGGCGCTGGAGGCGATCCTCGCGCTGCTCAATCCTGCTCTCGCGCAGCTGTTGGTCATTTTTTCGAAAAAAAATAAAGTAGATTTCACCGAAATCGCCCACGGCGCCCTGCGCGCGCTCGGCACGCCGGAGGCGCCCACCGACCTGCTGCTCTCGATGGACGCGCGGGTGCGCCACCTGCTGGTGGACGAATTCCAGGACACCTCCAACTCGCAGTGGGAGCTGCTGCGCCTGCTCACCGCCGGCTGGCAGGCGGGAGACGGGCGCACCGTATTCGTGGTCGGCGACCCGATGCAGTCCATCTACCGCTTCCGCGACGCGCAGGTGGGCCTGTTCCTCAAGGCGCGCGCCGAAGGATTGCCGAACCTGAAATTGCATCCGCTGACGCTGACGACGAATTTCCGCTCGCAAGCGAAGATCGTCGACTGGGTGAACGAGGTGTTCCCGCGCGTGCTGCCCGGCGCCGAGGACGAAGCCTCCGGCGCGGTGCCGTACTCGCCCTCGACGCCGTCGCACCCGCCCGAGGCCAGCGGCGAGCCGACGCTTGAGACCTTCGCCGACGATGCCGCCGAAGCTCAGCGCGTCGTTGCTCTCATTCAAAAATCTTCCGGAAGAACCGCGATCCTGGTGCGCAACCGCAAGCACCTCGACGCCATCGTCCCGGCGCTGAAGGCTGGTGGTATTCGCTTTCGTGCTGTCGAAATCGACCAGCTCGGCGAGAAGCAGGTGGTGCAGGACCTCTACGCGCTCACCCGCGCGCTGACGCACCTCGCCGACCGCGTCGCCTGGCTCGCCATCCTCAGGGCTCCCTGGGTTGGCCTTTCGCTCCAGGATTTTTCTTCTTTTTTCGAAAATAAAACCAACCAAACCATCTGGGAACTCATCCAGGAGCAACCGCAGCTCTCCCGCTTCGTCTCCATCCTCAAGCCCGCGCTGGATAACCGCCTGCGCGGCACCCTGCGCGACCGCGTCGAACGCGCCTGGCTCGCCCTCGGCGGCCCGGCCTGCGTCGAGGACAAGACCGATCTCGAGGACGCCGAGATCTTCCTCGACGAGCTCGAGCGCCTGGAGGAGGCGGGCGACCTCGCCGACTTCGGCGCCCTCGCCGAGGCCCTCGGCAAGCTCTACGCGCTCCCCGACGTCGAGGCGAAGGAGGGCGAGGCGGTCGAGATCATGACCATCCACAAGGCCAAGGGCCTCGAGTTCGACACCGTCATCGTGCCCGGCCTGGACCGGTCGCCGCGCTCCGGCGCCCGCCCGCTCTTCGCCTGGCGCAGCCTCGCCGGCGGCCGCCTGCTCCTCGCGCCGATCGACGAGACCGGCGGCGACCAGGAGCCGCTTTATCGCTATGTCCGGATGCTTGACCGCGAGGCCGAAGACATCGAGGCTGGGCGCCTCTTCTACGTCGCCGCCACGCGCGCGAAGGCCCGGCTGCACCTGCTGGGGCGCGTGAAGGTGGACGAAGACGGCGTCATGAAAAGGCCGTCCCGTAGAAGCCTGCTGGGCCTGGCCTGGGATGCACTTGGGGAGCACCTTGCTTTGCCAACTAACATCAACCAAGAAACCATTGAGCCGCAGTCACTGCCTGCTGGCGAGCTGAAGCGGCTCGCGGCGGACTTCGCCATGCCTGCCGCGCCCGCCGCCACGGCGTGGACCGCCGAAGACGAAGGCCGCACCGAAGAAGGCCCGCCCTTCGACTGGGCCCAGGAAACCGCCCGCCACACCGGAATCGTGGTTCACGCCTGGCTCCAGCGCATCGCCGAAGACGCGCTCAAGGGCTGGGACGCGCGGCGCGTCGAATCTCTCCGCAACCACTTCGCCAGCGACCTCCAAGCCCGCGGCGTCGCGCCGAGCGAAGTGAAGCGCGCCGCTAGTCTCGTTGTCACGGCACTGAAGAACGCAATCACCGACGAGCGCGGCCGCTGGCTCCTTGGCCCCCACCCCGTAGCGCGCAACGAGTACCGGCTACGCAATCGACTGCGCAGCATTCGCATCGACCGCTACATCGAGGACGCGCACGGCAAGAAGTGGGTTGCGGACTACAAGACGAGCGAGCACACGGGCGGCGGCCCCGACGCGTTCCTCGACGAGCAGCGCACACGCTACGCAGGGCAGCTCGACGCCTACGCGGAAGCCGTCGGTGGCGCAATGCGCGGGCTCTACTTCCCCCTGCAGTCCGGCTGGAGGACCTGGTAACCATGGCACTCAAGCGACACAAAGGCGATCTCGGGACCCTTGTCGGAGCGTAGCAACAGCGCTAGGGCACTTCCATCTCGCCCATCCACTTCACGTTGGTCTGCGTCACAATTGGTTGACGGAGGCTTGGCAACTGGGAAAACACGGCACCAACTCCAATTCTCAATTGGACAAGAAAAGTTCGGCACTTCATCTCGTCAACTATAGTTAACTCGGTCGACTGCGAAGCGACAGGATCAACATCGGTTGGCAGCTCTTTAGCATGCATGTAAGTGTTCCTAGCTACGCGAAGCGCATCTAAGGTGTCATATGGATCTTTACCTGACTGCAATGGCGTATAGCTTGTTTTGGCTTTCCCTGCGAGGATGACAGCAGATTCATTCATTTTCCTCAGGGGCTGGCGCTTATCGGTGTGCGATGGATGCACTCCCGTAGCTGAAAACACCAGGCTGTTTGCGACCGCTTCAATACATGCCGCGGCAGCAACGACGCAATACACGCCATGGTTGAATGCCATATCGTTGTTGCCTTGTTGTTTTGCGATCTTGAGGAGATTGAATTCTTCGATCGCTTTTTCGTAGTGAAGGAGCGCAAATACGATCTCAATCTTTGGTGTCCCGACCGCACTATGGGTGAGGCGCCCATACTTCGTTAGCAATGGCGCCTTATAGTTGTACTTTGCTGTATACGGGGCAAGTGATTGGTGATGCGCTTCAGCAGCCTGGAGAATCTTGTGATTTTCCTGAAATATATTGTCTAGAAGTTTCTCTAGATCCTCCGTAGATTTAAGGTCTTCCTTGTGAGGTGTGCCTATATATACCTCATGTAACTTTCGCTGCAAATCAGCAAGCAAATCAAAATTTACTACAATCGAACGCGGTCGACTGAAGCGACCTGATACGTCTAGGTCTCCGATCGTATGTTGATAAATGTCAGCGTGATCGATGTAGATGTATTTCGTTCCCAAAGCCGCGTATGGATGCATTCCAATATTCAAGGGATCGTTGAATCTAAAAAAACCGTGTGACTGTGGATTTGCCTTCCCTTCGACTATGACACTGCTTTGCGGTGAAAAACCCGCGGTGACACTAGGTGGAATAAGAGCCGTGATAAGGCGATACCCAAATTCCTCACGAGACACATTTTGATAAGCAGTAGTCTGACTAAATACGGCGAAGGTGCTCGTAGATCCCAGGTATTCGGTGATCTTCGCCGCATTAATAGCGAGATAAGGATGTTTCTTCATGACGGCCCACGCGTCACGATGTCTCTGCAGAATGTGTTCTGTCCTGAGAGCGTCAATTCCTTGACCGAAGACTAGTGCGGCGCCGGCTGTGGTTCGAAAAATATCTATGTGGATCTCTCCATTGCTTTACTGAAACTCAAGGAAAGAAATTGACGAGTGGTTAGTAATGCAGGCATAAGTCCTCAGCCTGTACGGACATAACATTGGGCCAAGATTCGGGATTTTCCGAAGAGGTCTTGGTGCGAACGCGAATTGCCGTCGCCGAAATGGGATCGTATAAAGCCATGCTACCGAAATACTCAAAAGCATCCAGGAACACGCTCTCAATAGGCCACTCAGGATGTTGAAGTCGCTTCTGATCTACATAATGCCAATATCCTCCAAAAGACCAATCGACGCCGATTCGATCTGGCAAGAAGGTGCTCTCAATTGCTAGCAATACTCGCGCTCTGCCATCGCCGAACGAAATAAGAGAGCGGTTCGGTTTCACGCACACAATTCCTGGCTGAGATACACCAATTGCTTGTCGTACCCAGTCCATATGTGAGTCATTTGGGCCGGCTGGATACGAAGGAAGAAGCCCTTCTGTTGCGATCGCGTTAACTCTATCTGGAGGAGTCAAATGGAAGACAAAGGGATATTTCCGTAATACGGCTTCTCGGACTCGCCGCATTCCAGCCATAGTCAGAAGTTCTTTGTGTATCTCCTTGCACATCATTGCGTCGTAATACACTACCTCTCTGAGGTGCTACAAGATGAAAGGCATGGAATTCTTACAGTGGCTGGAGAATAAGTGGGATAGTCGATTTGCGGCAGTCCTCCTTCCAGCCGTGACGCTGGTATCGACGTTTCTGACTCTGCTAAAGCTTGGCGCAGAATTGCATTCTGCCATTCTGGTCTCAGTTCTTGCCGCATCCTTTGTCGCTGGTCTTTGGTGGTATACGCACCGGCCACCGCGAGTTCGCGATGACTACCTAGGGATATTGGTCGCGGTTACCGCAGAAGGTGAACGAGAGCGCTCCCGCGTAAGTGCCGATTTTGTTGCCGCTGTACAAGAGCTCTTTGCAGAAAATCCTGGAATCGCGAAGGTCGATGTCGTCGAACTACCCCGCTATCACGCAACGCAAATAACGAATCCTGAAATTGCAACAAAGTATCTGGGGGTTTGCAGGGCACATTTTGCTACTTACGGACGCGCTTCAATTCGCAAAGTACAAGGTCAAGAACATTTTGTCCTCAAGTTACAAGGAGTGGTAGTACATACGCCAATAGAAATGGATGCGAGTACTGCTCTAGCAAAAGAAATGGTTCAAGTTCTGCCGTTAAAGGTCCGCATCTCCTGCGAGAACGATTTAAATGGGTTTGAAGTTACTTCGAAATGTTTTACGGATGGAACGAAGTTTGTGATTGCGTCGGCCGCCCTCTTGTCGGGTGATTTCGACCTTGCCGAGCAATTACTACTGACATTGCGTCAGCAATTTAGCGCGCTAAAGAAGCTCAAACGGATGCCAGGCATAAAGGCATTGATTGAAAAAATTCCTCCCCGCCTTGCCGACGTCTATTTTTGTCAAAGCATGCGTTATCACAATCAATGGCGCATGACACACGCGCCAGAGGATTTGGATAAAGCTAAGGACTACGGACTTCGCCTGCGCAAGTTGGCCCCAGAAGTGGAAACACCGTATCTTGCGTTGGCCATTTGGCATTTTGCTCGCAATCGTGATCTTGCTAGTGCATTCGCTGAATTGGCCGTTTGTGAAAAAAAGCGAATGCGGTCACCGATATGGCGGTTTAGTGTCGCTTTTCTGCATGCGTACAGCGGCGATTTAGATCGCGCTTTCCCATATTATCAAGCAGCACTTCGAATGATGGCGCGTCATGAGCTGCCATTTGAGGTTGAGGAGTTTATGGAATGGGTTTTGCAAATAGAGCCAAATAAGATTCAACTATATTTTTGTTTGGGTTTGATTAATCTGTTTGGCAAAGACGATTCGGAATCCGCGCGTGCTGATTTCCAGAAATTTATAGATGCGGCGCAAAATGTCCCTGCATTTTCTGCATCTGCTGCAAGAGCAAGGCAATACGTGACCGAAATTGCAGTGGTAAGCGAAAATAAAAGTGGTGGCGCAACGGTGTTCACAATCTAGATTCCGAATTGGAGATTTAGATGGACGTGAAGTGGGAAATAGGAGTTGCTATAATCCGTGTCCGTAGTTAGCCCAATCCAAGCTGGCCGCAGCCAGCTATCTTGTTTCAGGAATCCCCGCACTTGAAAGCATCCGACCCGAAGCCGCCGCGAGCCATCGTGGCGGCCGTGCAGTTGCAGAACGTGACCGACGCCGAGTTCGAGTCGTCGCTCGCCGAGCTGCGCCAGCTCGCGAAGACGCTGGGCTTCGACGTCGCGGCCACGTTCACGCAGAAGCTCGCCCACATCAACGCGGGTGCGTACTTCGGGACGGGCAAGCGGGAGGAGCTGCGCCTGCTGCGGGAGCAGGAGGGCGTCAGCGTGATCCTGCTCGACCACGAGATTTCGCCGTCGCAGTCGCACAACCTCGAGAAGGAGGTGGGTTGCGAGGTGATGGACCGCACCATGGTGATCCTCGAGATCTTCCACCGGCACGCGAGCTCGCGCTACGCGCGGGCGCAGGTCGAGATCGCGCGCCTGGGCTATATGGCGCCGCGGATGAGGGAGGCGGCGAAGCTGGCGGGGCCGAAGGACCGGGCGCGGAGCGGCACCGGCGGGCGGAGCGGCGGCGAGTCGCACGGCGAGCTCGACCGGCGCAAGATCCGCGACCGCATCGCCGAGCTGACGAAGGAGCTCGCCGGCATGGGCGCCGAGAGGAAGACGCAGCGCGCCCGGCGCGGCGAGCGCGAGGGCCTCGCGCGCGTGGCGCTGGTCGGCTACACCAACGCGGGCAAGTCCACGCTGATGCGCGCGCTGACGGGGAGCGAGGTGCTGGTGGCGAACAAGCTGTTCGCCACGCTCGACACCACGGTGCGGGCGCTGCATCCCGAGACGGTGCCGCGCGTGCTGGTGAGCGACACGGTCGGCTTCATCAAGAACCTGCCGCACGGGCTGGTGGCCTCCTTCAAGTCCACGCTCGACGAGGCGCTCGAGGCGTCGCTGCTCCTGCACGTGATCGATGCGAGCGATCCCGGCTTCGAGCGGCAGATCGCGGTGACCGAGGAAGTGCTCGCCGAGATCGGCGCGCAGGACGTGCCGCGCCTGCTAGTGTTCAACAAGATCGACCTCGGCGGCAGCAAGGCGGCGCTGCGCAAGCGCTACGCCAAGTGCGTGGTGATGAGCGCGCGCGAAGAGAGCGACGTGGCAAAGCTGCGCAAGGCGATCGTGGCGTTCTTCGAGAAGCGCCTGGTCGAGGCGGAAATATTCCTGCCCTGGTCGGCGCAGAAGATGCGCGGCGAGATTTTCGCCACCTGCGCGGTGCTGGAGGAGCGCTCCAGCGACGAGGGCGCGTTCCTGCGCGTGCGCGGCGAGGCCGAGGACGTGAAGAGCCTGATGGCACGATTCGGCGCGCGGCCCGGCAAAGCTATAGTGGGAGCCCGCGCCAAGGAATAGGATGGGGCCGGGAGCGGTTCACCAAGGGGGAGGCGAGTTTGGAAAAGACCTGGGAAATCGACGATGCAACGACCGTGAAGGTGCGTTTCGGCGCCTTCGGCAAGAAGGTCATTTCGGTCAACGGCACGGAAGTGCACAACGCGCGCAAGGCGCTGCCCAAGGGCGGGCTGCCGATCGCCCTGCCGGGCGGACGCCAGGCCGCCCTCTCGGTCAAGGTGCAGTTCGCCAGCGCGCCGGAAGTCGACCTGCGGGTCGGCGGCGGCCTCGTGCTGGAGACCGGGAAAAAGCCCATCGCCTGCGAGAAGTGCGGCACGGTGGCGAAGCCCTACGACCGCTTCTGCGGCAAGTGCGGCCAGGCCATGCCGACGGCCGAGGACTACCGGCGCCGGACCTACGTCAAGAGCGCGACCAGCGCGATCAAGTGGCTGGCGGGGATCTTCTTCGTCTTCGGCATCATCATGTTCTTTGCCACCCAGGCGCAGGTCGCGACGGCGCTCGAAAAGATCCAGGGCATGGATGCCGCCGCCCAGTTTCCGACGCCGATCGAGGGAAAGACCTACACGGTGGGCGAATTGCGCAAGCGCCTCGAGTGGGAGCCCTGGGGCGTGCTGGCGGTCAACGGCGTCCTGGCGGCGATCATGATCGGCCTCGCGCTGTGGGGAAGGCGCTCGCCGCTCCCCGCCGTCCTCATCGCCACGGCCACCTATGCGGTCGTCATCGTCACCAACGCCATCACGGATCCAACCACCATTGCGCAGGGCTGGATCGTGAAGCTCGTCATCATCACTTTCCTCGTCAGGGGCATCAAAGCCGCGCTGGCGCTGCGCACGTCGAATGCCTGAGGGCGGCGGGCACTGCCCCGCCTGCCAGCGGGTGCTGCGGAGCGGCGCGCTGTTCTGCCCGGCCTGCGGCCACACGGTGGGCGCCCCGGTGCCGGAGGGCGCGGCGCCGGTGCGTCAGGAGCCGCGCGCCATCGCGCCCGGCTTCGCGGAAAACCTCGACGAGCTGAAGCGGGTCGGCTGGCTGTTCGGCCTGCTGCTGGCGAGCTCCTTCGTGTTTGGCCTCGCCTCCCGGGCGAGCCACTCGCCGTGGGGCACGGTGGCGCTGAGCCTGGTCGACGCGTTGATCGTGCTCACCGCCGTCGGCCTGCGCTTCGACCGGCTGCGCTTCCTGTTCCGTATCCATTCGATCGGGCTGCCCGCGGCGCTGCGGTTGGCCGTGTGGACGACCTTGTTCGTGGCCCTGATGGCCGGCTACTTCTGGATGCTGGAGCACCTGGGCGTGCCGATCTCCTCCGCCACCCGGACGTTCGACCGCGCGGGCTGGCCCGTCTGGTCGATGTTTCTCCTCGTCAGCCTGATGCCAGCGTTCTTCGAGGAGCTGGCGTTCCGCGGCGTGATCCAGTCCTCGCTCGAGCGCGTCTTCAACACGCGCGACGCCTGGCTGATCCAGGCGGCGCTCTTCAGCGTGCTGCACCTCGCGCCGCTGGCGTTCCCGAGCCACTTCCTCATGGGCCTATGCTTCGGCATGGTGCGGCGGCGCACGCGCAGCGTCTACCCCGGCATGGTCCTGCACGCCTCGTGGAATGCCTACGTCGTCCTCGGCGAGCTCTGGACGTAGCGCTAGGGCGCGGCGTCACAGCGCTTTGCCCAGCCCGGATGCGTTGGGTTGTCGCCGTGGATCCACACGGAATAAGCAGGAAAAC
>DASWEU010000044.1:0-9266 GCA_036394595.1 Burkholderiales bacterium | reverse complement strand
GACGATACTGGCAGCGACGATCGTCCCCGGCAAGCCGACCTCGCCGATGAAATAGAAACCGCTCGCCAGAACGCCCGCGGCGGCGCCGAGGCTGTTGGTGAAATAGAGCATTGCCACCGCGTAGCCCGCGCGCTCGGGACGCAGGCGCAGCACGCCCCCGGTCATCAGCGGGAAGGTCATGCCGAGCAGCACCGATTGCGGCAGGATCAGGAGCGAGGCCAGCGTCCACTTGACGACTTGCGCCGCCAGCGGCGAGCCGAGCCCGGGAATCACCTCGTCGAAGGCGAGCGCGGTGACCTCGAAGAATGCGCGGTGAAAACCGAGCGAGGCAAGCCCGATCAATGCCTCGACCACCGCGTAGGCGAGCAGCAGGTCGCGCCAGCGCGGCGACAGCCGGCTCGCGAGCCAGGCGCCGATCGCCATGCCGCCCATGAAGATCGCGATGACCAGGGTCTGCGCATAGGCGGCGTGACCGAGGAACAGCTTGAGGTAGTGGCTCCAGATCGACTCGTAGATCAGCCCCGAAAAACCGGAGGCCGCGAACAACACAAGAATCGCGGGCAGGAAGGCCTGCCGGCGCAGCCGATCCAGAGGCATCTAGGCGTTCTTCTTCCGGCGCGACTCGAGAGTCACGTGCGCCACCAGCTCCTGCGTCATGGTCTTGACGAAGTCCGGCGGGTAGCCCGCTTCCTTCAGCGCCCAGCGCATGTGGTTGGCAAAATGCGCCTTCTTGTAGAGATTGAGCGGCTGCGAGCGGGCAAAAGCGTCGATGCGCTCGAAGGTGGCGCCGAAGGTGCGGCGCAGCTTGTCGAAGGCCTTGCGCCCGGTGACGCTGCCCGAAGGCGGGACGCGCTCCACCAGCTCGGCGACGAGCGAATCCGCGAACTCCTCCACTTCCTTGGTTCTGAACCAGCCGATCGCCATGGGATGCGCGATTATGCCAGTAGAATCGGCGCGATCCTGCCATGCTCGGGCGCTTCTTCCGGTGGAAAAGCCGCGCGGCCGCGCCGACGATCGCCGACGCCATCGCGCACCACGAAGCGGGACGCCTGGCGCAGGCCGAGGCGATCTACCAGCGCCTGCTCGAGAACGAGCCGCAGCACGTTGACGCGCTGCATTTCCTCGGCATGCTGGCTCTGCAGCAGGGCGACGCCGCGCGCGCCGGTGAGCTGATCGAGCGTTCTCTCGAGATCCATCCCGCCAATGTCGCCGCGCGCTTCAACCTCGGACACGTGCGCCAGCTCCAGGGCCGGCTCGAGGAGGCGATAACGCAGTACCGCGAAGTGCTGGCGCTCGATGCGGGACACGCCCCAGCCTGCTACAACCTGGGCGTTGTGTGCCGCCAGTTGGGGCGCCGCGCGGACGCCCTCGCGTACTTCAAGCAGGCCGTGGCGCTGCGGCCCGAGTTTGCGGAAGGACTCTACGGTCTCGGTCACCTGCTGCGCGAGGAAGACCGCCTAGAGGAAGCGGCGGCGGCGTTCCGGCGCGCGCTCGAGCTGCGGCCCGGCTACGCGGAAGCGCGCTGGTCGCTCGCCATGTGCGCGCTGCCGCGCGTCTACTCCCTGGGCGAGGATCCGCAGCGCGCGCGGCAGGACTTTTCCGCGGCGCTCGCTTCACTCGAGCAGTGGTTCGCCGAGCACCTAGTCGAGGATCCCTCGGCCACGGTCGGCGTGGTGCAACCGTTCAATCTCGCCTACCAGGAGGAATCGAACCGCGAGCTGCTGGAGCGCTACGGCCGGCTGTGCAGCGGCCTGATGCAGCAGTGGCGCGAGCGGCAGCCCCCGGCGGCGCGGCCGGCGCGAATCAGAACGGGCGCGCTGCGCATCGGCATCGTCTCGGGTCACTTTCGCAACCATTCGGTGTGGAATGCCATCGTCAAAGGCTGGTTTCAGCATCTCGATCGCGAGCGCTTTTCGCTGTACGCGTTCGCCCTGGGAGCGGCGCAGGACGGCGAGACCGCCTATGCCCGCTCGCGCGCTGCGCATTTCGAGCAAGGCGCGCGCGACCCGCGGCAATGGGTGGAGGCGATCGAGCGCCAGGAGCTCGACGTGCTGATCTACCCGGAAATCGGCATGGACAGCGTGACGCAGAAGCTCGCCAGCCTGCGCCTCGCTCCGATACAGGCCGTGGCCTGGGGCCACCCGGAGACCAGCGGCGTGCCAACCATCGACTATTTCCTCTCGTCCGAGGACATGGAGCCGCCGCAGGCGCAGGCGCACTATTCGGAGAAGCTGGTCGCGCTGCCGCGCCTCGGCTGCCACATCGAGCCGCGCACCGCGGTGGCCGAGGCACCGGCGCTCGAGCGCTGGGGTATCGACACCGCCCTGCCCTTGCTGCTCTGCCCGGGCGTGCCGTTCAAGTACGCGCCGCAGTTCGACTGGATTTTCCCGGAGATCGCCACGCGGCTCGGGCCCTGCCGCTTTGTCTTCTTCGCCTATGGCGCCGAGGGCCCCTGGCAGCGCCTGCGGGCGCGGCTGGAGCAGACCTTCGCCGCGCGCCGGCTCGACTTCGCAACCCACGTCACTTTCCTGCCCTGGCAATCGAGCGCCGCTTTCCAGGGCTGGCTCTCGCGCGCCGATGTGTTCCTCGACACCATCGGCTTCTCGGGCTTCAACACCGCCGTGCAGGCCATCCAGCGCGGCCTGCCGGTCGTGACGCGCGAGGGGCGCTTCCTGCGCGGGCGCCTGGCGAGCGGGC
Organism: Burkholderiales bacterium; assembly: GCA_036394595.1. Lineage (GTDB taxonomy): Bacteria > Pseudomonadota > Gammaproteobacteria > Burkholderiales > SG8-39 > SCGC-AG-212-J23. Next base: position 6,569 of record DASWEU010000044.1, on the reverse strand, counting down.
CGCTCAAGCGTCTCGGCCTGCCGGAGCTGGTCGCCGCCAGCGAAGAGGACTACATCGCGCTCGCCGTGCGCCTGGCGCGCGATGGCACCTATAGCGAGCACATCGAGCAGGCGATGCACGAAGGAAGCCACCGGCTGTTCGGCGATCTCGCGCCGGTGCGCGCGCTGGAAGATTTCCTGGCGGGCGTGGCGCGCCGCTAGGCGCTAGGGCTGGTAGCCGGGGATCTTGGACTCGTCGACCTCGTCGATCTGCTCGGGGTCGAGAAACAACTCGGCGTAGCGCCGGTACACCTTGCGGCGCACGAAGATGTCGAACAGGTCCGGGTCGACATGCTGGTTGAGCTTCATGCGGCCGAGGATCTCGAGCGATTCCGAGAGCGTCTTGCCCTTCTTGTAGGGCCGATCCTTGGCGGTCAGCGCCTCGAAGATGTCGGCGATCCCCATGCAGCGCGCCTGCACCGACATCTGTTCGCGCGTCAGCCCCTTCGGATAGCCCTTGCCGTCCATGCGCTCGTGGTGGCCGCCGGCGTACTCGGGCACCTTGGTGAGGTGCTTGGGCCAGGGCAGGGCCTCCAGCATCTTGATGGTGGCAACGATGTGGTGGTTGATGATCTGGCGCTCCTCGCCGGTCAGCGTGCCGGCGCGGATGGTCAGATTCTTCACCTCGTCGTCGGTGAGAAAATTGGCCTCGTGACCCGAGGTGTCGCGCCAGCGGTACTGGCCGATGCGCCGCACGCGCTCCATGTCCTCGTCGTTCATGCGCTCGCCGCCGATGTTGCAGGCGTGCAGGAAGCGGCGGTCGTCTTCGAGCAGGCGCAGGCGGTCGCGCAGCTGCTTCGCATCCAGTTTCTTCTTCAGCGATTCCAGTTCGAGGTCGCGCTTCAGCACTTCGAAGCGCGTGTCGATGAGGTTGATGCGGTCATAGATGGATTCGAGCTTGGTGGCCTTGTCGACCACGTGCACCGGCGTGGTGACCTTGCCGCAGTCGTGCAGCAGGCCGGCGATCTTGAGCTCGTAGCGGTCCTTCTCGCTCATGTTGAAATCCTGCAGCGGGCCGGCCTTGGTCTCGTTGACCGCCTCGGCGAGCAGCATGGTGAGCACCGGCACACGCTGGCAGTGGCCGCCGGTGTACGGGGACTTCTCGTCGATTGCGCTGTTGATCAGGTTGATGAACGACTCGAACAGCTGCTCGAGCTGAATGATCAGCATGCGGTTGGTGAGCGCGATCGCCGCCTGCGAGGCGAGCGATTCTGCGAGGCGCTGGTCCGAGGCCGAGAACGCCACGATCTCGCCGCTGCGCGGGTCCTGGGCGTTGATCAGCTGCAGCACGCCGATGGTGGCGTGATCGTGATTGCGCATCGGCACGGTGAGGAAGGATTTCGAGCGGTAGCCGGTCTTGGTGTCGAAGGCGCGCGTGCCGGAAAAATCGAAGCCTTCGGCGGTGTAGGCGTCGGCGATGTTGACGGTCTTGCCGGTGATCGCCGCGTAGGCCGCCACCATGTTGTGGTTCGGCTTGCCGTCCTTGTAGAGCTGGATCGGATAGAACGGCACCGGGGTGCCGGTGGTGCCGCCGAGGTAGAACTTGAGTGAGCTGGTGCGCACGATCTCGAAGCGCAGCGTACCCTCCTCGGTCACGCGGTACAGCGTGCCGCCGTCGGCGCGCGTGATGGTCTTGGCGGCGGTGAGGATCGCCTCGAGCAGGCGGTCGATGTCGCGCTCGGCCGAGAGCGACGCGCCGATGGCGTTCAACTGCTCGAGGCGCTGGCCGAGGTCCTCGGCCGCATTCGGCGCCGCGCCAGCCGCGAATTGCAGGTCCTGGGTGGTGTCGGCCAAGCCGCTCATGTCGGGTTGCCGAGATCTACTTGATGCAGACCGCGCGCACTTCCTTCATGTGGGTGACGCCCATCAGGCACTTCTCCATGCCGTCCTGCTTGAGAGTGCGCATGTTGTCTTCCAGGCACTGCGCCAGCATGTCGGAGACGCGCGCATGCTCCTGGATCAGCTTCTTCAGCTTGTCGGTGGCGATCAGCAACTCGTGCAGCCCGCAGCGTCCCTTGAAGCCGCTGCCGCCGCATTTGTCGCAGCCGACCGTCTTGTAGAAGGTGAGCTGGCCCTTGTCGTTGCCATAGCTCTTGACCCAGTCCTTGTAGACCGCTTCCATCGAACCCTTGGGATCGGCCTTGAAGCGCGCCGTGCTCATCAGCTCCTCGCAGTACTCGCGCAGAAACGAGGTCAGTTCGGCCGACTCTGGTGTGTAGGGTTGCTTGCAACTGCACATGCGCTTGGCAAGGCGCTGCGCCAGGATGCCGAGCAGCGCGTCGGAGAAGTTGAACGGGTCCATGCCCATGTCGAGCAGGCGGGTGATCGATTCCGGCGCCGAGTTGGTGTGCAGCGTGGCGAACACCAGGTGGCCCGTGAGCGAGGCCTCGATGCCGGTGCTGGTGGTCTCCTTGTCGCGCATCTCGCCCACCATGATGATGTCTGGGTCGGCGCGCAAAAATGCCTTCATGACCACGGCGAAGTCGAGTCCCGCCTTTTTGTTGACCTGCACCTGGCGCAGGCCTTTCTGCGTGATCTCGACCGGGTCCTCGGCAGTCCAGATTTTGGTGTCCGGCGTGTTCAGATACTTCATCACCGAGTGCAGCGTGGTGGTCTTGCCCGAGCCGGTCGGGCCGCAGACGAAGAACAGGCCATAGGGCTTGCTGACCGTGGACTGCAGCTCGGCGAGGTTGCGACTGGTGAAGCCCATCTTCTCGAGCGGAATCGGTTCGCCGGCGGCGAGAATCCGCATCACGATGTCCTCGACCCCGCCCTGCGTAGGAATGGTGGCGACGCGCAACTCGATGTCGAGCGGCCCGAATTTCTTGAACTTGATCTTGCCGTCCTGCGGCCGTCTCTTCTCTGAGATATCCAGGTCGCACATGATCTTGAGGCGCGCGGCCAGCGCGGCGCGGTAGCTCGCGGGAATCTCGATGTACGGCCCGAGCGAGCCATCCTTGCGAAAGCGGATTTCGGTCTTCGCTTTGCCGGGATAGGGCTCGATGTGAATGTCCGAGGCGCCCTGGTTGTAGGCGTCGACGATGACCTTGTTGACGAGCTTCACCAGCTCGTTGTCGGCCGCGGCGGACACTTCGTCGTTCGCCCCCTCCATGGCCCCTTCGGTGGTTTCGTCGCCGCCGTCCATGCCCGACAGCAGGTCGTCGACGCTGGTGGTGTCGGTCGGCATCGCCTCGGCGCCGTAGAAGTGATTCAAGGTGTCCTTGAAGTCCTTCTGCGTGGTGACCTTGTAGAGCAGGCGCGCCTTGGGAAACACGTTGGAGGCGATGCGCGAGGAGCGGATCCGCTCGGGATCCAGGCAGATCACCACCAGGCCTTCCTTGGTGTCGTCGATCGGCACCCACTGGTTAGACTCGACGTATTCGCGCTTCAGATTCTTCAGCAGATCGGCCGGCTTGATGCGGTCGGACTTGAACGACTCGTAAGGCACGCCGAAGAATTTCGACAGCGCGGCGCCGATGGCCGGGATCTTGACCTGGAACTCGTCGGTCAGCACCTGCTCGATGTCGATCGCTTTCTTGCGCGCCTGGCGCGAGGCGAGCTCGAACTCGCCGGCCGACAGCACTGCGTCGGCGATCAGGTAGTCGTACTTGGTCTTGACCAGCTGCGGCTTCTGGCGCTGGCGGAACGCGATTGCGAGCGTCTGCGACAGCTCGCCGACGCCTTCCTCGGTGAGCGTGCCGAACGGCACGCCCGCCTTGTTGTTGATGATCTGGATCACGCCGATCAGGTCGGCGGTTCCCTGCTCGACGATCGGCGCCACCAGCATCTGCTTGGTGCGGTAGCCGGTACGCTTGTCGACCTCCTGCAGGAAGCGCAGATTGGGGTTGAGGGCGCGCAGCTCGTTCTCGTCGTAGACGTCCTTGATGTTGGCGGTCTTCTTCGACAGCGCCACATAACCGGCGATCGAATGCTCGGCGATCGGCAGCTTGAGGTCCTTGAACGAGTTGAGGCCGGTCTTGACCTTCGAGACGATGGCCTGCTTGTCCTCGCTGATCGAGTAGATGGTGAGGCGGTCGGCGTTGAACAGCGCGCAGACGTCGGCGCTCACCTCGAGCATGATCTCGTCGATATTGTTGGTGGCGTGAATCTTGTTGGTGACGCCCTGGAGCTGCTTCTGGAACGCCAGCCGCGCGCTGACGTCCGTCTGCGTCGGCGCCTGAGGACTCAGGACTGCGCTCATTGCCTACCTCCCCGTCATTGCCGGCCGGGGGACCCGCCGCCTTCCAGCCGGACATTCAATCGTAGCGATAGGGTACATGATTTACAACGACAAATCTCTCATTCAGCCTGCGGGAATGCCTGCTTTAAGACCCCCGGCAAGCACCCAGACGCCGAAGCCGCGCTGGGCGAAGAGAAAAGCCGCGGCGGCGCTGCGCCGGCCACTCTGGCAGTAGGCGACGTATTCGCGGCCGCGGTCGAGCATCGCGTACATATTGCGCACCTCGGCGAGCGGCACGTTTATCGCTCCCGGCAGCTTGTCCTGCTGGTATTCGGACGGGTAGCGCACGTCGAGCCAGATCGCGCCGCGGCGCACTTTTTCGGTCGCCTCGGCTAATGACAACGCACGCAGCAACGGCTGGCGCAGCAACTCGTCGAAGTCGCGGCGGCTGAGCCGCAGCAGGCGGCCATTGCTCAGGGCGGTCACCGTGGCATTGCGTCGCGCGTCGGACACCAGCGCTTCTTCACCGAAGGCCTCGCCGCCGGTCAGCTCCGCCAGGGAAACCTTGGCACCGCCCACCATGCGCTCCACCTGAAAGCGTCCCGATTCGATGACGTAGTAGCAGTCGCCCTCCTCGCCTTCGCGGATCACCGCCGTGCCGCGCGGCACTTCGGTGCGCTCGAAGCGCGCGAGCAGGGTGTCGATGTGCGCCGCCGGCAGCTGCGCGAAGGCGCCGCTGCGCAGGTTGCGCAGCGAAAAGGCGCCCGAGAGCAGGCGCGCGTCGCTGCGCATCGCCTGCGCCATCGGCGAATCCTGGTCGCCCGCGGCGGCCACCTGGTCCCAAGTGGCGATCAATTCCAGCAGGTCGTCCTCCACCAGCAGCAGGTCGACGTCGGTGATCGCCTTGGCGCGCTCGACGCGCCGGCCGCGGCGCAACGGGTGGCCGGCCTCGGGCGAGCCACCTACGACCACCAGCGTGCCACCGCCGCGGTAGACGAGCAGCAGCTCGCCGGCGAGCAGGAACGCCGATTGCGAGACGCCGCAGATGTGCAGCGGGTCGGCGCCGCGGTGCACGCGCTCGAGCCGCGCCACCTCCGCCAGCTCGGCCAGGCGGTCGGTCGAGAGGCCGGCGAGCGGCGCGAGCGCCGCCAGCTGGGCCGGCGTGGCGCGCACCTAGAACTCCAGTACCAGGTTGTTCTGCAGCAGGCGCGGCTGGTATTTGCCGGCGCATTCCTCGATTTCCAGCATGGTCGGCTCGATCTCGCCCGGCTTGAGGTGGGTGATGTAGATCTCGGCGGTCCGCTCGAGCTTCGCCAGCTCCTCGGCCAGCGTCGCCGGGCACAGATGGCGCGCCATGTCGGCGAGCTGCCGCTCCTTGTTGGAAAACGCCGTCTCGACGATCAGGTATTTCAGGTTGGTGATACGGTTCACCCGCCGCCACAGCTCGTCGTTCGGCCCGGTGTCGCCGGTGAACACCAGGCTCGCCGCCCCACTGTCGAGGTGGTAGCCGACCGCCGGCACCGTGTGCAGCGCCGGCAGCGCCATGAAGCGGCGGGCGCCGAGCACCACCGCCTGCCCGAGCTCGATCTCCTTGTAGCGCAGGAACGGCGCCTCGGCAGAAGGAATCTCCGAGAAATCGGGCCAGATCGACCAGTTGAACAGGTGATTGCGCAGGATTTCAATGGTGGCCCGCGTCGCATAGACGGTGAGCGGCTTGTTGCGCATGCCGCCGACGGTGTCGACCATGAACGGGATCGAAGTGATGTGGTCGAGGTGCGAGTGCGTGAGGAAGATGTGGTCGATCTGCGACAGCTCGGCAAGCGTCAGGTCGCCCACGCCGGTGCCGGCATCGATCAGCACGTCGCTATCTACCAGGAACGAAGTGGTGCGCAGGTGCCGGCCACCGATTCCTCCCGAACATCCCAGGACGCGCAGACGCACAGCAAGTCCCCCCTGCCAGATGTTACTTCAGCGGGGGCACAGCACCCTAGGAAGTACTACCGCCTCAGGCCTTGAGGAAGAATTCCATCTTGATACCTGCCAGCTCGATCACGTCGTGATCCTTGAGCGAATGCGGCGCCGCACCGATCTGCTGGCCGTTGACGGTCGGGCGATTCGCGCCTTCGACGTGCGTGATGAAGTAGCCCTGCGGACGGCGCGTGAGAACTGCCACCTGCACCCCCGGCTTGCCGAGCGTGGTGAGGGGCTTGGACAGCTCGAGCTCCTTGCCGGCATTGCCGCCGGAGAGCAGCTGGATGGCGCCGAGCGGCGGCCCGCCGGCTCTCGCTGCGGGAGCGGCAGCGGGCGCGGCTGCATGCGTCGCTGCCGGCGCGGGCGCGGGCGCCGGTGCT
>DASWEU010000043.1:0-23017 GCA_036394595.1 Burkholderiales bacterium | reverse complement strand
CGCCCGCGAGGTTCTGGTAGTAGAACGGCGCGACGACGAACGTGTGATGCGCGAATCCCGCTTCGCGCACGATGTTGTCGATTTTCGCCTTGCCGCTGAAGTGCGGGAGCGGAAAGCGTCCGCCGCTGATCGCTTCGGCATCGGGCAGCGTCGACCAGATGAAGTGCTTTACGCCGGCATCCTTCGCGGCGCGCACGGCGCTTGCGGCCTGCCGGCGCTCGTCCGTGCCTGGCTGCCAGAAGTTGGTGACGAGGAAGACCCCATGCGCACCTTCGAGGGCGGCACGAATCGCTTCAGGGCGATCGAGGTTCGCCTCGGCCACTTCCTCGGCGAGCGCGCGATGCTTCGCCGGATCGCGGGTGAGGGCGCGCACCTTGAACACGCCTCGATCCTGCAGGGCGCGCACCACGGCACCGCCTTGCTGTCCAGTAGCGCCGAAAACGGCAATGGTCTTGCGTGTATTCGATGACATGATTTCTCCTTCGGTTTCAGACCTGTGTCAGCCGATTCGATACTGGCCGCCGTCGACGACGATGGCCTGGCCGGTGATGAATGCCGCGTCGTCGCTCGTGAGGAACAGCACGGCGCCGGTGATGTCCGCCGGTTGACCGAGCCGCTTGATCGCCTGTGTTTCCCAAGTGGCCTGCTTTTGCGCTTCCGACTGGGGTGCGGTTGCCGCCGTGTTGGTCAGGCCCGGCAATACCGCGTTGGCAGTGATCCCATCGCCTGCGACGTCGTTCGCGAGGCCGCGCATGAATCCGACAATGCCCATCTTGGAAGCGATGTAGTGACTCATGCCCGGAATGGCGAGACCGACCATGTTTGACGAGATGCCGACGAAGCGGCCCCACTTCTTCCTTCGCATCGCCGGCAGGAAGAATTTTGCGCTCAGGAAGTGAGCGTCGAGGTTCGTGGCCATCGTCCGGCGCCAGGTCGCGAGATCGAGCTCGTCGACCGGGTGATTCGGGAAGTACCCCGCGTTGTTGACGACGATGTCGACTTCGCCGAACTCCCGGCTGTGCAGCGATGCCCGCCGCCAGGCGTCTTCCTGCGTCACGTCGAGCTGGAGGCCGAATGCTCGCGGGCCGATCTTCTTTACCGTTTCCAGCGGCGGAACGAGGTCGGTGGCGATCACTTGCGCACCCCGTTGGGCGAGCGCGAGCGCGATCGCCTGGCCGATACCCTGGGTAGCACCGGTCACCAGGGCGAGTTTTCCTTCGTGCGTCATCTTCGAGGTCATTCGCGCTGCAGCGCGAATCTCCCGGTGCCGCGGGCGACCACGTGCAGCAGGCCGCCGAACACGGCGAGGTTCTTGGTGAAGAAGAGCATCTGTACCAGCGCCTGGTCGGCGGGCACCGCCCAGAATGCATGGAAGACCGGCGAGACCCCGGCCGTAAAGAGCGCGAGGAGCATGGCAGCCCATCTCGCTCGGTAGCCGGCGGCGAGTGCAAGTCCGCCAGCGAGTTCGACGACACCCGCCGGGTAGATCAGCAGTCCGGCGAGCGGCACGCGATAGGCCTCCATCATCTGGACCGTCTCCGCCGTATGGGCGAAGAGCTTGTCGGCGCCTGCCATGATGAACATCGCGGCGAGCGCAATGCGTCCGGCGACATCGGCGACGTCGGTCCATCGGGCGTCGGCGGCGCCGGTGGCCGTTTCAATGCTTGAAGCGGATTGCATGGCTTTTCTCCTTGAGGGACTGGAATCGTGATTGCTCAGGGGCCTGCAGCAGCGACCACAGCCTGCTCAGCCAGTGCCAGGTGATCGATTTCGGACCGCGCCTTGGCAAGGTTGCCTTCCTTCACGGCTGGGCTGATGTTCAGCCCCTCGGCATACGTGAACTGCACGTCCGTGATGCCGAGGAAGCCGAGGAAGGTACGGATATAGGGCGTCTGCGTGTCCTTCGGCGTCCCAGCGTAAAGGCCTCCGCGCGCGGCGAAGACGTACGCCTGCTTTCCACTAAGGAGCCCCACCGGACCGCTCTCCGAATAGCGGAACGTGACGCCAGCGCGCGCGACATGGTCGAAGTACGCCTTCAGCATCGAAGGCACGCCGAAGTTGTACATTGGCAACCCGAGCACCATGACGTCGGCGCTCTTCAGGTCGTCGATCAGCTGGTCGGAGTAGGCGATGACCGCCGCTTGCTCGGCGGTGCGGTCTTCCGGCTTCGTGAGGAACGCACCAAAGCGCGCTGCGTCGAGGTGCGGGACCGGCTGCAGCGCCAAGTCGCGTTGGATCACGCGGCCTTGGGGATGCGCCTTGCGCCAGTTTGCGACGAAGCGGTCTGCGAGCTGGCTCGACTGGCCGTTGTCGGAAAAGAGGCTTGCCCTGATCTGGAGGAGCGTTTTCATGGTTGTTCATTTCCAGGTGCTGTTCGATAGCGGACAAGATAGGAGTTTGCGGGCGGGCGCAGAAGCCGTGAAAATGGGAATCACTCTTCCACCGCCGCAAAGGCCGGCCGCACGCTTTAGCGCGTGATGCAGCTCGAACCGAACGATCTTCTTCTCTTCGCCCGTGTAGTCGACGAAGGCAGCTTCTCGAAGGCTGCGCAACGGCTTTCCGTTCCGGTCTCCACGGTGTCGCGGCGAATTACAGCGCTCGAAACGGCGCTCGGAGAGCGGCTGATCCTGCGCACGACGCGCAAGCTCACGGTGACCGAGCTCGGCGAGTCGCTCCTTGAGCATGCGCGTCAGGTGCAGGAGAGCGCCGAGGCCGCCGGCGCGCTGGCCGATAACCGTATGTTGGAGCCCGGCGGTCGTCTCCGGGTCACGATGGCGACGGACCTCGGCCTGATGGCTCCGTTCCTCGCCGAATTCCTGGACAGTTACCCGGCAATCGTCCTGGAAGTTGACGTGTCTGCGCGATTCGTCGATCTCATCGGCGAGAACTTCGATGTCGCGCTTCGTCTCGGTCCTCTGAAAGACGATGCCACCCTAGCTGCCCGGCGTGTCTGTGATCTGTGCGGCGGTCTTTATGCTTCGCCAGCCTATTTGAAGAAGCGCGGTACTCCGAACGAGCCGAGCGCGCTCCTTGAGCACCACGCGGTACACACGCAGCGCCGCACCGGCCAGCCGCTCGAGTGGCGTCTGCAGCGCGGCAAGGCTCGGTGGGAAGGCCTGCCGCCAGCAAAAGTCATGGGGAACTCCCCCGATTTTGTCCTGCGCATGGCCGCCAATGGCGCTGGCATTGTGCTTTCAGAGCACGGTAGCACTGAGTCCTATGTGAAGGCCGGCCAGCTCGTCCGAGTCCTCGCCGAGTGGGAGGTGCAGCCGACGCCTCTCTGGGCAGTTTTTCCTGGTCGCAGGCTGATGCCGGCCCGCACTCGAGCCTTCATCGACGCGATTACTGCGAAATTCGGCGCTTCGAAGAAAGCCTAAGCCCGCCCCAACGCCGCGCTCCGAGCAGCCAGGTGAAGCTGAGTTAGTCTTGATAAAATTGTGTCCCGTCATGGTCTTAGCACCGTTGTCGGCGGACTCACTCTCCGCCAGCTTTCCCCGCGGAGTACAGTAAGTGTATGACCGACTCAGGTCGCGATTGGCGGTTCGACTTGATCGTATTCGCTGCCGCGGGCGTGGCAATCACCCTGCTGTTCGCGATCACGAGTCTGGACATCGACGCCGCCCGGATCTTCTACCGCGCGGGTGCCCGCGATCGCTGGCCGATGGGCCAGCAGATGCCCTCAACCTTGCTCTACCGCCTGGCGCCGTTGATCACGGCCTCCCTGGTGCTCGGCGGCCTCGCCGTACTGGCAGCGGGGCTCCTGCGCCGGCGCGAGGCGTGGCTCCGGCAAGCCAGCTTCGTGCTCCTCAGTGTCGTGCTCGGCCCCGGGCTGCTAGTCAACGGGCTGTTCAAGGATCACTGGGAACGGCCGCGTCCGCGGGATGTCGTGGAGTTCGGCGGGCAGTTGCACTACTCGCCGCCACCGCTGCGCGGCGAGGGCGGCAAGTCATTTCCGTGCGGGCACTGCTCGGTCGCTTTCCTTTACGCCGTCGGCTGGTGGATCTGGCGGCGCCGTCGCCCCTATTGGGCGGTGGCGTCGCTTGCGACGGGTCTGTTCGCGGGCGCGGTGCTGGGCGTCGGGCGCATGGCGGCAGGCGGACATTTCCTCTCCGACGTGGTGTGGTCGGCGTTCCTGGCGCTCGGCCTGGCACACGCTCTTTACTACTACGTGGTGAACGTTCCGGCGGTCGATCCCCGGCGAGACGCGTCTGCAGATGCTCGGGCATCTTCGCCTCGAATTCGATATGCGCTGTCGATTCTCGCTGCGCTCGGCGGGGCGGCGGTCCTCGTCGCGGTATTTGTAACGCCGCACGGCACGCAAATCTCAACGGAGATACCGTTGGCTGCCGCGGCGCGCGCACCGAGGATTTTTGAATTGATTGCGCGCACCGCGAATGTCGACATCACCATCGTCGACGCACCGGCGGACCAGGTCTCGGTTGCCGGCGAACTGCACGGCTTCGGCCTGCCGGGGAGCCGCCTGCTCGCCCGCTCCGAGTTCGAAGCCGAGCCGATACCCACGCTGCGCTACCGGATTGAGCAGCACGGCTGGTTCACCGACCTGGACGGCTCGGTCTCCATTCGCCTGCCGGCGGGGCGGATGGAGCGAATCGTCGTGCAGATCGAGCGCGGTAATATCGAGGTGACTGACGCCACCCGAAGCCATGTCGTCAAGAGCGGCAAACTGCAGCTCGATCTTCGGACGAAAAGCGGGCGCGTGAAAGGATGGTCGAATGGCTGAATCAATTAACCTGACGCGCCGCTTTGCCGCTGCCGGCCTTTTCTGCGCTTGCGCGACGATCGCATGGGCGGGAGGCGGGCCTCTCGGAATCGACCACCGCTGGTCCTACGACGACTCCGGCATCTGGAACCGCAGCTACCAGAACGTCGTGCGGTATGGCGGCCTGTTCGCCGACGTGGGCCTGGCGGCATGGGAAGGCGGCGAATCGCGCCTTGGCAAGACCGCCTGGCAATCGCTGGATTCGGTCGCACTGGGCGGTCTTGCTGCGGAGGGCACCAAGCGCATTGCCGGACGTACTCGCCCTATTGACGGCAACAACCCGGACCAATGGCGCAAGGGCGGACGCAGCTTCCCGAGCGGCGAGGTCGCCGAGACCAGCGCCATCGTCACGCCCTACGTCCTCGAGTATGGTCGCGACCATCCGGCGGTGTGGGCGCTGGAACTGGTGCCGATCTACGACGCGATCGCCCGAATGAAGGTACAGGCGCATTGGCAAACCGACGTGCTTGCGGGTTTCGCGCTTGGCACGGCGGCAGGTTATTACGCGCACGGACGCGACAATCCGCTGATCCTGGGAATCATGCCGCACGGAATCATGGTCGGGCTGAAAAAGCAGTTCTAGCGTGGCCGGAGACCGATACGAAGCAGCGCTGACGGCCATCGACGAGGCGAACTCGCGTGACCCGTCGGGGCAGGCGCTGGTCTATTCCCGGCGCATGAGCGAGATGCTGGAGCGCCTCGCGCCGCAGGCGCCGGAGACGGTGCGCCTTGCGGTGCGTGCCCAGCACGTCGAACGCTGGAAGACGCCGCGCGACAGCTACCCCGCGGGACGCGAAGGCTACTTGCAGTGGCGCACCCACCTCTACGGCGTGCACGCCGAGACGGCCGGGCGGCTGCTCGCGCAAGCGGGATACGACGCCGCCAGCATCGAGCGCGTGAAGTCGGCGGTGGCAAAGAAAATGCTGCGGATGGACCCGGAGGCTCAGCTCCTCGAAGACGTGGTCGCGCTCGTTTTCCTCGAACACTACCTGGGCGAATTCGCGGCGCAGCACCGCGAGTACGACGAAGCGAAGTTCATCGATATCCTTCGCAAAACCTGGCGCAAGATGTCGCCGCGCGCACGGGAATTTGCGCTATCCAGTGGTCTCAAAATTCCGAAAGAATTGATTTCGCTGGTGAGAAAAGCAGCCAGCGCTTAGCCGGCCATCGTCAGGCCGCCGGAGACGCTCAGCGTCTGGCCGGTGATGAAGTCGGCGTCGTCGCTCGCGAGGAACAGCACCGCGCCCGCGATGTCCTCGGGCTTGCCGAGGCGGCCGGCCGGCACGGCGCGGCGATAGGCCTCGCGCAGCTTCTCCGGATTTCCTGCGCCCTGCATGAAGCTCTCCAGCATGCCGGTTTCCGTCAACCCCGGGCACACCACGTTCAACCGGATATTTTTCATCGCCAGTTCGCGCGCCAGCGTCTTGCTGAGCGCGATCAGCCCGCCCTTGCACGCCGAATAGGGCGCCTCACCCGAGGAGCCGACGCGGCCCGCGTCGGAGGCGATGGTCACCACCTTGCCGCCGCCGCGCGCCACCATGCCCGGCAGCACGCAATGCAGCACGTTCATCGCGCCGACCAGGTTGAGCGAGATGATCTTCTGCCAGAACGCCGGGTCGGTCTGCAGGAACGGCCTGAACATGTCCCAGCCGGCGTTGTTGACGAGGATGTCCACCGCGCCGGCTGCCTCGACGGCTTTTTTTATGGCGTCGTAGTCGGTAATATCGACTTTATGTTTTGAATTGATATCGAAGATCACCACCCGGGTTCCTTCGGCCTCGAAGCGCTCGACGATCGCGGCGCCGATGCCGGCGGCGCCGCCCGTCACGATCGCCGTTTTGCCTCGCAGTCCTCTCATTTCGCAACCCGGACGTTGCCGATGATCTCCTGCAGCGCCGGCAGCATCAGCTCGGTTGCGCGCGCGCCTTCGGCGATCGCCGGTGCGGCGCGGTGGTAGTCCATCAATGCCATTTCCCCAAGACGGGGGTAGATCATCACGTCGGCGGGATCGCCGGCGAGCCGGCTGCTCGTGATGCGCACCTGCATGATGTTGAGGCTGCTGGCAAGCACGTCCAGCATCGACGGTGTGGCGCGGGATTCCGCTGCGCCGCTGGCGTGCCGTGCGAGCCAGTGCGGCAGCTTGCCAAGCACCGACGCCAGCAGTGTCGGACCTTTGTTCTCTTCCGCCGGCTCGGTGGCGGCCGCGCGCACCCGGGGACGTCGCGTCACCAGGTCCCGGTTCAGATCCACCGCGATGGCGATGTCCGCGCCCATCGCGCGGCACAGCGACACCGGCACCGGATTGACCAGGCCGCCGTCGACCAGCAGCCTCTCGTCGCGCTGCGCGGGCGTGAAGAGGCCAGGCATGGCGATCGATGCACGCACGGCTGCGACGACCGAGCCCTCGCGCAGCCAGATTTCACGGCCGGTCGCAAGGTCGGTTGCGACGGCGCCGAAGCGCTTGGGCAGTGCGCCGATGTCCTGGTCATGGAATTGGGAGCGGAAAAAATCAAACAGCTTGTCGCCTCGGATCAGGCCGCCGTCGATCGTGATGTCGAGCAGGCGCAACACCCCCTGCCACGTGAGGCTCCTGACCCAGCTTTCCAGCCAGTCGAGCTGCCCGCCCGCGTAGGCCGCGCCGACCAGCGCGCCGATCGAGGTGCCGCAGACGACCTGCGGCTCAATTCCCGCCCGCTGCAGGACGCGGATGACGCCGATGTGCGACCAGCCGCGCGCAGAGCCGCCGCCGAGCGCGAGGCCGATGATCGGGAGTTGATCCACGGCAGATCCTTCATCTGAAGGCGAGGCGGGATTATAGGAATAACCGCGCCGCGCGACGCTATTGAGGGTGCGCCTTGACGAAGGTGCGGATGGCGGCGACGAACTCCGGCCTCGACGGCAGGCCGCGTGGCTGGCTGGTCGGATGCGTCGCATCCTCCACCACGATGAGCTGCAGCGCCGGCCACTTGGCCTTGAGCGCCCTGACTCGCCCCAACGCCGGATCGGCCCTGCCGATGACGGCCTGGGTCGGCACGCGCACCGCGGCCATCTCGGCGTCAGTGACCACCAGCGCGCCACGCGCGCGATACAGCGCCGCGTGTGCCAGCGGATCGTTGCGGGCAACGAGTTCGCGCGAAATCCTGCGAATCGCTTCTTCCGAAGGCGGCTGCTCGTCGGCCGGCGCGGTGGCAAGGATCAGGGCGCGGTAGGGCACGCCGGACTCGAGCTCGCGCGCCGCCGCTTCGGCCGCACGCTCGCTCGACGCGCCCAGGCTACGGCGATGCGCCGCGCCGCCAAGCGTGGCGGTGATGAAGCGCGTCGGCCGGGTGGCCAGCAGCTTGGCGACGATGATGCCGCCGAGCGAGTAGCCGACGACGTGTACGCGCTGGAGGCGCAGATGGTCGAGAAGGCGGATCAGGTCTTCGCCGAGCTGGTGGTACGCCGCGGCGTCGTGCGGCTTGTCGCTGCGGCCGTGCCCGCGCAAATCGAACGCGATGACGCGATGGTCGCGCGCCAGGTCCGGCAAGATGCCGGTCGCGATCCAGGCGGGCTCGATCGCGCCGGTGAAGCCGTGGACCAGCACTATCGGGGCGCCGGAACCCCGATCGACGTAGCGGATGCGTACGCCTTGCGAGTCGAAAAACCGGTCCTCGGCGATGCCCGTCCCGAGGACCAGCAGCAACAACGCGGCGAGCAGCGTGCGCACGGGCGCACGATACCCTGCCTAGGCGGCTTTGGTCAGGCTGCCGGACTGGTAGTCGCGGATCGCCTGCTCGATTTCTTCGCGCGTGTTCATCACGAAGGGGCCGTACTGCACCACCGGCTCGCCGATCGGCTTCGCCGCGAGCAGGATGAATCGGGCTGCCTTTTCCTTGGCTTTTACCAGCAATTCTCCATTCTGCGAAAGAACGCCGGCATTGCGGGATTCCAAAACCTGATCGCCGATCGAAAGATCTCCTTCGTAGGGATAAACAAAGGCGTTGTAGCCGTCCTTGATCGGCTGCGTGAATGTCGCGCCCGCCTCGAGATGCACGTCGAAGTAAAGCGGGTCGGTGCTGCCGCCGCTCACCGGCGCGGTGGTGCCGCCGAAGCTGCCGGCGATGAGCTTCACCTTGCCTCCGGGAATCTTCACCTCGGGAATATCGCTCGCCTGCAGGTCGCGGTAGCCGGCGGGTTTCATTTTTTCCAGCGCCGGCAAGTTGATCCACAGCTGGAAGCCGCGCATGCGGCCGCTTTCCTGCTGCGGCATCTCGGAGTGGATGATGCCGCGGCCGGCGGTCATCCACTGCACGCCGCCGGATTTCAGATTGCCGCGGTTGCCGAGGTGGTCCTGGTGCAGCATGTGGCCGTCGAGCATGTAGGTGACGGTCTCGAAGCCGCGGTGCGGATGGTCGGGAAAGCCGGCGACGTAGTCGTCCGGATTCTCCGAGGAAAACTCGTCGAGCATCAGGAACGGGTCGACGCGCGCGGCGTTCGACTGGCCGAGGCTGCGGCGCAGCTTGACGCCGGCGCCGTCGGAGGCGGGGATCGATTTGATGATTTGCGTGACTTGGCGGGAGGGCATGGTGATCCTCAAGTGGGGGCGATTATCGGGGCTTCAACGGGCGAGGGCGAGCCTCCCGGTGCCGTGGGCGACAACGTGCAGCAGGCCGCCGAACATCGCCAGGTTTTTCAGGAACATCACGGTCTGGAGAAGCGCCTGGTCGGCCGGCGCTGCCCAAAACGCGTGGAACAGCGCCGTGGCAACGACGGTAAATGCAGCCAGCAGGGCGGCCGCAATCCTTGCCCGATATCCGATGGCGAGCAGGACTCCGCCCGCGAACTCGGCGAGGCCTGCCGGATAGACGAGCAGTCCCGCCAGCGGCATGCCCACCGCCTGCATGTACTGCACATTGGCAGCGGTATGCAGGAAGAGCTTGTCCGCTCCGGAGAAGATGAAGATGACGGCGAGAGCGATGCGGCCAATGAGATCCGCGATGTCGGTTTGCATGATGGTTTTCCTTCCTTAGCGGGTTGAGTTACGCCGCGAGAAGCCCGGGAATCGCCAGCCGGTCCACGTTCTCGCGCGCCTTGGCGAGGCTCAGCTCCTTGCTTTGCGGACTAATGTTGAGCCCCTCGGCGTAGACGAATTCGACTTTGTCCAGGCCGAGGAACGCCAGGAAATCGCGCACGTAGCCGGTCTGCGTGTCCTTCGGCGTGCCGGCATACAGGCCGCCGCGCGCTGCGAACACGTAGACGTCCTTGCCCGTCAGCAGGCCGACCGGGCCCTTCTCCGTGTAGCGGAAGGTGACGCCGGCGCGCGCGAGGTGGTCGAAGTAGGCCTTGAGCATCGAGGGGATGCCGAAGTTGTACATCGGCAGGCCGAGCACGATGACGTCGGCGTCTTTCAGCTCCCGGATCAGCGCATCGGAGTAGCCGAGCACTGCCGCCTGCTCCGGCGTGTGCGCTTCGGGCTTGGCGAGGAACGCGCCGAAGCGCGCGGCGTCGAGGTGCGGTACCGGCTCCGCCGCGAGGTCGCGCACGGTGACCATGCCGCCCGGATTCGCCTTGCGCCAGTTCTCGACGAAGCGATTGGCGAGCTGGCTCGACTGGCCGTTGTCGGAAAAGATGCTGGAGCGGATCTGCAGTAGTGTTTTCATGGGTGGTCCCTTTGGTTAGATGCGTCCTTGTTTGCGAAGTTGCTCGCCGATGCCTGCGATCCCGGCTTCGCCGCGCTCGAGCGCTTGCGCGCTCGTGTGCACCGAGTAGTAGCCAAGGACCAGCGGATGGGGATGCCGCACCGCGGAGCCGAAGACGAAAGAGGTTTCGCCTACGGCTTCGAGCGCGATCGCGGCCTGCGATTCTTCAAATACGGCCAGCTCGCCGGCCTGGATGGCCGCCGGCGCGCGCAGGGCGCCCTGGTCGACGGCGAGCCAGGCGACGTCGTGGCTTGCCGGAGGGGTGTAGTGCCAGCGCTCGCCGTCCTTCAGCCGCACGTGGAAGTAGTTGATTCCCGGGCTGCCGGGGATTACGCCGCGCGCGCGCCCGTACTGGCCAAGCACCACGCGCACCGGCCCGTCCTGCTGTACTTGTTCCGGCGCGATGTAGTGGCTCTCGGACGGAGCGTTCTCTTCGCTCGCATCGAGCGCGATCCAGAGCTGGAAAATGCGCAGCGGGTCGCCCGGCAACGCGCCGCCGTCGTGCCACACGCCGCCGCCGGCTTTCATCCACTCGAGGCCGCCCGCGGCGACCGAGCCACTCTTGCCTGTGGTGTCCTCGTAGCGCATCCCGCCGCCGAGAACGATGGTCAGGGTCGCGATGCCGGAATGCGGGTGGATGCCGAACAGCGGCTTGCCTGTGTAGGCCACTTCGCCGCGGTCGAGGAACACGAACGGCTTGATCCGCTCGCCCAGGTCGGAAGGGCTGACGAGACGCGTAATCGGCCCGTGCCGCCGGCCGGACGTACGCAGCGCTATGGCGCGGGGCGCCGCTGCGGCAGTGAATTGCGGCTTCTGGTCGAGAGTGGTGGTTTCCATGGCGGCCAATATCGCATTGAGATGATCGATAAAAAAGCGCAAAATATAGACAGATGTCATCTAAAGAATCGATAAGAGTGACCCTTGAGCAGTGGCGGGCCCTGGTCGAGGTGGTGGACCGCGGCGGCTATGCGCAAGCGGCTGAATCCATGCATAAAAGCCAGTCCTCGGTGAGCTATGCCGTCCAGCAATTGGAGGCGCAACTCGGGGTCAAAGCCTTCGAGATCAAAGGCCGCAAGGCCGCGCTCACGCCGACCGGGGAAATGCTCTATCGGCGCGGCCGCGCGCTGCTGGAGGAAGCGGGGGGCCTTGAGAAGGTGGCGCGGGCGGCGTCGGCGGGATGGGAGGCCGAGATTCGTCTTGCGGCGGAAATCGTGTTTCCCGTCTGGCTGCTGCTCAAATGCTTCGAGAAATTCTCTGACGACAGCCCGCAAACGCGGATCGAGCTCTACGAGACGGTGATCGCGGGCACCAACGAAGCGCTATTGCAAGGGCGTGCCGACCTCGCCATTACCGCCAGCATTCCCCAGGGCTTCGCCGGCGTGCACCTGATGCGCCTGCGCATGCTCCTCGCCGCTCACCCGGGTCATCCGTTGCACCAGCTGGGTCGGCCACTGACGATGCGCGACCTGAAGGCGCAGCGGCAGCTCGTGGTGCGCGAGACCGACGCGCTGCGCGCGACCAAAGTCAGTGTCGACACCGCGCAGCGCTGGACCGTCGGTCACATGTCGACCTCGATCTTCGCCGCGGCGAATGGCTACGGCTTCGGCTGGTATCCCGAGGAACGCATCCGCGGCGAGATGAAAGCCGGAACACTGAAGACGCTGCCGCTACGCGACGGTGCAGAGCGCTTCGGCGAGCTCTATCTCGTCTATGCCGACCGCGAGAACGCGGGCCCCGGCACGCTGCGCCTGGCGGCAATCATCGAGCAGATGACCCGGGAATCCTGCGCCGCCGAAACCTAGCGGCGCTGCGCCTGCACCACGCGGCCGTGCGCGACCACGGCGTCGGGGCTGCGCTGCAGCAACTCGGCGTACCGGCGCTGAAACGTCTCATCCTGCGCCAGGCCATCGATGCTCGCGATCAGCGCGGTGAGCGGCTTGAGCCAGGCGAGTGCGGGATCCTCGACTAGGGCGTTCAGGAACGCCCCGTCGGCGACCCGGCCGCGCTTGAGCTCGTAGGCCCTGCGCTCGGCGTCGATCAACGCCTTGTGCAGGTCGAACAGCGGATTGCGGACGTCGGAGAAGGGGCGCATTTCGCCCCATGTGGTGGCGGAGCGCCGTCAATTCAAGTACGGTCATCTTCATGAGAATTCCGACGACGCACGTGGGCAGCCTCGCCCGGCCGCACGATCTGCTGGATTTGATGAAAAGTGGCACATCGGGAAAGGAGTTTGAATCGCGAGTCAGGAGCGCCGTCGCCGAATGCGTGCAGATGCAAGTCCGGTCGGGCATCGACATCGTTACGGACGGCGAGCAGAGTAAAAAGGGTTTTTTCTTGTATGTCGCCGAGCGGCTGGAGGGCTTCGAGGCGCGCCCGGGCATGAAGCGCAAGTTCTTTCCGGCCGAAAGCGCGGCGTTTCCCGAGTATTACAAGCAGTACTTCGGCCAAATGATGCTCGGCCGCACCGTCGCGCCGGTGGTGCCGCTGGTCTGCACCGGGCCGATCCGCTATCGCGGCGAGAAGGCCTTGCAGCGGGACCTTGAAAATCTTCGACTGGCCGCAAAAGGCCGCGAAGCGTTCATGCCCGCGATCGCGCCGAGCGGAGTCGGGAATAACAACGAGTATTACAAGAGCGACGAAGAATACTTCCATGCCGTCGGCGCCGCGATGCGCACGGAGTACAAAGCCATTGTCGACGCCGGATTTCTGCTGCAGGTGGACGATCCGTTTCTCTCGGAGGTGTTCGCCGACCCGGACTACGACGCGAAGGGCCGGCGCAAGCGCGCCGTGATGTACGTCGAAGCGGTGAACGAAAGCCTGCGCGGCATCCCGGAGGAGAAGGTGCGCTTCCACACCTGCTACGGCATCAACGAAGGGCCGCGCATCCACGAGGCGGCGCTGAAGGACGTGGTCGGCTCGATGCTGCGGGTCAAGGCGAGCCAGTACAGCTTCGAGGCCGCCAACCCGCGCCACGAGCACGAGTACCACCTGTGGGAGACGGTGAAGCTCGCCGACGGCAAGAAGCTGATCCCGGGCGTGATCGCGCACGCCAACAACATCGTCGAGCACCCCGAGTTGATCGCCGAGCGCTTGACGCGCTACGCCAAGCTCGTGGGCCGTGACAACGTCATTGCCGGCGCCGACTGCGGCTTCTCCTCGCAGGCCACCTACACGCCCGAAGTGCACCCGACCGTGGTGTGGGCGAAATTCGAGGCCATGCGCGACGGCGCGCGTATCGCCAGCCGCAAGCTCTGGAAGAAGCGCGCGCGGTGAAGATCCTCGTCGTCGGCGCGGCCGGCATGATCGGCCAGAAACTCCTTCCCCAATTGAAGGGAAATGAGATCGTGGCGCACGACGTCCTTGCGCCGAAGGTGCTGCCTGGCATGAAGGCCGTCGTTTCCGATCTCTCCAAGCCCGGCGAAGCAGAAAAACTGCTGTTCTATAAACCCGATCTGATTTTTCACCTGGCAGCCATCGTTTCCGGCGAGGCCGAGGCCGATTTCGACAAGGGCTACCGCATCAACCTCGACGGCACGCGCTTGCTGTTCGAGGCCATTCGCAAGGTCGGCGATGGATACAGGCCGCGCGTGGTGTTCACCTCGTCGATCGCCGTATTCGGTGCGCCATTTCCGTCGGCAATCGGCGACGAGTTCTTTCACACGCCGCTCACCAGCTACGGCACGCAAAAAGCGATTGGCGAGCTGCTGCTCTCGGACTACTCGCGCCGCGGCTTCTTCGACGGCATCGGCATCCGCCTGCCCACCATCTGCGTGCGGCCGGGCAAGCCGAACCGGGCGGCCTCCGGCTTCTTCTCCGGCATCATCCGGGAGCCGCTCGCGGGACAGGAGGCGATCCTGCCGGTGGAGGAGAGCGTGCGCCACTGGCACGCGTCCCCGCGCGCCGCCGTTGGATTCTTGCTTCATGCGGCAAAAATAAATACGGAAAAGCTGGGCGCGCGCCGCAACCTATCCATGCCGGGCGTGTCTGTCACCGTCGGAGAACAGATCGCGGCACTGCGCAAGGTGGCAGGAGACAAGGTAGCGGCGCTCATCCGGCGCCAGCCCGATGCGGTGATCATCAAGATCGTCGCGGGCTGGCCGCGCAATTTCGACCCCCGCTGCGCGCTCGAGCTCGGCTTCCGGGCCGACTCGAGCTTCGAGCAGATCATCCGCATCCACATGGAGGATGAGCTTGGTGTAGGCTCTTCCGCATGAAGAAGGTCGGGCTCTATAGCAGATCCCAGCGGGCGCAGCCGCAGGTCGCGCCGGTCGTGCCTGCTGTCCAAAAAAAGATAATCCCCGTCGGAGGCCGGCTGCGCAGGGCGGCCTGGCCATTGTTCGCGATTTTGCTGCTGGTCATTTCCGCCTCCGGCTGGTTTTCACCCAAGGGAATTCAACAAAAAGAAGTCGAAGCATCCATCGCCAGGGCAGTGGAAAACCTTCCCAGGACCTTTTCGGCCGGCGACGCCTACGAGAAGATCTCGCCCTCGGTGGTGTTCGTGCGCGGCATTTCCGACGACACCGAGGACACCGACGGCAAGCCGCCGCCCTCGGCCACCGGCAGCGGCGTGGTGATCGTCGACGACGGCACCATCCTCACCAACCTGCACGTGGTGAATGGCGCCAAGCGCATCCGCGTGACCTTTTTCGACGGCCTGGAGACCGAGGCCAGCGTGGCGGGCCTGCGCGCCGAGCACGACTTGGCGGTGCTCAAGCCCGAGAAGATTCCCGACGACCTGATGCCGGCGACGCTGCGCTCGACCGCCGACCTGCGCATCGGCGACGAGGTGATGGCGGTGGGCTTTCCCTTCGGCATCGGGCCGTCGGCTTCGGCCGGCATCGTTTCGGGCCTCAAGCGCGAGTATCGCTCGGGCTCGGGCACGCGGCTTCTCACCAACCTGATTCAGTTCGATGCCGCCGCCAATCCCGGTAATTCCGGCGGCCCACTGGTGACCGCCGACGGCGAGGTCGTCGGCATCGTCACCGGCCTGCTCAACCCGACCGAGCAGCGCGTGTTCATCGGCATCGGCTTCGCCGTACCGATCGAGAATGCGGCGTCGGCGGTCGGCCTGTCGCCTTTCTGAACGAGGAGTCCGCATGGACCACACGTTGATGGAGCGCGTTCTCTACGAGGTGAAGAAGATCGTCGTCGGCCAGGACCGCTTCCTCGAGCGCGTCATGGTGGCGATGCTGGCGCAGGGTCACCTGCTGGTCGAGGGCGTGCCGGGCCTCGCCAAGACGCTGACGGTGAAGACGCTGGCCCAGGCGGTGCGCGGCAGCTTCCGTCGCATCCAGTTCACGCCCGACCTGGTGCCGGCGGATCTGGTCGGCACGCGCATCTACAACCAGAAGACCAGCGAGTTCGCCACCTCGCTCGGGCCGGTGTTCTGCAACCTGCTGCTTGCCGACGAGATCAACCGCGCGCCGGCCAAGGTGCAGAGCGCACTGCTGGAAGTCATGCAGGAGCGGCAGGTGACCATCGCCGGCGAGACGCACAAGGTGCCCTTGCCTTTCCTCGTCATGGCGACCCAGAACCCGATCGAGACCGAGGGCACCTACGCGCTGCCCGAGGCGCAGGTCGACCGCTTTATGATGAAGGTGCTGGTCGACTATCCGAGCGAGGAGGAAGAGTTCGTCATCGTCGAGCGCGTCACCGGAGTCGTGCCCGAGGTCGCCGCAGTGGCCACGACCGAGCAGCTCGGGCTGCTGCAGGCCGAGTGCCGGCGCACCTATGTCGAGCCCTCGCTCATCCAGTACGCGGTGCGGCTCGCCGCGGTGACGCGGGATCCGAGCCGCTTCCGTATGAAGGACATCGAGCGCTTCATCACCTATGGCGCCAGCCCGCGCGCGTCGATTCACCTCATCGAGGGCGCGCGCGCGCTCGCCTTCCTGCGCGGGCGCGATTACGCGCTGCCCGAGGATGTCACCGACCTCGCCACCGACGTTTTCCGCCATCGCCTGGTACTGTCCTACGAGGCGCTCGCCGAGGGCATCACGCCCGACGAGCTGATGCGCCGCATCATGGTGGTCGTGCCTGCGCCGCAGAAGCCGCTGGAACATGCCAAGGCCCCTGCGGGATCCTGAAGCCTTCCTCAAGCGGCTCGAATGGACGGTGATCCGCCGTCTCGACGGGCTGCTGCAGGGCGACTACCGCACGCTGTTCCGCGGCCAGGGGCTGGACCTCGCCGACATCCGCGAGTACCAGTACGGCGACGACGTGCGCCACATCGACTGGAACGTCACCGCGCGCCTGCAGGCGCCCTACGTGCGCGAGTATCACGAAGACCGCGAGATCAACGCCTGGTTCCTGCTCGACCTTTCCGCCTCGGTGGACTTCGGCGCCAAGGTGAAGAAGCAGGCGGTATCGGCGGGCTTTGTCGCCGTGCTGGCGCGGCTGCTCACGCGCCACGGCAACCGCGTCGGCGCCATCCTCTACGGCTCGGGCATCGACCGGGTGATCCCGGCGCGCGGCGGCCGGCGCCACGTCATGCACCTGATGCACGTGCTGCAATCGCGGCCGGTGCTGCCGCCATCGAAGGGCACCGACCTGAAGGAATTGCTCGCCGGCGCGCAGCAAGCCCTGGCGCGGCGCTCGATGGTGTTCCTGGTTTCGGATTTCATCAGCGCGCCCGGCTGGGAAAAGCCGCTGGCGCAGCTCGCCAGCCGCCACGAAGTGGTGGCGGTGCGGCTCTACGATCCGCTGGAGCACGAGCTGCCCGACGCCGGCATGCTGGTCATGCAGGACGCCGAGACCGGCGAGCAGCTCTTCGTCGACACCGCCGACCGCGGCTTCCGCAAGCGCTTCGCCGCCGCAGCGCAGCGGCGCGAGGACGCGCTACGCACCGCCTTCCGCGACGCCGGCATCGACGCGCTGGAGCTTTCCACCGAGGACGACCTCGTCGAAACGGTCATGCGCTTCGCCGACATGCGCAAGCGCCGCACCCGACTGAGAAGCCATGACCTTTCTGTGGCCTGAGTTCCTGTGGGGGTTGGGAGCTTTGCCGCTTTTGATCTTCACCTATGTTTTTATCTTGAGGAGAAAACAGCGGACGGCCCTGCGCTACGCAAGCCTCGCCATCATCAAGGATTCTCTAGGCTCGAAAGCGGCCATTCGCCGCCACCTGCCGCCAATCCTGTTCCTGATCGCGCTTGCCGGCATGATCGTCGCCGCGGCGCGTCCGACCGCGGTGGTGACGCTGCCGTCCTCGCACGAGACGGTGATCCTGGCGATGGACGTCTCCGGCAGCATGCGCGCGACCGACGTGCATCCAAACCGGCTGGCGGCTTCGCAGGCGGCAGCCAAGCAATTCATCAACGAGCAGCCCGACAACGTGCGCATCGGCGTGGTGGCTTTTGCCGGCAGCGCGACGCTCGCGCAGGCGCCGACGCGAAACCGCGAAGAGGTCATCGCGGCGATCGACCGCTTCCAGCTGCAGCGCGCCACCGCCATCGGCAGCGCCATCATCGTCTCGCTGGCGACGCTGTTCCCGGATCACGGGCTGGATGTTTCTTCCTTTTCCTACAACAACAGATACCAGCGCCCGCCGAATTCCAACTTCAAACCCGTCCCGCCGGGCTCCTACAACTCCGCCGTCATCATCCTTCTCACCGACGGGCAGCGCACCACCGGTCCGGATTCGCTGGTCGCGGCGCGCCTCGCGGCCGAGCGCGGCGTGCGCATCTACACCGTCGGCTTCGGCACCCCGGCCGGGGAGATCATCGGCTTCGAGGGCTGGTCGATGCGCGTGCGCCTAGATGAGGAGACGCTCAAGGCGATCGCCGACCTGACGCGCGGCGACTATTTCTTCGCCGGCAGCGCGCCCGACCTGAAGAAGGTGTACGACACGCTGCGCTCGCGCATCGCCTTCGAGACCAAGCGCACCGAGGTCACGGCGCTGGTGTCGATCGCGGCGGCGGCGGTGGCGCTGCTCTCGGTCCTGCTGTCGCTCGCGTGGTTCCACCGCATATTCTGAGTCAGCCGTACCCGTTACAATTCGCTTATGGCCTTGATTGTGCAGAAGTTCGGCGGGACTTCCGTCGGCTCGGTAGAGCGCATTCGCAACGTCGCCCGCCGCGTCGCGAAGTGGCGCGCCGCCGGCCACCAGCTGGTGGTGGTGCCCTCGGCGATGGCCGGGGAGACCAACCGGCTGATCGCGCTCGCCGGCGAGATTCAATCGCTGCCGGACGCGCGCGAGCTCGACGTGGTGGCGTCCACCGGCGAGCAGGTGGCGGTCGGGCTGCTGGCGATGGCGCTGCTCGAGCTCGGCGTCAAGGCGAAGAGTTACACCGGCTGGCAGGTGAAGGTCGTCACCAATTCTGCTTTTACCAAAGCCAGAATCATTTCCATTGATCAAAAGGCAATTCGAAAAGACCTGGCGGAGGGCTGCGTCGCGGTGGTGGCCGGCTTCCAGGGCGTGGACCGCGACGGCAATGTCACCACGCTCGGGCGCGGCGGCTCGGACACCTCGGCGGTGGCGCTCGCCGCGGCGCTCAAGGCCGACGAGTGCCAGATCTACACCGACGTCGACGGTGTCTACACCGCCGACCCGCGCGTGGTGCCGGAGGCGCGGCGGCTGCACCACGTGACCTTCGAGGAAATGCTGGAGATGGCCGGCGCCGGCTCCCGCGTGCTGCAGATCCGCTCGGTGGAATTCGCCGGCAAGTTCAAGGTGCCGACGCGCGTGCTCTCCAGCCTGACCGATCCCAACGTGCCGCTCGCCGAAGAAGCGGCGGCCGGCACGCTGGTCACTTTCGAGGATGACCCGCATATGGCGATGGAAAAAGCAGTAATCTCGGGCGTGGCGTTCAACCGCGACGAGGCGAAAATCCAGGTGCACGACGTGCCCGACCGGCCGGGCGTGGCTTACGCCATCCTCGGCCCGATCGCGGACGCCAACATCGACGTCGACGTCATCGTGCAGAACGTCGGCCACGACGGCATGACCGACCTGTCGTTCACCGTCGCGCGCACCGACTACCCGAAGGCGATGAAGATCCTCAAGGGGCAGGTACAGCCGCATATCAAGTGCCGCGACGTCACCGGCGACGAGAAAATCGCCAAGGTCTCGATTGTCGGCATGGGCATGCGCTCGCACGCCGGCATCGCGGCGCAGATGTTCCGCACGCTGTCGGAGGAGGGCATCAACATCCTGATGATCTCGACCTCCGAGATCAAGATCACGGTGGTGATCGAGGAGAAATTCGCCGAGGCCGCGGTGCGCGTGCTGCACAAGGCCTTCGAGCTCGACCAGGCCTAGCGCGGGACCTCGAACGCGTTTGTCAGGTCGCCCGCGTTGGCGCGCACGCCCGCCAGCGGCTCGAGAGCGAAGCGCCGTGTGATGAACTTGAGGATCGACGTCGTGTCGTAGGGCGTCTTGTCGACGTAGCCGCGCCTGGCGTAGGGCGAGACGATGATGGTCGGGATGCGCGTGCCCGGGCCCCAGCGGTCGCCCCAGCCGGGACCCGAGGGCGGCGGCACGTGATCCCAGAAGCCGCCGTTCTCGTCGTAGGTCACGATCACGGCCATCTTCGGCCATTGCGGGCTCTTCTTCAGTCGCTCGAGCAGCAGGGCGATGTGCTCGTCACCGCTGGTCACGTCGGTATAGCTCGGGTGTTCGTTATAGCGGCCGGCGGGCTTGACGAACGCAACCTGCGGCAGCGTGCCCGCGTCGATCACGGCGAGGAAGTCTTTTTCGTCTTTCAGGTGTCGGGCGCGGTCTGCGCCGCCGGGCGCGAACCGCGCGAAGTAGTTGAACGGCTGGTGATGCGGCTGGAAGATCGGGCTGTCCGCGCCGCGGTTGTAGATCACGCCGCGCTTCGCCTGGGGATCCTGCCGGCCGTCGGCGAGGGCCGCGTCCCAGCCGCCGGCATACCAGGCCCAGGACACGCCTTTCGCCGAGAGCGTGTCGCCGACGGTACGCTCCCTGAACGGCGGTGCCGGAAACCGGGAAGGATCCGCGAGATCGCGGCTTCCGCCGGGCGCGGGCGGAATGCCGCTCGGCTGGAACGACGGCTGCATGTTGTTGACGACGTGGCCATCAGGCGACAGCGCCCCCTCGTAGACCTGGACCGGGCCCTGCAGCACCGAGGGCGGCGACCCCGGTTTCTTCAGCAGGTTGCCTTTTTCATCCAGCCTCGCCTTGACGCCGTCCGGCGCATTCGCGATGGCCGGCGTGCAGGCGCACGCGAGCCACAGGTGATTGAGCAATGACCCGCCGAAGGCGCCCGCGAAAAAATGGTCCGCGAGCGTGTACTCCTGCGCCCATTTCCAGAGCTTCATCGACGATCCGTCGAAATGGCCCATGGTCCAGGCGCCGGCGCTCGACATCGCGACGAAGCGGTCGTTCCTGCCACCGTTGATCTGCTCGCGATGGTGGTGGAAGGCGTGGATCGGGCTGGGCAGCACTTCGTCCATGCGCCGGCTCACGGGCGGCAGGTCGATGCGGAACGGACCGTTCGGCAGCCCCGCCACCGCCGGGTTGTGCGAATCGGGCTTGCCGTTCTCGTACACAGGCGGCAGGTGTGGCAACGGGGTGCCGTCGTGATCCAGCTGCGTCTTCTGCTCCGCCGTCGCGTTGGCGATGCCTTCGGCGCCGGGGAATAGGCCGTAGAGGTGGTCGAAGCTGCGGTTCTCCGCGTAGATGACCACGATATGCTCGATGCGCGCGAGCCCATCGTCTGCCCGCGTCGCACAGCCGCCCGCGGCGAGGGCCAGAAGCAGAATCAAAAAGCGCCACGATCTCATGCCGAGATTTCCCCCTTTGGTTCGGTTGGAATATAGCAGGGTAGAATTGCGCCACTTCGTGCCGCACCGAATACCGGAGTGATGCCCGAGTGGCCGAAGGGGGCGCCCTGCTAAGGCGTTATACGGGCAAAACCCGTATCGAGGGTTCGAATCCCTCTCACTCCGCCACTAATTGAACGAGTCAGGCGATGCCTTTTTCCGCGAAGGTCTCTAGCGCGATGCGGTGGGCATCGTTGGACGCCGGGACGCCGCAATAGAGCGCGAGCAGGAGCAGCACCTCGCGGATCTCCTCGGGCGTGCAGCCGTTGTTGAGCGCGCCATTGACGTGCACCTTGAACTCCGCCGGCCGGTTGATCGCGGCATTCATCGCCAGCACCACCAGGCTGCGCGTCTTGCGCTCCAACCCCGGGCGCGCCCAGAGGTCGCCGTACGCATAGGCATTGATGAAGTTTTGCAACGGCGCGCCATAATCGCCGACCGCAGCCATGCGCTTCTCCACTGCTTCGTTCCCGAAGATTTCCTTGCGGATGGCAAGGCCGCGCCTGTAGAGTTCCTGCGTATCCATCGTCGAGCCTCCAGTCTGGGGAAAATCCATGATACGCGCCCTGCATAAATTTCTTGCCGCCATGCTGCTGGCCGCCGCCGCAGGCACGGCGGCGGCGCAAGCCTACCCGGCCCATGTCGTCAAGCTGGTCGTGCCTTATGGACCCGGCAGCTCTCCGGACAATGTTGGCCGGATCATTGCCCAGCAGATGCAGGAGTCGCTCGGCCAGACCGTTATCGTGGACAACCGCGCCGGCGCGCTCGCCAATGTCGGCACCGCCGAGGTGGCGCGCGCCGCGCCCGACGGCTATACGATCCTGCTGACCACCAATACGCCGCACGCCGCGAACGTCGCGCTGTTCAAGAAGCTGCCTTTCGATCCGGTCAAGGATTTTGCGCCGATCGTGCGCCTGATCACGACTTCGATGGTGTTGCTGGTGCGCGCGGATTTTCCGGCCAATAACCTGGCGGAATTCATCGCCCACGCCAAGGCGAAGCCGCAGGGCCTCAGTGCGGGCTACGGCTCGGCGGCATCGATCGTGTCGATCGCCAAGCTGCGCTCGGCCGCGGGCTTCAAGACCCTCGACGTGCCGTACAAGGGTGTCCCGCTCGCGATCACCGACGTGCTGGGCGGTCAGCTGGACTTCACTTTCGGCGACTTCGCCGTATCCATGCCGCAGATCCGGGGCGGCAAGATGAAGGGCCTCGGCGTGACCTCCCCGGTGCGCACCTCGCTCGCGCCCGAAATCCCGGCGATCGCCGAGATGTTCCGGGGCTTCGAAACCCGCATTTGGTACGGCCTGGTGGCGCCCGCCGGCACGCCGCGCGCGGTGGTGACCCGGCTCCACGATGTCGTCGCCGCCAGCCTGGCGAAGCCGGAGGTGAAGGAGAGACTCGGCGGCCTCGGGCTCGAGCCGGCGCCGATGGCACCCGATGAGTTCGCGGAGTTCATCAAGCGCGAAATCGCGAAGTGGACCCGCGAAGTGCGCGAGGCGGGCATCCAGCCGGAGTGACGCGGATGATTCCGGCCGCGATCGTCGGACTGGGGCGGTGGGGGCGGAGCTTCGTCACCGCGATGCAGGGCCATGGCGACCGCTTGCGCTTCGTCCGCGCAGTCGATGTCGCCCCGCATGCCGCGCGCGAATTCGCCGCCAGTCATGGCCTGCCGCTCGGCTCCGACTACGCGGAGGTGCTTGCCGATGCCGGCGTGCGGGCGGTCGTTCTCGCCACGCCCCATTCACTGCACCCCGATCAGGTCGTCGCGGCGGCGCGC
>DASWEU010000042.1:0-31459 GCA_036394595.1 Burkholderiales bacterium | reverse complement strand
ATTTCCGGCCTGACCCCGGGGCGACAGCACGGCTTTCACATTCACGAGGCGGGCGACTGCAGCTCGGGCGACGGCATGAGCGCCAAGGGCCACTACAACCCGCTCGCCAAGGCGCACGCCCACTTCTCGACGCCCGAGCGCCACGCCGGCGACATGCCGGCGCTTGCGGCCGACGGCTACGGCAACGCGTCGCTCGACGCCGAGCTCGATGTCATCAGCGTAACCGCCGGCCCGACCAGCATCGTCGGGCGCGGCCTGATCGTGCATGCCGACCCGGACGACTACCAGACGCAGCCCACCGGCAACGCCGGCGCACGCATCGCCTGCGCGGTGATCGAGCGCCGCTAGAGAATCAGAGGGGAGTGAGGGGGCCGGAAGGGCGCCGCGAGGCGCCCTTTCGTTTTTGTGAATCGGAAAGCGACTTCGTCGCTTTTCTAGCCGCCGTCGACGACCAGCAGCCTGCCGCGCGCGGCCTTCTGGCGCAGCTGGATGAGCGGCGCGTACTCGGGCGAGCGATACCACTGCAGCGCCTGCTCCATCGACGGGAACTCGAGCGCCACCAGCCGCTTCGGCGTCCAGCCGCCTTCGAGGGGCTCGACCTTGCCGCCGCGCACGATGAACTTGCCGCCGTATTTCGTCACGGTCGCCAGCACCTGCTTGCGGTAGTCGTCGTAGACGGCGGGGTCCGTGACTTCGATATCCCCGATGACGTAAGCTGCCATGAGTCTCGCCCTCCTCGAATCAGCGCAGCAGCGTAACGGCGAGCCCCACCAGCGCGCAAGCGCCGATCACCGGCATGACGCCGGCCTTGAAGCGGAACAAAGCGACGAAGGCGGCCACGCCAATGAGCGCCGAGATCCACTCGAACGCTGCGCCAGCCCCTGCGGGCCACAGCACGTGCCAGCCGAAGAAGACCGCCAGGTTGAGGATCACGCCGACCACGGCTGCCGTGATTCCGGTGAGCGGCGCGCTGAACTTGAGGTTGCCATGGGTCGTCTCGACGAACGGCGCGCCGGCGAAAATAAAAACGAATGAGGGCAGGAAAGTGAAGAAGGTCGCCACCAGCGCGCCCGCCGTGCCGGCGCCCAAGTAACCGACGAAGGCCACCACCATGATCAGCGGGCCGGGCGTGGTCTCGCCCAAGGCGAGGCCATCGATCATCTGCGGGCCGGTGAGCCAGCCGTAGTGTTCCACCGCGCCCTGGTAGACGTAGGGCAGCACCGCGTAAGCGCCGCCGAAAGTGAGCAACGCGGCCTGGCTGAAGAACAGCCCCATTTGCGCGAGCGTGCCGTCCCGGCCGCTGGTCGCCGCCAGGCTGCCGATGACCAGCAGCCAAAGCGCGAGCCCGACACCGACATAGGCCGCGAGCTTCGCCCACGAGAACAGCGCGTGCGCTGGCGTCGGAGTGTCGTCGTCGATCAGCGCGGGGCCGTAGCTCCCCTCGCTTTTGTGACCGCCACCGGAAGAGAAAATCCCGGGATAGAGCCGGCCGCCGGCATAACCGATGATCCCGGCGGCGAGAACGATGGCGGGAAACGGGACGTCGAACGCGAAAATCGCGACGAAGGCCGCGGCCGCGACGCCCCAGAGCGCAGGATGCTTGAGCGCGCGCTGGCTGATGCGCCAGGCGGCGGCGAGGACGATCGCCACGACGGCAGGCTTGATGCCGTAGAAGATTCCGGCGACCAGCGGCACGTTGCCGTAGCTCACGTAGATCCACGACAGCGCGATCAGGATGAACACGGAGGGCAGCACGAACAGCCCGCCGGCGACGATGCCGCCCCAGGTGCGGTGCATCAGCCAGCCGATATAAGTGGCGAGCTGCTGGGCCTCGGGTCCGGGCAGGACCATGCAGTAGTTGAGGGCGTGCAGGAAACGCCCCTCGGAAATCCAGCGCCGGCGCTCGACCAGCTCCTGATGCATGATCGCAATCTGGCCGGTCGGCCCGCCGAAGCTGATGAAGCCGAGCTTCAGCCAGAAGCGGACGGCCTCACCCAAAGAGACAGAGCGCGTCTCCATGTCAGCGTGCGGCGGCATGCCGCCGCGTGCGCTGCAGCCACGACAGGGCGGCCTCGACTGATTCGTGCTCGCCGGCGCGGGAAGCATCGTAGCCGGGCAGGCGCGAGACCCTGGCGAGGAACTCCTTGCCGCGCATGATCTTCAGCATTTGCTGGCAGGCGTTTCCCTTGAGCGTGCGGCGCGCAGTGGCCAGAAAGTAGCGCTCGGTGGCGAGGTGAACAAAGTCTAGCCGCATTCTTGCGGCGGCGGCCCGCAATCCGAATCCGGCGTCGGCCCGCCCGGCAGCGACTTCCTCCGCGACCAGCAGGTCGGCATTGGCGGCGTCGCGACCCGCTTGCGGCGGGCGGCCGGCGAAGCGCACGCCGGGCCGGGCGAGGTCGTTGACGCCGCGGATGCGGGCGCCGGGACGCACGATCAGGCCTTGCTCACGCGCCACGAAGTGAATCAGCTGGTGCTTGCGCGGATCCAGCCACTGGCCGAGGGACGCGGCCGCTGCCGCGGCGCGCGGCAGCGCGTCGGCGACGTGGAATCCCGCCAGTTCGCACTCGCCACGGGCCAGCGCGGCGAGGCTGTCCTCGGCGCCCTGGAAATCGATGTCCAGGCCGACCTGCGGCGCGCAGGCGCGCGCGAGCTCCGTGAGCGCGAGGTCGTGGCTTGCGCGCAGCGACAGCCGGGTCGCGCGGTCCGGCGCCGTGCCTCGCAGCAGGCCGTGCATTTCGTCGCGCAGGCGTTCGAAAGCAACCTGGAGCTCGCCGCGGAAATGCGCGTCGGCCTGCACCACGCGCCGCCCAGGCGCGGTGAGGCGCGCGCCGCGGCCGCGGCCCATGTCGACCAGCGGCTCGCCGAGCGCGGCAGCACCTTCACGCAGCAGTCCCCAGGCGTGGCGGTAGGACAGCCCGCAGACGCGTGCCGCCTCGCGCAATGAGCTGGAGCGCTGCAGCGCGTCGAGCAGCCGGATGAGATCTCGCCCGTGCTCGGGCGGCAGGCCCGTGCCCGCCAGCCAGCCGGCGTCGAACGCCACGGGCGGGGTTATATGCAATGACATGCCTATTCAAATAGGAGCAATAGAGCGGATATAGTGCCACTGAAAAGGACGATATGCACATAGAAGCATAATGGGGTCCCTGCTCGAAGCCCTGCGCGGCGCTGTCGCGCTCATTTTTTCGGGCGACGCGACGCTGGCCGGCATCATCCTGCTCAGCCTGGGCGTCAGCCTGTCCGCCGTGCTGTTCGCGACGGCGCTCGGCCTGCCGCTGGGCGCGGCGATCGCCGTCGGCCGGTTTCCGGGGCGCAGGGCGGTCGTCGTGCTACTGAATGCGCTGATGGGATTGCCGCCGGTGGTGGTCGGGCTGGTCGTCTACCTGCTGCTGTCTCGCGCCGGCCCGCTGGGGAGCCTTGGACTGTTGTTCACGCCGCCGGCCATGATCATCGCGCAGACCATTCTCATCCTGCCGATCATCGCGGCGCTTTGCCGCCAGGCCGTCGAGGACGCCTGGCAGGAGTACGAAGAGCAACTGCGCTCGCTGGGGGCGGGGGGACTGCAGGCGGCGCTGACGCTGGTCTGGGACATCCGCTATTCGCTCCTCACCGCGGTTCTGGCCGGCCTCGGGCGCGCTTCGGCCGAAGTCGGCGCGGTCATGATCGTCGGCGGCAACATCGACGGCGTGACCCGCGTGATGACCACCACGATCGCACTGGAAACGTCCAAGGGCGACCTCCCCCTCGCGCTGTCGCTCGGCATCGTGCTGATCGCCCTCGTGATCCTGATCAACGCCAGCGCCTACTGGGTCAAGGACGCGGCGCAACGGAGGTACGGGTGATCCTGCCGCTCGAGCTGCAGGACATCAGCTTTGTCGCCGGCGGGCGCATCATCATCGAGCGGCTTTCTCTTTCCATCGAGGCGGGGCCGAGCACCATCATCCTGGGGGCCAACGGCGCGGGCAAAAGCGTGCTGATGCGCCTGATGCACGGGCTCATCGCGCCTTCCTCCGGCACCATCCGCTGGAGCGACCCGGCATCCGCCAGCCTGCGCCGCCGGCAGGCGATGGTGTTCCAGCGGCCGGTGCTGCTGCGCCGCTCGGCGCTCGCCAATATCACCTACGCGCTGGAGGTGGCGCGCGTGCCGCGCGCCGAGCGCGAATCGCTCGCCTTCGAGGCCCTCGAGAGTGTCGGGCTGCCGCACCTCGCCCACCGCCCGGCGCGCGTGCTCTCGGGCGGCGAGCAGCAGCGCCTCGCGCTGGCGCGCGCCTGGGCGCTGCACCCGGAGGGGCTGTTCCTGGACGAGCCGACCGCGAGCCTCGACCCGGGCGCCGCGCGCGAGATCGAAAACGTGATCAAGGCCTTCGATGCCGCCGGCACCAAGATCGTGATGGCAACGCACAATCTCGGCCAGGCGCGGCGGCTGGGCGACGAGGTGATCTACCTGCACCAGGGCCGCGTGCTGGAGCGCGCGCCGATGGATCGATTCTTCCCGCAACCGTCCTCGCCCGAGGCGGCTGCATTCGTGAAGGGAGAGCTACCATGGGCGTAACGCTGGCCGCAGCATTGGCGGGTTTCATTACCGTGGCCTCGACCACGTCGACGGAGCAATCCGGATTGTTCAAGCATTTGCTGCCCGTGTTCGAGAAGAAAACTGGCATCCAGGTGCGCGTGGTGGCGCTCGGCACCGGGCAGGCGCTCGACATGGGCCGGCGCGGCGATGCCGACGTGGTGTTCGTGCACGCCAGGCCGCTCGAGGAGAAATTTGTCGCCGAAGGCCACGGGGTGAAGCGATTCGAGGTGATGTACAACGACTTCGTGCTGGTCGGTCCCCGAGGCGACCCGGCGAAGGTCGCGGGCGGCAAGGACGCCGTCGAAGCGTTTCGCAGGATCAAGGAGGCGCAAGCGGCCTTCGTTTCGCGCGGCGACAGGAGCGGGACCCATTTCGCCGAACTGGAAATCTGGAAGGCGGCGGGAATCGACATCGCGAAGGAGAAGGGCCGCTGGTATCGCGACACCGGCCAAGGCATGGGCCCTGCGCTGAACAGCGCCGCGGGCATGGATGCCTACATCCTGGCCGACCGCGGCACCTGGCTCTCCTTCAAGAACCGCGCCGAGCTCGGCATCGTGGTCGAGGGCGACACGAGGCTCTTCAACCAGTACGGCATCATCCTCGTCAATCCCGAGAAACACCCCGGCACCAAGAAGGAACTCGGCCAGGCATTCATCGACTGGATCATTGCCGCCGAAGGCCAGCAGGCGATCGCGGATTACCGAATCGGCGGCGAACAGTTATTCTTTCCCAATGCCGGAAAGTGACTGAGGGGAAATGGACGACATCGTCATCGCGCTGCTGGTTGCGGGAATGTTGGTTGCGGCTTTTGGCTACGCCGCCGTCGGGCACGGCGGCGCCTCGGCCTACATCGCCGCCATGGCGCTTGCGGGTATTGCGCCGCCGGAAATGCGGCCGATCGCGCTGCTGCTCAATATTCTGGTGTCGTCGGTAGCGACCTGGAAGTTCCAGCGCGCCGGGCACTTCCATTGGCGGCTATTCTGGCCGTTCGCCGCCGTGTCCATTCCGTTTGCCTACTTCGGCGGCGCAATCACGCTGCCTGGGAATGCCTACAAGATCCTGGTCGGCGTGGTGCTGCTTTACGCGGCCTGGCAATTGTGGCGCAGCGGCCGTGCGGGGGACGAGATGCGCGAAGTGCGCAACCCGCCGATCGCGGCCGCCATGCTGATCGGCGCGTTCATGGGACTGCTTTCCGGGCTGACGGGCGTTGGCGGAGGAATTTTTCTCAGCCCGCTTCTCCTGATGCTGGGCTGGGCGGGCACCAAGCAGACCTCGGCGGTGGCGGCGCCCTTCATCCTGGTGAATTCCCTTGCCGGTCTGGCGGCGGTATTCGTTGCCGGAACGGTTTCTTTCCCGGGCTATGTTTGGTTCCTCGCCGCCGCCGTACTGGTCGGCGGCTGGCTCGGCGCCGAGTATGGCAGCCGGCGATTCGGCAATCCCATGGTGCGCCGGGTGCTCGCCGTGGTGCTTGCGCTGGCCGGCGCCAAAATGGTGCTGGCGTAGATTCAGCGGCATGAAGACCTTCGCCTGCCAATGAAAACCTTTGGTTTTGCCGGCTGGTCGGGCAGCGGCAAGACCACGCTGATCGAGAAGCTGATTCCGCGCTTTGCGGCGCGCGGGCTGCGCATCTCGCTCATCAAGCACGCCCACCACACGTTCGACGTCGATCACCCTGGCAAGGATTCCTACCGACATCGGCAGGCGGGCGCGGCCGAGATCCTGGTCACCTCGTCGCGCCGCTGGGTGCTGATGCACGAGCTGCGCGGCGCCGCCGAACCGTCCTTCGACGAGCAGATCAAGCACTTTTCGCCCTGCGACCTGCTATTGGTAGAAGGCTTCAAGCACGCGCCGATCCCCAAGCTCGAAGTGTGGCGCGCAACGACCGGCGAGGCGATGCTGCACTCCAATGATCCGCACATCGTCGCCGTGGCGAGCGACCAGAAGGTGGAGACGAAATTGCCGCTGCTCGATCTCAACGACGATGGCGCGGTCGCGCGCTTCATCCTCGCGCACCTGAAGCTCGGATGAACCAGGGCCTGCTCTCGGTCGACGCGGCGCTCGAGCAGCTGCTCTCGAGCGCCCGTCCGATGCACGAGATCGAAGAGGTGCCGACTCTCGAGGCCACCGGCCGCGTTCTCGCGCTGCCGCAGCGCTCGACCATGGATGTGCCGCCGTTGGACAACAGCGCGATGGATGGCTATGCCGTACGCAGTTCCGACGGGTTGAAACTGAAAATCGGCCAGAAAATCATGGCCGGTTCCGTCGGCAAACCGCTCGATCCCGGTACGGCGGCCCGGATTTTCACGGGCGCGCCGATTCCGCCGGGCGCGGATGCGGTCGTGATGCAGGAGCATTGCGCCGTCGAGGGCAACCAGGTCGTCTTGAAGAAAAAGCCCAAGCCGGGCGATTGGATCCGGCTTGCCGCGAGCGACATTCGCAAGGGCGGCGAGATCCTGACCGCCGGCAAGCGTCTGCTGCCGCAGGACACCGGGCTGGCGGCGTCGGTGGGCATCCGCACGGTGCCGGTGTACCGCCGGGTGCGGCTCGGCCTGTTCTTTACCGGCGATGAGCTGGTGATGCCGGGCGAGCTCCTGGCGCCAGGGCGCATCTACAACTCCAACCGCTTTACCTTGCGCGGCCTGGCGGAGACCTTCGGCTGCGAGCTGCACGACTACGGCATCGTGCCCGACAGCCTGGCGGCAACGCGTGAAGTCCTGCGCCGCGCGGCGGACGCATGCGATGTGGTGGTGACCTCGGGTGGCGTTTCGGTGGGCGAGGCGGACTACGTCAAGCCCGCGGTCGAGGCCGAAGGAAAGCTCCTCATGTGGCGCATCGCAATGAAGCCGGGGAGGCCACTTGCCTTTGGTTCCATTGGAAATTCTTTTTTTATTGGCTTGCCCGGGAATCCCGTCTCAAGCTTTGTGACGTTCCTGATCTTCGTACGGCCCTTCCTGCTGCGAACGCAGGGCGTGACCCTGGTCGAACCCAGGGCGATTCAGGCGCGCGCCGATTTCGACTGGGCAGAGCCCGACGCGCGGCGCGAATTCCTGCGCGTAAAATGGAACGCGCAGGGCGGGCTCGACCTCTATCCGACGCAGGACTCCGCGGTGCTCACCTCCACCGCGTGGGCCGACGGGCTGCTCGACAATCCCGCCGGCCACGCGATCAGGAAGGGCGACAGCGTGCGATTCCTGCCCTATACGGAGCTCTATCGGTGAAAGTGAAGGTTCTTTTTTTTGCTTCGCTGCGCGAGCAGCTCGGCATTGCGCGCGAGGAACTCGAAGTTCCCAAGGAAATTAATTCCTTGGAAAAGCTGAAAGCCCATCTGCGCTCGCGCGGCGGCGCCTTTGAAAAAGCGTTCAGCGGCAAGGCGCTGGTGCGCGGAGCGGTGAACCAGGAAATGGTGCAGCCCGGCGCGCCGATCAAGGCCGGCGACGAAGTGGCATTCTTTCCGCCGGTGACGGGCGGCTGAGATGAAAGTCGCCGTGCAGCGGGAAGATTTTGATGTTGGACTTGAAATAAAAAAAATCTCGGGAAACGGCAAGATCGGAGCCCTGGCCAGCTTCATCGGGATTGTGCGCGAGGTGCCGATGACCCTCGAGCATTACCCGGGCATGACGCAGAAAGCGCTCGAGAAAATTACCCGCGAGGCCGTGGCTCGCTGGCAGGTGATCGACTGCAGCGTGATTCACCGCCATGGCGAGCTGAAGGTCGGCGACCAGATCGTGCTGGTGGCGGTGGCGAGCCCGCATCGCGGCGACGCCTTCGCCGCCTGCGAGTTCATCATGGATTACCTCAAGACGCGCGCGCCGTTCTGGAAAAAAGAGGCGGCGGGCTGGGTCGAGGCGCGTGCTACGGACGACGCGGCGGCGCAGCGCTGGAAGAAAACAGCCAGAAGTGCTCGCGGTCATCGTCGCCGGGCCGTGCGCCGTTCCACCGCAAAGTCCAGCTAGGCTCGACCCCAGGCGGCCTGGCGCTGCTGGTGTGAATCAGCAATAGCGGGCAGGACTCGCTCGCCGGTGATTTGATCACTCCAGCGTAGTAGTGGAACGCCGCGCGCTGCGGCTCCGTCAGCTCGCGCGCCGCGATGCAGCCGCCGCCGGGCGGCAGGCTGCGCTGCATGGCGGCGATCACGCCGCGGTAGGTCTTGCCGTAGTCGATCGGCGGCAGCCAGAGCGTCATGGCGAGCCCCCAGAGGAGCGTGACCCCCGCCGCCCAGCGCAGCGCCAGATCCTCTTTCCTGGCGAAATAGAACCAGCCGGCGCTCAGTGCAACGGCGATCGCCAGCAACAGCACGTTCGCCGTCGGGGCAAATCCCCAGAACCTCGAGACCAGGCGCGCCGCAACGCTGGCGGGCCATCCGGCAAGATAGGAAAGCCACAGCAGCCACGCCGCCAGCCCGAGAAGCGCCGCGCCCCACAGCGCGGCGGCGTCCAACGGCTTGCGCAGCCATGCCGGCAGCGTCTCGAGGCTGCCGGCCGCCAGCAGGCAGAGCGGCAGCAGCATCGGCAGCGCGTAGAGCTGGCGCGCGAGCGCCGAGGCGCTCAGCACGGCGAACATCACGAGAAACGCGGTCAGCGGTAATTGAATTTCTCTTTTCTCGGTGATGTGGTTTCTTTCCGTGAAAAGCGCCCATGCCGCGAGCGGCCAAGCCGGCAACGCGAACCAGGGCAAGGCCTTGACGTAATGCCAATGGTCGGGCGTGCCGCCGATCTCGTGCTCGCCGCTGAAGCGCCCCAGGTTCTGCACCCAGAGCCACTCCTCGAATAGCGCCGGCGAGCGCTGCCAGAGGAGCCACGGCCAGATCAGCACCCACGGCGCGAGCGCCAGCGCCGCCCAGCCCCAGCTCTTGAAGAAATCCCGGTTTCTCCAGTTGGAGAATGAAAGCAGGGCAAGGGCGGTCAGTCCCAGCAGGCCGGGGCCCAGCAGTCCTTTGGACATGAACGCGATGCCCGCGCCCGTGCCCAAAAGAATGCCTCCGATTTTTGATTTCTCCAGAGCAAGTGAAAAACCAAGAATTCCGATTGCAATGCCCGCTACCAGGGCGTTGTCGGTAATCAGCAGGTGCGCGTGCTGGACGTACCCAAAGCAGGCGATGAGCAATAGCGCCGCATTGATCGAGCGGGCGGTTTTCGCCACGCAGTACAGGGTGAGGCCAACATAGAAGGCGGAGGCGAGGCGCGCCGCGTCGTGCAAGGGCATAGCCCCGCCAAAGAGCTTGGCGAACAGGGCCGCCGTGGCGAAGAACAGCGGCGGCTTTTCCATGAAGGGCTCGCCCGCGAGGGTGGGCACCACCCAGTCGCCGGTCTGGAGGATGTGATAGACGAGCCCGAAGGTATAGGCCTCGTCGGGCTTCCAGGGACCATGGCCAAAAAGTCCGAGGGCGACCCAGGCGGCGATCAGGGCGAGAATGGCTTTATTGCTTGAATACGCGGGGAAAGGCCCCATCTTCTTCCCAGGAATTAACGGCTAAACCCTTACGGATCAGCCCTATGCGTTTTGAAAAGTTTACGACCAAGCTGCAGGAGGCGCTCGCCGAGGCGCAGAGCGCCGCGCTCGGCCAGGACCACCAGTACATCGAGCCCCAGCACCTGCTCGCCGCGCTCCTCGACCAGGAGGGGGGCGGCGTCGCCGGCTTGGTGAGCAAGGCGGGGGGCAACCTGCCGCTCCTCCGGAAGAGCCTCTCCCAGGCGATCCAGAACCTGCCCAAGGTAGAGGGAACCCCCGGCGAAGTCCACCTTTCGCGCGAACTCACCCAGCTGCTCAATGTCGCCGACAAGGAGGCGCAAAAGCGCGGCGACCAGTACATCGCTTCGGAGATGTTCCTGCTCGCGGCGGCGAACCTTTTGAAAGAGTTCGGTGTTAGCAAAAAGAATCTAGAGAAAGCCATCGACGAGATCCGGGGAGGAGAGAGTGTGAGCGGACAAGCGGATGAGTCGCAACGGCAGGCCCTCGCGAAATACACGCTGGATTTGACGGAAAGGGCAACGCAGGGAAAGCTCGACCCGGTCATCGGCCGCGACGACGAGATTCGCCGCTGCATCCAGATCCTGCAGCGGCGCACCAAGAACAACCCGGTGCTGATCGGCGAGCCCGGCGTCGGCAAGACCGCGATCGTTGAGGGCCTGGCGCAGCGCATCATCAACGGCGAAGTCCCCGAAAGCCTGAAAGGCAAGCGCCTGCTGGTGCTCGACATGGCTTCGCTGCTCGCCGGCGCCAAGTACCGCGGCGAATTCGAGGAGCGGCTGAAGAGCGTGCTGAAGGAACTGGCGCGCGACGAGGGCAGCACCATCATCTTCATCGACGAGCTGCACACCATGGTCGGCGCCGGCAAGGCCGAAGGCGCGATCGACGCCGGCAACATGCTCAAGCCCGCGCTGGCGCGCGGCGAGCTGCATTGCATCGGCGCCACCACGCTCAACGAGTACCGCAAGTACGTCGAGAAGGATGCGGCGCTCGAGCGGCGTTTCCAGAAAGTGCTGGTGGGCGAGCCGAGCGTGGAGGCCACCATCGCCATCCTGCGCGGCCTGCAGGAGCGCTACGAAGTGCACCACGGCGTCGAGATCACCGACCCGGCGATCGTCGCCGCGGCCGAGCTTTCGCACCGCTACATCACCGACCGCTTCCTGCCCGACAAGGCGATCGACCTGATCGACGAAGCGGCCTCGCGCATCAAGATGGAGATCGATTCCAAGCCGGAGTCGATGGATCGCCTCGATCGCCGCCTGATACAGCTGAGAATTGAAAGAGAAGCGGTCCGGAAAGAGAAAGATGAAGCTTCAAAAAAAAGATTTTTACTCATTGAAGGCGAAATAAAAAAACTCGAAAAGGAATACTCCGACCTCGAGGAGATCTGGAAGGCGGAAAAGGCGCAGGTCGCCGGCAGCCAGCACATCAAGGAAGCGATCGAGAAGCTGCGCACGCAGATGGCCGATCTGCAACGGAAAGGGCAGTACGACAAGCTCGCCGAATTGCAGTAC
The DNA here is from genome assembly GCA_036394595.1 of Burkholderiales bacterium. Taxonomy (GTDB): domain Bacteria; phylum Pseudomonadota; class Gammaproteobacteria; order Burkholderiales; family SG8-39; genus SCGC-AG-212-J23. Next base: position 19,909 of record DASWEU010000042.1, on the reverse strand, counting down.
GGACGGCTGCCGCAGCTCGAATCACAACTGAAGGTGTCTGAAAAACCCTTTAAGGCCAAACTGGTGCGCACCCAGGTCGGCGCCGAGGAAATCGCCGAGGTGGTGTCGCGCATGACCGGCATCCCGGTCGCCAAGATGATGCAAGGCGAGCGCGACAAGCTGGTGCGCATGGAAGACAAGCTGCACGAGCGCGTGGTCGGCCAGGATGAAGCCGTGCGCCTGGTGTCGGATGCCATCCGGCGCTCCCGCTCAGGCCTGTCGGATCCGAACCGTCCCTATGGGTCGTTCCTGTTCCTGGGGCCGACGGGCGTCGGCAAGACCGAGCTGTGCAAGGCGCTCGCCGCCTTCCTGTTCGATTCCGAGGATCACCTGATCCGCATCGACATGTCCGAGTACATGGAAAAGCACTCGGTGTCGCGCCTGATCGGCGCGCCGCCGGGCTACGTCGGCTATGACGAAGGCGGCCAGCTGACGGAAGCCGTGCGCCGCAAGCCCTACGCCGTGATCCTCTTCGACGAGATCGAGAAGGCACACGCCGACGTGTTCAACACCCTGCTGCAGGTGCTCGACGACGGCCGTTTGACCGACGGCCAGGGCCGCACCGTGGATTTCAAGAACACGGTGATCGTGATGACCTCGAACCTGCGCTCGAAGGACGAGGTCAAGGCGAGCTTCCGGCCGGAGTTCGTCAACCGGCTGGACGAAATCGTGGTGTTCCATGGCCTGGGCGAGGAGCAGATCAAGTCGATCGCGCGGATTCAATTGGGAATTCTTCAACAGAGACTTTCCAGGATGGAATACGGCCTGGAAGTCTCCGACGCCGCGCTGGCGGAGCTCGCCAAGGCCGGCTTCGACCCGGTCTACGGCGCGCGGCCGCTCAAGCGCGCCATCCAGTCGGAGCTGGAGAACCCGCTGGCGAAGAACATGCTGGAGGGGCGCTTCGCGCCCAAGGACACGATCCGCGTCGACTACCGCGGCGGCCGGATGACGTTCGAGAAGTCGCCGGCGAGGAAAGCAGCGGCGTAAGGCGCCGGGGCCGCGGGAGGCGTCGCATCCGTGCGTATGCGCCGGCTCGCCTGCTGCAGCTCGTCCCACAGGCTGTCGGTGTCCTTGCGGAAGATCATCTCCAGGTCAACGCCGGCGACTGCCCAAAGGCCGCGGTCGATCTCACCCTTCAGCTCGCCCGGCCGCCAGCCGACATAACCGACGAAATAGCGCGCGTCGTTGGGCGTCGTCTCGATCACGTGGTCGATGGTGTTGGCGCGGAAGGTCAGGTACAGATTCTTCATCAGCAGCACCGAGCCTTCGCCGGGTGTCTGGTCGGCCTTGACCAGCGCCACCAGCGCGCCGCGCGAGAACGGGCCGCCGTAGTAAACCGGATCGACCACCTTCTTGGAGGGTTCGTGCTCGGGAAACAGGCTGCCGAGCGAGCGGCGCGTCGGCCGGTTGAGGATCACGCCGACGTGCCCGCCGGTGGGCGCCGGGGCGGCAAGCAGCACGGTCTGGCGGTACTCGAGGTCGCGGAAGGCGGGATGCGCAACCAGGATCAGCGCGTCGTCGTCGGCGAGCGCGCCGAAACTAGCTGAAAGCAAGCTGCAAGCAAGCAAGCCGCGGAGTAGGCGCGTCATGACCAAAAGTATACCTGCCCGAATCCTGGAGCACATGCGGCCTTTTTCTCGCCTGCGCGCGCTCCAGCAGCTCGCGCCACAGGCCGTCGGTATTGCGACGGAAGATCAGCTCCTCGCTCGCCGGCAGCACGTGCCAGTCGTCGCGCTCCATCTCGCTTTCCAGCTGGCGCGGCGCCCAGCCGGAGAAGCCGGCATAGAGCCGGTAGTTGCCCCGGGGACCGGCGAGCAGCGGCTCGAGGATCACGGGGTGCATGCTGAGATAAATGCCCTTCAGCACCGGGAATGCGGGTCCCTGGGGCACGCTTTCGGTGCGAAACAGCGCCACCTTTGCCTGGATCATCACCGGGCCGCCGAAGAAAATCGGCTCCCCGCTTTTTTCATCCTTGGCCCTGGTCGGCCGGTTGAGGATCACGCCGACCGTACTGCCGTCCTCGGATTGGGTCACCAGCACCACGGCCTGGCGAAAATTCGGATCGCGCAATTCCGGCTTGGCGATCAGCAGGACGGCGTTCGGCCGATCGCCCTGCTGCCCCGCCGCCGGCAGTGCCAGCAGCAGGACGGCGATGGCGGCGGCCCGCAGCACAGTGCCCCTAATTGAAGGCCTGAATACCGGTGATGGCGCGCCCCAGGATCAGCGCGTGGATGTCGTGCGTGCCTTCGTAGGTATTGACGACCTCGAGGTTGACGAGGTGGCGGATGACGCCGAACTCGTCGGAGATGCCGTTGCCGCCGAGCATGTCGCGCGCCACGCGCGCGATGTCGAGCGCCTTGCCGCAGGAATTTCGCTTCATGATCGAGGTGATTTCCACCGAAGCGGTGCCGTCGTCCTTCATGCGGCCCAGGCGCAGGCAGCCCTGCAGGCCGAGGGTGATCTCGGTCTGCATGTCGGCGAGCTTCTTCTGCACGAGCTGGTTGGCGGCGAGAGGTCGCCCGAATTGCTTGCGGTCGAGCACATACTGCCGTGCCCGGTGCCAGCAGTCCTCGGCAGCGCCTAGCGCTCCCCAGGCAATGCCGTAGCGCGCGGAGTTGAGGCAGGTGAACGGGCCCTTGAGGCCGCGCACCTCCGGGAAGGCGTTTTCCTCCGGGCAGAAGACGTTGTCCATCACGATCTCGCCGGTGATCGAAGTGCGCAGGCCGACTTTGCCGTGGATGGCCGGAGCGGAAAGATTCTTAAAGGATTTCTCCAGAACAAAACCCCGGATGGCGCCTTCATCGTCCTTCGCCCAGACCACGAAGACGTCGGCGATCGGGGAGTTGGAAATCCACGTCTTGGTTCCGCTGAGGCTGTAGCCGCCCTTGGTTTTCTTCGCGCGTGTCACCATCGAGCCGGGGTCCGAGCCGTGGTTGGGCTCGGTGAGGCCGAAGCAGCCGATCCATTCGCCGCTGGCGAGCCTGGGCAGGTATTTCTTCTTCGTCGCCTCGTTGCCGAATTCCCAGATCGGCACCATCACGAGCGAGGACTGCACGCTCATCATCGAGCGGTAGCCGGAGTCGATGCGCTCGATCTCGCGCGCGATCAGGCCGTAGGAAACGTAGTTGAGGCCGGGGCCGCCGTATTGCTCCGGGATGGTCGGCCCGAGCAGGCCCAGCGCGCCCATCTCGCGAAATATGGAAGTATCTGTGGATTCAGACCGAAATGCCTTTAGTACTCGCGGCGCGAGCTTTTTCTGGCAGTAGTTCCGTGCCGCGTCGCGCACCATGCGCTCGTCCTCCGACAGCTGCTGGTCGAGAAGGAGCGGATCCTCCCACGAGAACTTCGCTTTGATCTTTTCCCGCTTCATTGCACCCTTTCGAGGATGACCGCGAGGCCCTGGCCGACGCCGATGCACAGCGACACCGCGGCGTATTTTCCGCCCGCTTGCTGCAGCTCGCGCGCCACGGTGAGCGCGAGGCGCGCGCCCGAGGCGCCCAGCGGGTGGCCGATGGCGATGGCGCCGCCGTTGGGATTGACGCGCGGGTCCTTGAAGTCCAGGTTCATCAGCTTCAGGCAGCCCAGCACCTGGCTGGCAAACGCTTCGTTGATTTCGATGATGTCGAGGTCGCTCAATTTGAGATTGGCTCGAAGCAGGGCTAGCGGAATCGCATAGGCCGGCCCCACGCCCATGATGCGCGGCTCGACCGCGGCGCTGGCGGCCGAGAGGATCCTGGCGATCGGCTTTTTGCCGCGTTTCTCGCCCCATTTCCTTGAAGCGATCACCAGTGCAGCCGCGCCGTCGTTGATGCCGGAGGCGTTGCCCGCTGTCACGACGCCGCCTTCAAACAGGGGTTTTAATTTGGCAAGAGAATCGAGAGAAGCATCGCGGCGGGGATGCTCGTCCGTGCTCACGGTGATGGATTCCTTCCTGGAAGGAATCGTGACCGGCAGGATTTCGCCTTGGTAGAAGCCTTCCTTTTCCGCCGTCGCGTATTTCTGCTGCGAAGCGAGGGCGAACTCGTCGGCCTGCTCGCGCGTGATGCCGAAGTCCCGGGCGACGTTGTCGCCGGTCTCGGGCATGGTGTGGTTGCCGAACTGCTTCACCACCTTCGGATTGGGAAAGCGCGAGCCGATCGTCGTGTCGAACATTTTCACGTCGCGGCTGTAGGGCGAGTCGGATTTGCTCATGACGTAGGGCGCGCGGCTCATGCTTTCCACGCCGCCCGCGAGATAGAGATCGCCCTCGCCGACGCTCACGGCGCGCGCGGCGTCGACGACCGCCTGCAACCCGCTCGCGCACAGGCGATTGACCGTAACGCCCGGTGTCGTCGGCGGCAGGCCGGAGAGCAGGGCGGCGAAGCGCGCCACATTGCGCGAGTCCTCGCCCGCCTGGTTGACGCAGCCGAGGACGACGTCGCTGATCTCGGCGGGGTCGACCTTGTTGCGGGACACCACCTCGCGGATGACTTCCGCGGCGAGGTCGTCGGGGCGCAGGGGCGCGAGCTTGCCGGCATGCCTGCCGATCGGGGTGCGCAGGCCGTCGTAGATGTAAGCGTCGAGCATTCTCAGTTTCCTTCCGACTCCGGTGTCAGCAATGAGATTCCGAGATCGGCGCGCCGGCGCAGCCAAGGGCTGGGACGGTAACGCGGCTCCCGGTACAGATCGTACATTCCTTGCAGCACGGCGAGGATCTTCTTGGGTCCCAGCGCGTCGCCCATCGCGAGCGGCCCCTTGGGGTAGCCCAGGCCGAGCACCACCGCCTGGTCGAGGTCGGCGGGCGAGGCGATGCGCATCTGCACGATATCGCAGGCGACGTTGACGATGTGCGCCACGACCCGCTGCGCGACGAAGCCCGGCGAATCGTTGATCACCGACACCGGCACGCCGTCCGCCGCGAGCAGCGCATGCGCCGCATCGCGCGCCTCCGGCTGGGTGGCCGGACTGGTCATCAGCGTGCGGCGCTTGGCGAAGCCGAACAGCGGATCGACGCCCACGGTGCGGGCCGGGTCGAGTCCCAGCTCGAGTGCCGTGCTGGCGACGTCCTTACCCAAAGGCGCGACGAAACATATGGAATCAGGTGTGGGGTTTTGTTTTCCATTAATTATTTTTTTTAATTCCGGAACAGCCCACGCCGACCCCGGTTTTTCCCCCGCAAAGCTCTTTTCCGGCACCGGCGCGGCGGCGCCGTCCTTGCCGTAGGTGTACCAGCCGCGTCCGGTTTTCCGCCCGAGCAGGCCGGCGGCGACCCGCGGCTCGGCGAGAAAGGAGGGGCGGTATTTGTCTTCCTCGAAATACTGGTGGTACATCGACTTCATCACCGCGTGCGAGACGTCGAGGCCCACCAGGTCCATCAAGCCGAAGGGCCCGAGCCGAAAACCGGCTGCGTCCACCAGGATGCGGTCGATGGTGGCGAAATCCGCCACGCCTTCCTGCAGGATGCGCAGCGCCTCGGGCACGTAGGCGCGGCCGGCGTGATTGACGACGAAGCCGGGCGTGTCCTTGCAGCGCACCGGCGCATGGCCGAAGCGCCGGGCGAGCGCCGCCAGCGCCTCGCCGACCCAGGGCTCGGTCAGCACGCCGTCCACCACCTCGACGATCTTCATCACCGGCACCGGATTGAAGAAGTGGTAGCCGGCAACGCGCCCCGGCCGCTTGCAGGCGGCCGCCATGGCGGTTACCGAAAGCGACGAAGTGTTGGAAGCCAGTATGGAATTCTCAGGAAGAAACTTTTCAAGGGACGCGAAGAGATCTTTTTTCGCCTGCAAGTCTTCGACGATGGCTTCCACCACCACGTGGCAGGACTTGAGCGCCTCGGGCGACGGCACGACTTCGATGCGGCCGAGCGTCGCCTGCACCTCGGCGGCGCTTTGCCGGCCCTTTTCGACCAGCTTGCCGAGCGATTGCGCGATCGCGTCCTTCGCTTTCTGCGCCGCGCCGGGCTGGGCGTCGTAGATTTGCGTGCGTGCGCCGCATTGGGCGAGCACCTGGGCGATGCCGCGGCCCATGGTGCCGGCGCCGACGACGCCGGCGACGAGGTCGCTGCGCTGGGGATCGAGCATGGAGGGAAAGTGCTTATTCTAGCGGCGCGGCGGTGGCTATAATCGGCGCACCTATAGGGAGGAGTTGGATGAAGAGGCTTATAGGGTTCTGGATGCTGCTGGCCGCCACGGGCGCGCTCGCGCAGGCCTTTCCATCCAAGCCCATCACGCTGATCTGCCCCTGGCCCGCCGGCGGCGGCACCGACCTCCATCTGCGCAAGATGGCGCAGATCACCTCGGGCATCCTTGGCCAGACCGTGCTGGTCGAAAATCGCCCCGGCGGCAGCGGCATGAATGGCCCGGCGACGATGGCGAAAACCGCGAAGCCCGACGGCTACACCATCTCGCAGCTCTCGATCACCGCGTTCCGCATTCCACACATGCAGAAGGTGGATTGGGATCCAGTTGCCGATTTCACTTACATCATCGGCGTCTCCGGCTATACCTTCGGCATCGTGGTCAAGGCCGATTCGCCGTTGAAGTCCTTCAACGACCTGATCGAGTACGCGAAGGCCAATCCCGGAAAGCTCTCGTACGGCACCCCCGGCACCGGCACGTCGCTGCACCTGGCGATGGAAGAGATCGGCGCGAAAACCGGCGCCAAGTTCCTGCATGTGCCGTTCAAGGGCCAGGCCGATTCGGCGGCGGCGCTTTTGGGCGGACACATCATGGTGCAGGTCGACTCGACCGGCTGGGGCCGGCAGGTCGACGCCGGGGCCTTCCGCCTGCTCGCGACGCTCGGCGACCGGCGCACGCGGTGGAACGCGCCCACGGTGAAGGAACTGGGCGTCGACACGGTATCGAATTCTCCCTATGGCATCATCGGGCCGAAGGGCATGCCACCCCAGGTCGTCAAGACTCTGCACGACGCCTTCAAGACGGCGATGGACGATCCTGAGAACCTGAAGACGCTGCAACAGCTCGACCAGTTGTACTGGTACAAGTCGAGCGAGGACTATGCGCGATGGGCCGCGGAAACGCTGAAGGCAGAGCGAGGCACCATCGAGCGGGTAGGATTGCTCCTGCAATGAACCGGGACCAAGGAGGACTACGATGAAATACCGCAAGATCCTTCTCGCTTACAACGGCTCGCAGGATGGCAAGCTCGCGCTGCTCGAAAGCGCCGACCTGGCGAGCTTTCTCGGCGCCGAGGCGCACGTGCTTGCCGTCGCGAGCATGCCGCCGAGCCTGTTCCTCACCGAGGGCTTCGTCCCGGAAGAACTGCTGGAAGAAGAAAAGAAACGCACGCAGGCGGTGCTCGACGAGGGCATCCGCACGCTGCGCGACCGCGGCTTCAATGCCACCGGCCACCTGGCGGTGGGCGAGCCGGTCGAGGAGATCTGCCGCCTGGCGAAAAGCCTGGGCGTCGACCTCATCGTCATCGGGCATAATCAGAGCACGTCGTTCGCGGCCCGCTGGTGGAAGGGCTCGGTCGGCGCCTCGATCCTCGACTACGCGCCCTGCAGCCTGCTGATCGCCCTCTCCAAAAGCTGATGCTCAAAGGCAGGCTGGAAGACGACCGCATGTTGACCGGTCGGGGGCGCTATGTCTCCGACTGGAACCTGCCCGGCCAGGCCTACGGCCATTTCCTGCGCTCGGACCGGGCGCATGCCGACATTGTCTCGATTCAAATTGAAGATGCCTTGAAAAGTCGAGGCGTCATCGCGGTCATTACTGGTGATGATCTGAAAGATCTCAAGTCCCTGCCGGCGGCGCTGCCCTACAAGGGACGCGGCGGCATGGAGCTCATCAATCCCGGCCGTCCGGCGCTGGCGCAGGGGCGCGTGCGCTTCGCCGGCGAAGCCGTGGCGCTGATCGTGGCGGAGTCCGCGGTCGCCGCGCAGGATGCTTCCGAGCTGGTGCAGGTCGAGTACCGCGAGCGGCCGGCGGTGATCCACGCGCCGGATGCGCTGGCGCCGGGCGCGCCGCTGGTGCATGAGGCGGTCCCCGGCAACATGGTGCTCGACTACGAGTCGGGCGACGAGGCGAAGACGCGCGCCGCCTTCGCCGGCGCCGCGCGCGTCATCGCGCTCGATCTCGAAATCTCGCGCGTGGTCGGCAACCCGATGGAGCCGCGCGCCTGCCTCGCCGCCTACGACAAGGCGGGCGAGATGTACCACCTGTACACCTGCACCCAGGGCGTGGCCATCATGCGCAACCAGCTCTCGGCGGTGCTCGGCGTGCCGCCGGAGAAGATCCGCGTGCTGGCCGAGGAGGTCGGTGGCGGCTTTGGCGTGCGCTTCAATCTCTATCCCGAATACTGCGCGGCGCTGGCGGCAGCCAGGCGGCTCGGCCGGCCCGTGAAGTGGACCGGGACGCGCTCGGAAGTGTTCCTGGCCGACGAGCAGGCGCGCGACGTGCGCTCGCACGGCGAGCTCGCGCTCGACGCCGCCAACCGCATCGTCGGCATGCGCTTCGAGATGAACTCCAACCTCGGCGCCTACCTCGCGCCCACCGGGCCGTTCATCAACACCATGGGCATCGTCAATTGCCTGTCGGGCGTCTACGACGTGCCGGCGGCCTACGCCCGCATTCGCCTTGCCGTCACTAACACCGCGCCGATGGCCGCCTACCGCGGCGCCGGCCGTCCGATCATGTCCTACGCCATCGAGCGGCTGGTCGATCACGCCGCGAGCGAGCTCAAGCTGGACCCGGCGCAATTCCGGCGCAACAGCATGGTGACGACTTTCCCGTACAAGATCGCGGCCGGATTCGAGTACGACTGCGGCGATTTCCAGGGCGTGCTGGACAAGGCATTGGAAGCTTCACAGTGGAATTCCTATGAGAAGCGGAAAAGCGCATCCGTCGCGAAAGGAAAGCTGCGTGGCCGCGGCATCGCCACCTATATCGAGGCGACCGGCGCCGGCTTCGCGCCGCAGGACCAGATCGAGCTGCGCTGGGACCAGGAGAGCGGCCTGACCGTCTACGCCCCGACTCACAATCACGGCCAGGGCCATGAGACGGCCTACGCTCAGATCATTTCAAAAGAAATCGGAATTCCGATGGAGAAAATCGGACTGCGAACGGCCGGCGCCGATTTTTACCTTCTCGGCAATGCCACCGGCGGCTCGCGCTCGCTGGCCGCAGTCGGCAGCGTGATCCTGCTCGGCGCGCAGGAGATGGTGAAGAAAGGCCTGGGGCTGGCGGCGGAGAAGCTCGAGGCGGCGCCGGCGGACGTGGAATTCGTCAAGGGCGACTACCGTATCAAGGGCACGGATCGGCGCATTTCGATTCAAAAGCTTGGCGCCGAGGGCAATCTAGACCTTCAGTACCAGAACAAGTTCGGCGCCTGCTTCCCCAACGGCTGCCACATCGCCGAGATCGAGATCGAACCCGAGACCGGCGAGACCGAGGTGCTGTCCTACGTCGCCTGCGACGATGCCGGCAACATCATCAACCACCAGATTGTCGAAGGGCAGATGCAGGGCGGCCTGACGCAGGGAGCGGGCCAGGTGTTCAACGAGCTCGCCGTCTACGACCGGGAGAGCGGGCAGCTCCTGACGGGCAGCTTCATGGACTACGCGATGCCGCGGGCGGGGCTGGTGAACGGCATCACGCTGATCGAGCATCCGGTGCCGACCAAGCTCAACCCGCTCGGCGCGAAGGGCGTGGGCGAGGCGGGTTTTACCGGCTCGCTACCGGCGCTGATGAACGCGGTGCTCGACGCATTGCGCTCCGCCGGCGTGCGCGAATTCGAAATGCCGGCATCGCCGCACCGCGTGTGGCAGGCGCTGCAGTCGGCGCGCGACTAGCCAACCGCCTGGCCGGCATGGGAATCGCGCTCGCCGGTCTCGCCACGCTCGCCGTGGCCATGGGCATCGGCCGCTTCGCCTTCACGCCGCTGCTGCCGATGATGCAGGCCGATGCCGGCCTGACGCTGGCGCAGGGCGGCTGGCTGGCATCGGCAAACTATGCCGGCTACCTCGCCGGCGCGCTGTCCGCATCGCGTGCGCCGCTCGGCATCCGTTCGAGCCTGGCGGCGATCGCCGTGACCACCTTCGCCATGGCGCTGTGGCCGCGGCTCGAATTCTGGATCGCGCTGCGTTTTCTCGCCGGCGTGGCGAGCGCCTGGGTGCTGGTGCAGGTTTCCGCCTGGTCGCTCGGGCGGCTGGCCGAGCTCGGGCGGCCGCAGCTCGCCGGCGTTGTGTTCGCCGGCGTTGGCGCCGGCATCGCGATCGCCGGGCTGCTGTGCCTTGCCCTGATGTCGCTCCACGCGACTTCCGGCCACGCCTGGATGGCGCTCGGCGCGGCGTCGTTGATCGCGACGGTCCTGCTGTGGCCGGCTTTCTCTCCTGCCGGAAGCGCGCGCGCGCCGGCCGGTCAGGGGGGCTGGAATCCGCAATGGGGGTGGCTGGTGGCGGCCTACGGCGCCTACGGATTCGGCTACATCATTCCGGCCACCTTCCTGCCGGCGATGGCGCGCGATCTGGTCGCCGATCCCGCCTTATTCGGCTGGGCCTGGCCGGTGTTCGGACTGGCCGCTGCGGCGTCCACCACAGTGCTGGTACGTCTGCCCATCGGCGCGCGGACGCTCTGGCTAGCGGCGCACCTGACGCTGGCGGCGGGTGTAGCGATGCCGGTCGCGGTCGCCGGGCTTTCCGGCATCCTGCTGTCGGCATTGCTGGTCGGCGGTACCTTCACGGTGATCACGCTGGCCGCGATGCGCGACGCGCAGACCATTGCCGGCGCCCAAGCGACGCGCCTGATGGCGGCGCTGACTGCCGCGTTTGCCGCGGGTCAGATCGCTGGCCCGGTGTTCATCAGCCTGCTGGCGCAGGCGAACTGGTCTTTCGACCGGGGCTTGCTGATTGCCAGCGCGGTTCTCGCGCTGAGTGCCGGTGCGCTGACCATCGGGAGTCCGAAAACATGAAACGCAGCACCGACCGCATCCTCACCACTCACGTCGGTAGTTTGATCCGCCCTGCGGATCTGCAGCTGTTCATCCGCGCGCGCCAGTCCGGCGAGCCCTATGACCAGGAGAAATATGCAATCTGCCTGGCGTCCTCGGTAAAAGCCGTTGTTCGACAACAAACCGCGGCGGGCATCGACGTGCCGAGCGACGGCGAATTCGGCAAGGCCATCAGCTGGTCGCAATATGCCCTCGAGCGCCTGAGCGGCTTCGAGCGCCGCACGGTGAAGCCCGAGGCGAATCCGTTCAAGCGCGGCGCCGACCGCGCGCGCTTCGCCGAGTTCTACGCCGAGCTCGACGCTGCCGACGGCCCGCCGGGAAGCGCCGGCGCCAGCACGCCGCTAGCGGTGTGCACCGGCCCGATCCGCTACACCGGGCTGGCGGAGATCCAGCGCGACATCGACAACTTCAAGGCGGCGCTCGCCGCGGCCGGCGTCGCCGAGGGCTTCCTGCCGGTAGCCGCGCCCTCGAGCGTCATCCCCGACCGCAAGAACGAGCACTACAAGACCGACGAGGAATGCCTGCGCGCCATCTCACAAGCCATGCGCACCGAGTACCGGGCGATTGTCGATGCAGGCCTCCTGTTGCAATTGGACGACGCGCGCTTCGCCGTGACCTACGATCGCATGGTGCCGCCGGCGACGCTGCAGGACTACCGCCGCTGGCTCGAGCTGCAGGTCGAGATCACCAACGCTGCGTTGGAGGGGATACCCGAGGAAAAAATCCGCTACCACGTCTGCTGGGGCAGCTGGCCCGGCCCGCATACCACCGACGTGCCGCTGAAGGAGGTTGTCGACCTGATCCTGAAAATCCGTGCCGGTGCCTACCTGATCGAGGGCGCCAACCCGCGCCACGAGCACGAATGGCGCGTGTGGGAAAAAGTGAAGCTGCCGGCGGGGAAGGTGCTGGTGCCGGGCGTGATCAGCCACGCCACCAACGTCGTCGAGCATCCCGAGCTGGTCGCCGAGCGCATCGTGCGCTTCGCCAGGCTGCTCGGGCGCGAGAATGTGATGGCAGGCACCGATTGCGGTTTCGCCCAGGGCCCGTTTCACCGCCGGGTGCATCCCTCCATCATGTGGGCAAAGCTCGAAACGCTGGCGGCCGGCGCGAACCTCGCCAGCCGCCAGCTGTGGCGCTAAATCAGAAGCGGGTGGTGAATCCCATGCCGAAGATGGTGCCGTTGGTGATGTACGGGGTGCTGGAGACCTGGAACAAGTGCATGCCGACATCGAACGAGGTCGCCTCGGTCACGAAGTAGGCGCCGCCGAAGCCGAACTGCCAGCGCCGGTCGTGCTGGGACGGCGCCTTCTGGATGCCGATATTGCCGTCGACGAAAGGCACGAAGCTGCTGCGCCGGCCGACGCCGAAGTAATACTTGGCGCCCAGGCCGAGATCCGTGTAGCCGAAGGAGTTCGAGCTGACGCGGGTGATATTGAGCGTGCCGACCAGCTGTGGCGAGAAGTAGTAGCCGTAACCCACGTCCAGCATGCTGAAGCTGGTGCTCTGATCCGACTGGTGCATGCGGGTGTAGTTGCCGAAGGCCGACAGCTCGCTGCGATAGCCCTGCGCCATCACCTGGCTGGCCGCCATCGCGAGCGCCACGCCGGCCAGCAGTGCAAGCTTCTTGATCACGTTCATCTCCTTGGTCTGATTATTTAGCCGGGGTTCAGTCGGTCCTGATATTGGCCTCTTTGACCACGCGCCCCCACTTCACGTAATCGGCCTTGATCCTGTCGATGGTCTGCGCGGGCGGAAGGATCTCCGCGTCGCAGCCCGTGGCGCTGATCTGGTCCATCACCGCCTTGTCGGCGCCGGCCTTGGCGAGCGCCTGCGTCCAGCGCGCGATGACCTCCTGCGGCAGCCCGGCCGGGCCGACCACGCCGTACCACGCGGTCGAATCGAAGCCCTTCAGCCCGACCTCGTCCATCGTCGGCACGTCTGGAAACGCGGGCGAACGCAGCGGCGAGGTCACCGCCAGCGCGCGGATCTTGCCGCTCTTCACCGCGCCGACCGCCGGGCCGAGCGAGGAGAACAGCATCGGGATCTGCCCGCCGAGCAGGTCGGTCATCGCCGGACCGCCGCCCTTGTAGGGCACGTGCAGCAGGTTCGCGCCGGTGACGCTCTTGAAATACTCGCCCGACAGATGATGCGGGCCGCCGACGCCCGAAGTGCCGTAACTCCATTTATCCGGTTCTTTTTTAGACGAATTTATTACATCGTCAACGCTGTGGAAAGGCGTTGCGGAATGCACGACGAGCAGGCTGCCGCTGCCGCAGACGTGGCCGAGATGCGTGAACGACTTGAGGTTGTCGTAGCCGACCTTCGCCAGGTGCGGCGCCACCGTGAGCGGCCCGCTGTCGAAGTAATAAAGCGTGTAGCCATCGGCGGGTGCCTTGGCGATCACCTCCATCGCCACGCCGCCCGCGTTGCCCGGCCGATATTCGAAAACGAGCGGCTGGCCGAGCAGGGGCTCAAGCGCCCGCGCCAGGGGCCGGGCTCCCGCTTCCGCGGAGCCGCCTGCCGTGTAGCCGATCATCAGCCGGATCGGCTTGCTGGGATAGCCCTGCGCCAGCACGGCCATCGAAACGATGAGCAGCGCAGCAAACAAGACAAATCGCCTGGACACGGCTTCCTCCTCTAGGGACCGTTTCGCAATTCTAGAAGATTGGTGGATTGAATCCGGAAATGGTTGAGACTAGGATGCGACGCATCACTCCCTCTGAGAGGAGGAGGCGATGCGAGTCGTCGCAGTGGTCCTGCTTGCCGCAGCATCGTTCCCGTCGGCCGCCCAGCAGTCCGGGCCGGCCCTCAATGTGCAACAGCTCGAGGGCCTGAGGCATTTCAACCAGGCCTGCCGCGTGTGCCACACCAAGCCGCAGATGACCAGCCCGCAGTACGCGCCACTGCTCAACGGCGCGTCGCTCGGCGGCAGCCCTGACGCGATGCGCGCCTACATTGCCAACGGCACCGAGCGCATGCCGGGATTTCGCTACCACTTCAAGCCCGCCGAGATCGACGCCCTCGTTACGTACCTCAAATCGGTCCCGCCTCGAGTCGACTAGTCGAAGGAAAATGACATGAAAAACTTTTTCTTCCTGATCACCACTCTCATCGCCGTGCCGGTGTTTGCGGCCGATGCAATTCTCAGCGGCACGGTCACTTCCGCGGCGGGGCAGAAGATGGGCGGCGTCACGGTTTCGGCGAAGGCCGACGGCGGCACCATCAAGACCAGCGTCTACACCGACAAGGCGGGTCACTACTACTTCAGCCCGATGCCCGCGGGCAAATATCGCGTATGGGTGCAGGCGGTGGGCTTCGAGACCGCCAAGGGCGAGCTCGACCTCTCGGCAAACCGCAGGCACGACGTCAAGCTGGCAGCGCTCAAGGATCCCGAGCTCGTGTTCCGGCAGCTGCCCGGCTACCTCGCGCTTGCCGCGCTGCCGGAGGCAACGAACCACGACAAGCTGATGAAGCAGATCCTGCGCAACAACTGCACCGCCTGCCATACGGCGAGCTACCCGCTGCAGTTCCGCTTCGACCAGGCGGGCTGGAACGCGGTGATCGAGCTGATGAAGAACGCCAACGTGTACGGCAGCTTCGTCGGCAAGGAGCGCGGGGTATCCGACATCCTGCAGCACCACCAGCTGGAGCTCTCGGCGTGGCTGGCGCAGGCGCGCGGCCCGGGCAAGAGCACGATGACGGTGAAGACGGAGCCGCGCCCCTCGGGCGAGGCGGCGCGGGTGGAAGTACGCGAGTACGACATGCCGCTCGACCCGGACGCCGGCCTGCCGAGCTATTTCGTGCAGAACGACGGCACCGACTGGATGCTGGCCACGCCGTCGGTGATGATCCCCGGCTGGGGCGTGCACGACGCCTGGCTCGACGGCGACGGCAACGCCTGGTTCACCTGCAACATCCCCAACCGCCAGACCTCGATCGGCCGGGTCAACGGCAAAACCGGCGAGGTAAAGCTGTTCAATATCCCGGCGAAAAGCGGGCTCGCTTCGCAGAGCCACGGCATGACGCGGACGCCGGACGGCATGATCTGGTTCAACATCAATCCGGGCAAGGGCGGTCTCGGCCGCCTCGATCCCAGGACCGAGAAAATCGATGTCTTCATCCCGCCCGAGGGCATGTCCGGCACCGGCGGGGCGACCACGGTCGACTATGACGGCAAGGGCAAGATCTGGGTGTCCGCGCCCGACGGCGTGCTGCGCTTCGATCCGCAGACCTCGAGCTGGACCGACTACAAGACGCAGACCTACAAGACGGCGGGTGGCACCGGCATCACTTATGGCGCCGCCGGCGATCGCAATGGCAACGGCTACTGGGCCGTGATGATCCACGACATCATCGGCGTGGCCGACGGCACAACCGGCAAGGCTTCCGAAATCAAGCTCGCGCCGGTCAAGGCGACCTGGGATCGACTGAGCGCCGAGCAGAAGGCGTTCTACCAGAAGTTCGTGCAGCCGGACTTCAACAACCCGCCGCCTTACGCCCAGGGGCCGCGCCGCATGGGCACCGACAAGAAGGCCGATGTGCTGTGGGTCGGAAATTCGTGGGGCGCCAGCCTCGCGCGCATCAATACGATCACGCACGAAACCACGTATGTGCCGCTGCCCAATCGCATGCAGCCCTATCACGTGCATGTCGACAGCGAGCATCGCGCCTGGACCAACCTGTGGGGCGCCGACCGCGTGATGCGCTACGACCCGAAGAATTCGCGCTGGACGGCGTTCGACCTGCCGACGCGCGGCTCGGAGCCGCGCTATATCTCGGTGCACGAGGCGGCAGGCCAGCCGATGCAGGTCGTGCTGCCGTACTTCCGCGCGCGCAAGATTGCCGTCATGACGCTGCGCGGCGAAGGCGACCTGAAAACGCTCGCCGCGCAGGTGCAATAGACGCTACTCGGCCTTGATCGCGGCGGCTTTGCCGATCCGGGTGAACTTGGCGATTTCGCTCTTGATATGAGCGGCGAACTGCTCGGGCGTGCCGGGCGTGACTTCGAGGCCCTGCGCGCCGAGCGTGTCGCGCACATCTGCTCTGGCTAGCACCTTGTTGGTCTCCGCGTTCAGCCGCGTGACGATAGGCGCCGGTGTTGCCGCGGGCGCGAGCAGGCCGAACCACGAGGTGATCTCGAAACCCGGCAGGCCTGCTTCGGACAGCGTCGGCAGCTCCGGCAGCGAGGCTGCGCGCCTGGGCGTGGTGACGGCGAGCGGCTTGACCTTGCCGCCCTTGATCTGCGCGCCGATGTCGGTGAGGTTGGCGAACATCAGCGAGACCTCTCCGCCGAGAAGGCCGGCGATCGCGGGCGGCGAGCCCTTGTAGGGGATGTGCAGCATGTCGATGCCCGACATCGACTTGAGCAGCTCGCCGCAGAAGTGGTGCGTGCTGCCGTTACCTGCCGAAGCGTAGTTGATCTTCCCGGGCCTTGATTTCGCCAGCGCAATCAGCTCGCCGACCGAATTGACCGGTAACGATGGATCGACCACCAGCACGTAGGGGACCGAGGCGACAAATGCGATGGGCGCAAAGTCGTTGATGGCGTCGTAGGGCAGCTTTGCGTATACGGCAGGATTCGAGCCGTGGGTGGAATTGTTCCCCATGAACAGCGTGTAGCCGTCGGGCGCTGAACGCGCCGCTGCTTCCGTGCCGACCATGCCGCCGGCGCCCGGCCTCGCTTCGACGACGATCGGCTGCCCTAGCGCTTCCGAGAGCCGGTTGCCGACCACACGGCTGATGACGTCGGTCGCGCTGCCAGGCGCTTGCGCGATAATGATGCGAACCGGCTTGTTGGGGTACGTTTGGGCCTGGGCGACGCCCAGCACCGCGAGCAGCGCGAATCCTGCGATTGCCATCCTCATCTTTTCCTCCGGAAACGGCAGAATGGCATCCTACATGACCGAAACGACACGCAAATCCCAGATCGACGCCGTGCTCCTCAAGCTTCCCGGCGTCGTCGCCAAGAAGATCAACAATCTCGACGCCTACTTCGTCAGCGACCGCATGTTCGCCTGCATCAGCGGCAACGGCGTCGGACTTCGTCTGCCGGCCAGCACCGCGACCGAACTGCAATTCTCAAGGGATAACGTCGTCCCGTTTCAACCCGGTGGGATGGGAACCTCCAAGGAATGGATCCAGATCGACCGTCCCGATGCAAGCGACTACGCGAAGGATCTCGAGCTGTTCCGGGCGGCGCTGGAATTCGTGAAAGGCGGCCGCGGCCGCTAGCAAAATAGTGGTGGAGGCGGCGGGAATCGAACCCGCGTCCGTAAGCCCTCCACAGTCAGGACTACATGCTTAGCCTGGTCTTTTAATGACTTCGCTCTGCGCCCGCCAACCGGCAGGCTGACGCTCGGCTAGCCGCTTCGACGGATCCCCTGGGCCAAGCGGCCAAGCCCGGGAGAGAGGCTGATGTGAATGACGCTGCACTCCTTTTAGGGAGCCTGGCCCATCAGCAGACCAGTGCAGCGTCTAGCCGGTATTAGGCGGCTAGAGCGAAACGCTCGTCGTTGGCGTTTATAGTGTTTCCAGAATGGATTTACGAGGTGATCTGGTCCTCGGCATGCCCTGCGCTGCTTCGATGCCCACGTCGAAACCAGGTCGCCCCCGGTTCAGATCGGCATTTTACGCCTACTGCCATCCCTTTAGAACCAGCTTGCCGATGGTGGTTCCCGATTCGAGCTGCGCGTGCACCTTGCGCAGGTTGGCCGCGTTGATGGGCGAGAGCGTCTCGCGCAAGGTTCCCTTGATCTGGCCGGCGTCGAGCTGGCCGGCCACCTGGTTGAGCAGCTTGTGCTGCTCGATCATGTCCGGCGTCTGGAAGCGCGAGCGCGTGAACATCAGTTCCCAGTGCAGAGAAGCGCTCTTGGCGCGCACCGCGTCCATCGCCAGCGGCTTCAGGTTGCCGACGATGGACACGATGCCGCCCTGCGGTGCGATCAGCTCGCCGATCGCCGCCCAGTGGCTGTCGATGTCGTTGTAGACGGCGATGTAGTCGACGGGTTTGCGGATCTCCGCCTTGAAATCGCGTCCCACCACCTGGTCGGCGCCCATTTCCTTGACCCAGGCGACGGAATCGGGACGCGAAGCGGTGGCGATCACCTTGAGCCCGGCGCCTTTCGCCAGCTGGATGCCGATCGATCCCACGCCGCCCGCACCGCCGATGATCAGCAGGGTTTTTCCGGATTGCACGTTCAGGCGGTCGAAATAGGCTTCCCAGGCGGTAATGGCGGTGAGCGGAATCGCGGCGGCCTGCGCGAAGTCGAGCGACTTCGGCTTGCGCCCGACGATGCGCTCGTCGACCAGATGGAATTCGCTGTTGCAGCCCGGCCGCGTGACGTCGCCGGCGTAGTAGACCGCATCTCCCTCGGAAAAAAGGCCAACCTTGTCGCCGACCGCTGCCACCGTGCCGGCGGCGTCCCAGCCCAGCACGCGCGGCTCTGCTTTTTCATTTGGAGCAATTCTTCTTTTTGTATCTACAGGATTGACGGACACGGCCTCGACCTTTACCAGCAGGTCGCGCCCTGTGGGTGTTGGCTTGGGCAGCTCGATGTCGACGAGGGAATCGAGGTCCTTGGTGGTGTGGGCGACGGCTTTCATAGGTGTCGGAGCAGCTCCTCGGGATGGGAAATGACGATGTCGGCGTTCCAGGTGCGCGGGCCGCCGTTGTCGACGCCGTGATAGCCGTACTCTACCGCCGCCGAGCGCATGCCGGCGGCGCGCGCCGCCTGGACATCGCGCAGGTCGTCGCCGACGTAGATGATCCGTTCGCAGGAAAGATTCAACTGGCTTGCCGCGAGGAGCAGCGAGGCGGGATGCGGCTTGAGATGGGGCGTCGAGTCGCCACAGACGACGCAGGCGGGATCGATCTTCAGCGCCTTGACCAGCGCGCCGGTGAAGCGCGTCGCCTTGTTGGTGACGATGCCCCAGGGCACGCGCAGCTTCGCCAGCAACTCCGGCATGCCGGGAAACAGGCGCGTACGCACGCAGACGTTCTTTTCGTAGCGGGCGAGAAACGCTTCGCGCAGCACCGGAAATTCCGCGTCCTCCGGGTTAAGGCCGAAGCCGACGAGCAGCAGGCCGCGCGCGCCCATCGAGGCGTAAGGACGGACTTCGCTTACCGCAAGTTCATTCAGATTCTTCTGCAGGCGAAGGAAATTCAATGCCGCGGCGAGATCGGGCGCGGTATCGGCGAGCGTGCCGTCGAGATCGAACAGGACAGCCCGTTCAGCGGTCACGGACGCAATGAAGGAGGTAGTTCACGCTGCAGTCGGCCGCGAGCCGGTAGCGGCGCGTGAGCGGGTTGTAGGTCATGCCGGTGAATTGCGCCGGCGCCAGCCCGCTCTCGCGGCTCCAGCGCGCGAGTTCTGAAGGTCGGATGAAGCGCTGGTAGTCGTGCGTTCCCTTGGGCAGCAGCCCGAGGACGTACTCCGCGCCGATCACCGCGAAGAGATAGGACTTCGGATTGCGGTTGATGGTGGAGAAGAACACCTGGCCGCCGGGACGAACCAGGCGCGCGCAGGCAGCGACCATGCTCGCCGGCTCCGGCAGGTGCTCGAGCAGCTCGAGACAGGTGACGACATCGAATCCGCCAGGCTCTCGCTCGGCAAGATCTTCAATGCCGACCAATTGATAATTTATTTTCAAATGACTTTCATGCAGGTGCAGCTCGGCGACTTTCAGGGCCTTTTCGGACAGATCGATGCCGGTGACCTGTGCGCCGAGGCGCGCCATCGCTTCGGCGAGGATGCCGCCGCCGCAGCCGACGTCGAGCACCGTGCGCCCGGCGAGCGGTGCGCGCGCTGCGATCCAATCCAGGCGCAGCGGGTTGATGTCGTGCAGCGGCTTGAACTCGCCGCCTGGGTCCCACCAGCGGTGCGCCAGCCGGCTGAATTTCTCGAGCTCGGCGGGATCGGCG
>DASWEU010000041.1:0-3067 GCA_036394595.1 Burkholderiales bacterium | reverse complement strand
CGCCCAGCTCGGGCGCATCGCCGAGTTCTGGTCGAGCGTGTGGCAAGCGGCCGCCGAGAACCAGCGCTCCCTGTTCCAGCAGGTGCGCTCGCAGTCGCGCAGCTCGGAGGACGTGGCACGCGCGGCGGCCAACCAGGTGTCGCGCGCCGCCGGATCAGTGCGCGAAGCAAGCGCTCCCCAGCAGCGCAAGAGCGCCTAAACGTCCTGCGGCCGTGGATGCTCAGCCTGCGCGGCGCCTGCCAACCCGCGGCCTTCTGTAGCACCTGCTCAGGCGTGCGGCAGCTCGGATCCTGGTACCAGGGCGCTTCCATCAGCAGCGGATAGTCGTCGTAGGTGCCGTGGTCGTTGCCCATGTAGCAGCGCGCGGCAGTGAGCTCGCGCTTGGTGGGCAGGTTGAGCCCGTATTTCTTCCACAGGTCGTAGCGGTTGCCCATCAGGCGGATGTAGAACTCGGTGGGGATCGGCGGCTGCGCGTGCTCCTTCACGAGATTCGTGTTGGGCTCGCGGCGCCACTGGTTGAAGCGCGGGTCGACACCGTGGCGCATCATCACGTCGATGCCCTCGGTGGTCGAGGCGACCGCCTCGCTGATGGTGGCGAAGCCGTTGGGCTTCGACATCTCGATGCCGCCGACGAAATTCGGCCGCACGTTGAACTCGCCCAGGATGTCGACCGAGTCGAGCATGCGCTTGACCCACTCGTCGTAGCCGATGCGCCGGTTCTTGCCGGGATTGATCCACTCGAACAGCTTGCGGTCCCAGACTTCCATGTTGGCGTTGTGCTCGTCCATGCCCTGTGAGTGCAGGAACTTCACCTCGTCCTTGGTCTTGGCGTTGGTCTGCAGCGCGACGTGTCGGCGCGGGCCGCCGAACTTGAGCGCGCGCGTGTACTGCGCGTAGAACTCGTCCTCGGTCATGCCGCGCAGCGTCTTGGTGATGGTGCCGCCGGTGATCAGGAAGCGCACGCCGGCCTGGTGGCCTTCCTTGGCCAGCGCCTCGCGGCTCACTTCGCGGCCGACCTCCTCGACGTGCGCGACGGGCTTGACCGGCGCGTTGAGCGTGAAGGTCTTCGATTCCTTCATCTGGCGCGCGTTCTCGTTGATGTCGCAGAAGCGGCATTCCTCTTTCGGCCCCCAGTACTGGCAGTTGCGGAACACGGTGACGAAATAGCCGTAGGCGATGACCTCGTGGTAGAGCACGTTGTCGTCGAACTTCTTCGCGTAGTAGTCGGGCGCGACCGGGAAGCTGACGTTGCAGATCACGCGGCCGGCGACTTGAACATTTCGCCCGCAAGATGCGGCGAGGTGCCGTTGCCCAGCGAGGCGAAGGTGTACTTGCCCGGGTTCGCCTTGGCGGCGCGGATTAGCTCGCCCACCGAATTGAATTCCGACGCCGCCGGCACCACCAGCACCTGCGGCGCGCTGGCAAGCAGGCTCACCGCGGCGAGGTCGGTCGACGAGTTGTACGGCACCGAGGAATACAGGCTCTGGTTCACCACGATCGGCGCCGAGTTGGTCACGAGTATCGTGTAGCCGTCGGGCGGCGCTTTCACTACCGCATCGACGCCGATGTTGCCGCCGGCGCCGACGCGGTTCTCGACCACCACTCCCTGTCCCCAGAGCTCGGCGAGCTTCTGTGCGAGGACCCGGCCGACGAGGTCGGAAGGCCCGCCGGCGGCGTTCGGCACGATCAGCTTGACCGGCTTGGTCGGGAATGTCGGCTGCGCAAGCGCGTTTGCTGCAATGAGCAATGAGGCTGCGAGGGAAACCAGGAAACGATTTGTCATGGCGCCTTAATACCACGGCATGCCACCCCTACAATAGCCGCCCATGAAATCGATGGTCGAGCTGGCGCTGCGCCGGCCCTACACCTTCATCGTGATGGCGATGCTGATCCTGCTCGCCACGCCGTTCGTGCTGGCGAAGATGGCGATGGACATCTTTCCGGAGATCAACATCCCGGTGATCTCGGTGATCTGGAACTACAACGGCCTGCCGGCGCAGGAGATGGGGCAGAGGATCGCCGCCTCGAGCGAGCGCGGCCTGACCACCACGGTGAGCGACATCGAGCACATCGAGTCGACCTCGCTCGCCAGCTCCACGGTGATCAAGATCTTCTTCCAGCCCACCGCCAACATCCAGACCGCGATCGCTCAAGTGGTGGCGGCGATGCAGCCGCAGGTGCGCCAGCTGCCGCCGGGCATCACGCCGCCGCTGATCATCAAGTACTCGGCCTCCAGCATCCCGGTGATCCAGCTCGCGCTCTCCAGCCCGACGCTGCCGGAGCAGACGGTGTTCGACTCGGCGGTGAACCTGCTCAGGCCGCAGCTCGTCACGATCCCCGGCGTGGCGATCCCGTTCCCCTACGGCGGCAAGATCCGCGTGATCTCGGTGGATCTCGACATGCAGGAGCTGCAGGCGCGCGGCCTGTCGCCGGCCGACGTGGTCAACGCGGTCAACACGCAGAACCTGATCCTGCCCTCGGGCACCGCCAAGCTCGGCGAGATCGAATACACGGTGCGCATGAACGCCTCGCCGGATGCGATCCAGGGGCTGAACGAGCTGCCGGTGCGCACCCAGGGCGGCGCCACGACTTACATCCGCGACGTGGCGCAGGTGCGCGACGGCTTCTCGCCGCAGACCAACATCGTGCGGCGCGATGGCGAGCGCGGCGTGCTGATTTCGATCCTCAAGAACAGCGGTGCCTCGACCCTCGACATCGTCGGCAACCTGCGCGCGATGCTGCCGCGCGCCGTCCAGATCCTGCCGAACGACATCAAGGTGGCGACGCTCTTCGACCAGTCGCTGTTCGTCGAGGCGGCGATCAAGGGCGTGGCGCTCGAGGCGCTGATCGCGGCGCTGCTCACCGCGTCGCTGGTGCTCCTGTTCCTCGGCAACTGGAAGACCACGCTGATCATCGCGGCGACCATTCCGCTGTCCATCCTCACTTCTATTCTGGTGCTTTACGCGCTCGGCGAGACGTTGAACATCATGACGCTCGGCGGCCTGGCGCTCTCGGTCGGCATATTGGTCGACATGGCGATCATCACCATCGAGAACATCGAGCGCCA
>DASWEU010000040.1:0-36377 GCA_036394595.1 Burkholderiales bacterium | reverse complement strand
CATCAGGACGATAATAGCCTACCGTCTTTGGGGAGAGACGAATTGTCGCAACCGCCGCCCAGCGCGCCGCAGGTCTCGATCGAGCAGGAAGAGCTGCGCGGCATTTCGCGCACCGTGGCCGAGATCCACTGGCTGCTCCTCATCCTGGTCCTGGTCTATCTGATCTTCGGCGGCGCGCGCCAGGACGACGAGGCCACCGCGGCCATTTCGTCGGGCGCGTTCTTCTACGCCGCGCTGGTGATGGCCTTCCGCTACGCCAACTTCTACAAGCACGAGTCGCGCTGGAAGATCGCGTTCGAAAGCTGCGGCATGATCGTGTTCACCACCTGGGTGCTGCTGTGGACCGACCGCCTGCAGAGCCCGCTGCTCAATCTCTACCTGCTGCCGGTGATCGCCGCCTCGCTCACGCTCGGCAAGCTCACCACGCTGGCCGAGGTCGGCCTGATCGCCGCCTGCTACATCTACCTCGGCGGCGGCGTACAGGCCGACGAGCTGGCGTCGCTCCGGTTCGCCGGCGCCTTCGCCGCGCAGCTCGCGCCGGTGCTGCTGGTCGCCTACATCACCACCATGTTCTCCGCCGACATCCGCTACGGCCTGGCGCGCGCCAAGCTGCTGGCGGAGACCGACGAGCTGACGGGCCTCTTCAACCTGCGCGGCTTCGCCCTCGCCGCCAACCGCCTGTTCGCGCAGGCGGTGCGCCACGAACGCCCCACCAGCGTGCTGATGATCGACTCCGACAACCTCAAGGGCGTCAACGACGCCTACGGCCACGAGGCCGGCAACCGGCTGCTGCGCCACCTTGCCACCGCCATCCAGGCGGAGCTTCGCTTCACCGACGTCGCGGCGCGCTACGGCGGCGACGAGTTCATCGTCATGCTGCCCGAGACGCCGGCCAAGGGTGCGCTCGAGGTCGCCGAGCGCATCCGCAATCGCATCTCCGGCGCGCCGCTGCACTTGAACGAGCGCGCCATCGTCACCAGCGTGAGCATCGGCGTCTCGGTATATCCGGAAGACGGCGCGACGCTCGACGCGCTCGCCGCGCACGCCGACGGCGCGCTCTACACCGCCAAGCAGGAAGGCCGCAACCGCACCGTCAAGTTCCGCGCCGCGCCGGCCTGAGCTCGAGCCTCCAGTGCTCGCCGGTCACGGCGATGCCAAATTCGCGGTGTTTCCAGCTCTTCTCCAGGCGAAAGCCGCACTTGCGGTAGATGGCGCGCGCCGCCACGAGGTTGGCGTGAGTCCACAGCACCATCCGCCCATAGCGCTTGGCGCGCGCGAAGCGGATGCACTCCTCCACCAGGCGCGTGCCAAGGCCAGTGCCGCGCGCGGCCGGCTCGACCAGTAGCAGGCGCAGGCGCGAGGTGCCCTTGCCGTCATCCACGCAGAACACGCTGCCGAGGCGCTCGCCGTCCCGCTCGGCGATCCAGCAGTGCTCGCGCGCCGGATCGAGCTGCTCGAGGAAATCCTTGACGATACCCGCCACCAGCGCCTCGAACGGCGCGCCCCAGCCCCATTCCTTGCCGTAGATCACCGCGTGGCGCTCGACTACCCAGCCCATGTCGCCAGGACGGTGCGGGCGAAGGACGATCTCGTCCGGCGCCGATTGCTCGCCGAGGAGCGACGCCACCGTGCCCATCGCCGATACCAGGCGCTCCTGGTCGGATACCGACAACTCCGAGAGCATGCCCGACACCTGCTCGCGCGAGCGCGCGTCGAGCAGCTGCCAGGAGCGGCGCCCCGCGGCGGTAAGGGTGAGGAGCTTGCGACGCGCATCGCCCGGCGCGGGCTCCGCCTTGAGCAGCGCCTTGCGCCGCAGGCCGTCGAGCAGTCGGCTAAGGTAGCCGGCATCGAGGCCCAGATCGGCGCCGAGCTCGCTCGCCGTGGCGCGGCCGCGTCGCCCGATCTCGTAGAGCAGGCGCGCCACCGGCAGCGGGTGCGGGCTGCCGACGAAATGGTCGCGCAGGGCACCGATGCGCCCCGTATAGAATCGATTGAAGCCGCGAATGCGCTCGACGTGCTGCATCTCTTCCTCCAATTACTTGCTTTTAGCAACTAAATCATGAACCCCTTCGATCTGAAAGGCAAGACTGCCCTCGTCACCGGCGGCAACGGCGGCATCGGCCTCGGCATGGCGCAGGGCCTGTCCGCCGCCGGCGCCAGGGTTGCGATCAGCGGGCGGGACGAGCGGAAAAGCGCGGCGGCATTGGCGCTCCTCGGGAAAAATGCTTTTTTCCTGAAAGGCGATATTTCCGACGAGAAGACATGTCGTTCCATCGTCGACCAGGCCGCCGAGAAGCTCGGCCGGCTCGACATCCTGGTCAACAACGCCGGCATCAATATCCGCAAGGCGCCGCAGGACTACGCGCTGGAGGAGTGGAAGCGGGTGCTCGACGTCAACCTGACCAGCGCCTTCGTCGCCTCGCAGGCCGCGTACCCGCTCCTCAAGCGATCGGCAGAGGGAAAAAGCGGCGGCAGCAAGATCGTCAATATCGGCTCGATGATGTCGATTTTCGGCGCCTCGTTCGTCGCGCCTTACGGCGCGAGCAAGGGCGGCATCGTGCAGCTGACGCGCGCGCTTGCCACCGCGTGGGCGCGCGACAACATCCAGGTGAACGCCGTGCTGCCGGGCTGGATCGACACCGACCTCACGCGCAACGCGCGCAACGAAGTGAAAGGGCTGCACGAGCGCGTCCTCGCGCGCACGCCCGCGGGGCGCTGGGGCGAGCCGGCGGACCTTGCCGGCATCGCGGTGTTCCTGTGCAGCAAGGCATCGGACTTCGTGACGGGCACGGCAATACCCGTCGACGGCGGCTACTCGGTACAGGCTTAGAAGCTGGACTCGATGAAGCCGTAGATGTAGTTCGAGCCGCCGTTGACGTCGCCGAACATGCGCGACTTGCCGAACATGCCGGAGCGGTGCGAGACGCCGGCGCCGACGTAGGTGTCGCGCAAGGCGCGCGCCGGAATCACGTCGCCGAGGCGGAAGTCGATGGTCGGCTCGAGGTAGTTGAGCAGCTTCCAGGTGCCGCGCCCCTTGCCCGCCTGCTCGCGCAGCTCGGACTCGGGAATGTGCTCGGCATACGACAGGCCGGCGCCGAAGCCGAGGCGCGTGCGCACCCAGCGGTCCCACGGAAAGCCCCAGTAGTGCACCTTGGCGTAGGCGTTCACCTGCAAGAAATCGTCCTGGAAACCCTTTTCGCGGTGCTGCACCACGCCGACGAAGCCGGCGAGATCCAGGGGCCAGCCGTCGGGCTCCTTGATCAGCGTGCGGCCGGCCTCCAGGCCCCAGACGTCGGTGTGGTCCACGGAGTGGGTGCTGGTGCACGAGAGCGAAACGATGTTGATCAGCTTGCAGTCGCTCGAATAGCCGTAGAACGTGCGCAGGATGAGCGGCGGCGACTCCGGCCCCCAGCGCTTCTGCGCCGGCGAGAAGTCGTACAGCAGCCCGACCATGGCGGTGGTTTCCATGCGATCGTCGACGATCGGACTCGAGCGTACGCTGCTCGCGCGGCGCAGTGCGCTCAGGCCGGCCACCACCTGCCAGGTCTCGGTCAGGCGGTAAGTCCCGTACAACGCGAGCTCGACATCGGCGCCACCGCCCGGCGCATAGGCTGGGCGCTGCGCCGTGGCTTCCGCCGGCGTCACGCCGTAGTAGAAATTGTTGAGCCGCGCCTCGCGCAGCGATACTGCGGCGTGCGGCTTGACCTGGAAGCGCCCGCGCGTCCAGTCGTTCCAGTAGCCGAACTTCAGCTCGTAGCCCTCGGAGCGGTCGCTGACGTCGCGCGTCGCCTCGACGTAGGGCGTGCCCCAGGAGAAGCTGCGCCGCACCGCGACGCCGGCGTCGATGCCCGGCTCGCGCAGCGCCATGCCGGTGGTGCTGGTGGGCCGCCGGTCCTGGGTGAAGCCGTCGGCGCGCTGGCGCAGGAAGGTATCGACGCGCCAGCCGCCGGCGTCGAACTTCAGCCCGGCGCGCGCCGAGTGCAGGTAGGCGTGCTCGCCCTCGTAGATGTAGAGCAGCGCGTTGTCAACGCCGCCCGGCGCGCCGCGGTAAGCGGAATTGCCGTAGCGCAGCGTCCAGCCGATGCCCAGGCCGCCGGGCTCGATGGCATCCGTCAGCGGATCGCTGTTGGCCGCGGCCGGCGCGGCGACGGCGAGCGCCGCTAGCGCTAGCGCAAGTCGAGCCGCGGCCCGCGCGGCACGATCTGCGTGGGATTGATCTGCTTCATGCTGCGGTAGTAATGCGACTTGATCTCGCCGAGGTCGACCGTGCGCGCCACGCCCGGCAGCGCGTAGATTCTTTTGGTGTAGCGCCATAGATTCCGGTAGTCGGCGATCCTCTGCAGGTTGCACTTGAAGTGCGAGTAGTAGACGGCATCGAAGCGTACCAGCGTGGTGAACAGGCGCACGTCCGCTTCGGTGAAACGCGCGCCGCACAGCCAGCGCCGCCGCGACAGCCGCCGTTCCAGCCAGTCGAGCGTCGCGAACAGCTCCGTCACCGCCTGGTCGTACTTGTCCTGCGCGGTGGCGAAGCCCGCACGATACACGCCATTGTTGAGCGTGCGGTAGACGCGTTCGTTGACGCGGTCGATTTCCGCCCGCAACTCCTCCGGATAGAGGTCGGCCAGCTTGCGCCGCGCGAAGGCATCGAACGCGCGGTTCAGCATGCGGATGATCTCGGCGGACTCATTGTTGATTATTTTTCGCTCGCGGCTGTCCCAAAGCACGGGCACCGTGACGCGGCCGCTATAGCCGGGCTGCGCCATGCCGTACAACTGGTGCAGGTAGCGGATGCCGGCCGGATTTTTTGCCGCCGCGAACTCCCAGCCGTTTTCCGCCATGTAAGGGTCGGCGTAGAACACCGGCACCGCTTTCTCCAGGCCCTTCAGCGCCCGCACCACCAGCGTGCGGTGCGCCCAAGGGCAGGCGCGCGAGACATACAGATGATAGCGCCCGGCCTGCGGCGCCGAGACTTGCCCGCGAAACCGGCTTTCGGCGCGGACGAACGCGCCACCGGTAGCGCTCAGGTCGCGGGGGACGTCCCGCCACACCCCCTCGACCATCACCCCCATGCGAGCCCTACATCAACTGCAGGAACAGCATCACCAGCCCGATCATCGAGACGAGCCAGACTCCGGTACGCAGCCATGGAATGCCGGCGAGGTAGACCGCGGCGTAGGCGACGCGCGCCCAAAGGAAAAGCTGGGCGCCGAGGAGCGTCGTGGCGTTGGTCTTGCCGGCGAGGGCGACGACGATGACCAGCGCGGCGAACAGCACCAGGTTCTCCAGCATGTTGCGGTGCGCGCGGCACGCGCGCCCCGCCCAGCCGGTGATGGTCGGCAGGTTTTCGCGGTTGCCGGCGAGCGCCGTGATGCCGACCTGCAGCAAGGCCCCGGTCGCCGCGATCAGCATCTGCACCACGGTCAGCGCGACCGCCCAGACGAGCAGCATCAGTTCCGGTTTCATGTCCCCTCCTTGGTCGAAGCGATGATTCTAGTGCGCTAGATCAGCAGGATCACTAGCACCAGCAATACGATGATCAGGATCAGCGGGGTCTGGTTGGCGAAGTCGCCGCCGGCTACGAGCCGGTCCAGGTGCCCCGCGAGCGCGTGCACTTCGGCGTCGTTCAGCGCGTCGACGCGCGCCGTCGCGTCACCCGGCGCCAATCCCATGCGCTGCAGTTGCCCGGCGAGTTCCGGGCGCTCGATCAGCAACTTGACGCGGGCGCGCTCATCGCCCGCTCGCGTCGCATCGGTCGCCACCAGCCCGGCGCGCGCCGGCGCCGCGAGCGCCAGGGCCACCATCAGCATTGCCACGCGTGCCGGTTTCATCGCCACCTCCACTTTTGTCTGGTCTGTTTCGACTATACGCCGCGGCTCGGCGCGGCGAACAGGCAATACGGCGCATAATTTGGCCTTCATGAAGGCCTATTACATCCAGTCCGGCGCACAAGGCACCTCACTCGAGTTGCGCGACGTCCCGGCGCCGCGGCCCGGACCCGGCCAGCTGCTGGTGCGCGTGCGCGCGGCAAGCCTGAATCGCGGCGAATTCATTCGCGCGGTGGGGCTGGTCAAGCCCGGCGCTCCCAAGCCTGCGGGCAGCGACGGCGCGGGAGAGGTCGGAGGCAGCGGCGAGCGCGTCATGGGGCGGCTGCCGGGCTCTTTCGCCGAGTACGCGCTGATGGACGCCAAGGACGCGATCCCGGTGCCGGCCAATCTTTCCTGGGAAGAAGCAGCCGCCGTGCCGATCAGCTTTCTCGTGGTGTACGACATGCTGGTGCAGCAGGGCAACCTCAAGGCCGGCGAATGGCTGCTCGTCACCGGCGTGTCCGCCGGCGTCGGCGTCGCCGCCCTGATCGCGGCAAAAGCGATCGGCGCCAAGGTGATCGGGACTTCCGGCTCCGCCGACAAGCTTCTGGCCCTGAAAAAACTCGGATTGGATGTGGCCATTGAAACCAGGAAGCCCGATTTCCATGACGCCGTGATGCAGGCGACCGGCGGCAAGGGCGTGAACCTGGTCGTCAACAATGTCGGCGGCACCCTGTTCGCGGAGACCATCCGCTGCCTCGGCTACGAGGGGCGCCACGCCACGGTCGGCTACGTCGACGGCAGCCTGAAGAGCGAGATCGACCTCGAGGCGCTGCATTCCAAGCGCCTCAAGCTGTTCGGCGTCTCGAACAAATTGAGGAACGCCGAGCAGCGCAGCATCACCGTCAACGGCTTCAAGCGCGACTGGCTGCCGCTGTTCGCCAGCGGCAAGCTGAAGCCGCTGATCGAGAAGGGTTACGACTTCAAGGACCTGCCCGAGGCCAAGGCGCGCATGGAATCCGACGCGCATCTCGGCAAGATGGTCATCAGGATCTAACGCTCACTCGGCCTTCATGCCGGTGGCCTTGACCACCTTGCCCCAGGTCACGAGCTCGCGCGCCATGTACTGGCGAAGCTCGGACGGCGAGGACGGGGCCGGTTCCATGCCCTGCTTGTGCAGCGATTCGCGCACCTCGGCTGCGGCAAGCGTTTTCACGATGTCCCGGTGCAGCCGGTCGATGACCGCGGCGGGCGTCTTCGCCGGCGCCAGGTAAGCGTACCAATTGGTCGCCTCGTAACCGGGCAGGCCGGATTCGGCCACCGTCGGCACGTCGGGCATCATCGCGGCGCGCTTCGCGCCGGTGGTGGCGAGCGCCCGGATCGTGCCGGCCTTGATGTGCGGCAACGCCGTGACCGGCGTCAGTATGCCCACCGGCGTCTCGTTGGCGAGCAGCGCCGTCAGCGCCGGCGCGCCGCCCTTGTAAGGCACGTGCACCAGCTCCGCGTTGGCCATGATCTTCAGCAGCTCGCCGGCGAGGTGCGCCGCGCCGTTGATGCCCGAGCTGCCGTAGGCCACGGTGCCGGGCTGGTCGCGCGCCATCTTGATCAGGTCGGCGAGCGTCTTCGCCGGCACCGAGGAGTGCACGCAGATCACGTTGGGAAACACCACGCCCATGGTGATCGGCGCCAGGTCGCGCATCGGGTCGTAGGGCAGGTTCGCCACGGTGTAGGGCGCAACCGTAAGCGAGCCGACATTGGCGAGCACGATGGTGTAGCCGTCGGCGGGGGCCTTGGCGACGAAGTCGACGGCGATGTTGCCGCCGGCGCCGGTCTTGTTGTCGACCACGACCGGCTGGCCGAGGTTGTCGCCGAGCGTCCTTTGCATGATGCGCGCCACCGAGTCGGTGCCGCCGCCCGGCGCGAAGCCGACGACGACGGTGACGGGCCTGGCGGGATATTGCGCCAGAGCGCTGCCCGCCAGGAACAGGATGCCGAAAATTGCCATCCGCATGGCTATTTCCCCCGGAATACCGGCTTGCGTTTCTCCATGAACGCTTTCCGTCCCTCGGCGTAGTCCGCGCTGTCGAAGCATTCCTTCATCCACTTTTTCAGCAGCTCGGCGTCGTAGTCCTTCTTCAGGATCTCGCGGATCATGCGCTTCGCCGTGCGCATCGTCAGCGGCGCGTTCGCCGCGATCATGTCGCAATATTCACGGGTTGTCTTTTCGAGAAGATTATTTTCTACAACCTGATGGACCAATCCCATTTCCCTGGCTTCAGCAGCGGTGAACTGCCGGCCGGTGATCATGATCTCGAGCGCATAAGGCGCGCCGACCGTGTCGACCAAGCTCTTCATCGACGCGGCGCGGTAGCCGAGTCCCATTTTCGCCGCCGGGATGCCGAAGCGCGCGTCCTCGGAGGCGATGCGCAAGTCGCAGAGGTTGGCAATGTTGAGCCCGGCGCCCAGGCAGTAGCCGCGGATCATGGCGAGCACCGGCTTGTCGCAGGCCTGCAGCCGCTGCTGCGCCGCCTCGGCGATCTCCTCGTAGTGCTGCACCGCCTCGGGGCCGGAGCGCTGCTTCTCGAACTGCGAGATGTCGGCGCCAGAGACGAAGGCCTTGTCGCCGGCGCCGGCGAGGACGACCACACGGATTTCAGAATCAGCTTCAAATGAAGCAAGAACCGACGGAATCGCCTCCCACATGTCCACCGACACCGCGTTGCGGCGCTCGGGATTGTTGAACACCAGCCAGCCGACCGCGCCTTCTTTCCTCGCCTGGATTCGTTCGGTCAGATAACCCCCGTTTTGCGCATTTGCGCGATTGCGGATTTTTCGTAGCCCAGCTCGGCCAGCACCTCGTCGGTGTGCGCGCCAAGCTCCGGCGTCGCCGTCTTCATCGTCGCCGGGGTACGCGAGAGTCGCGCGGCCTGGTTGACAACGCGGAAGCGCCCGAGCCGCGGATGATTCACCTCTGCCGCCGCGCCGATATGCTGCACCTGCGGGTCGGCGAACACCTGGTCCATGGCATAGATCGGCCCGGTGGGCACGCCCGCCGCGTTGAGCGCCTCGATCCAGTCCGCGCTCTTCTTCGTCGACAGGCTGTCGTTGATCAGGGCGTTCAGCGCGGCGCGATTCTTCGCCCGCTTTTCCTGCGCGTCGAAGCGCGAATCGGCGACCAGGTCGTCGCGGCCGATCGCGCGGCACAGCTGCTTCCACATCCCCTCCCCCGAAGCCGCGACGTTAAGGTAGCCGTCGGCCGCCTTGTAGGCGGACGTCGGCATGCTGGTGGGATGGTCGTTGCCGACTTGCTGGGGAACTTCGCTCTTCATGAGATATCGCGCCGCCTGGAAATCGGTCAGCGCGATGCCGGCATGCAGCAGCGAGCTCTGCACCCACTGACCCTTGCCCGAGTGCTCGCGCTCGAGCAGCGCGGTCATGATGCCGAGCGCGGCGAACAGGCCGGCGGCGACGTCGGCGATGGCGGCCCCGGTGCGCATCGGGCCGCGGCCCGGCTCGCCGGTGATCGACATCAGGCCGCTCATGCCCTGCGCGATCTGGTCGAAGCCCGGCCGGTCGCGGTAGGGCCCGTCCTGGCCGAAGCCGGAGATACTCGCCAGGATGATCCGGGGGTTAATTTTTTCCAAAGAAGAAAAATCAATTCCCAGTCGGAACTTGACGTCGGGCCGATAGTTCTCGACCACCACGTCCGCGCTCTTCACCAGGCGTTCGAGCACCGCGCGCGCCTCGGGGCGCTTGAGGTTGAGCGTCATCGAGCGCTTGTTGCGGTGCAGGTTCTGCATGTCGGGGCCGTCGCGCGGCCCACCCATGGTCTCGTTCGGGTCGACGCCCGGCGGCGACTCGATCTTGATCACGTCGGCGCCGAAGTCGGCGAATTGCCTGACGCAGGTGGGCCCTGCCCGCACGCGCGTGAGGTCTAGAATGCGCAGCCGGGACAGCGCGGGGGAGGCGGCGATGGCGGGCATGAGAAATATTTTATTCGTTGCGTTGTCGGCGTGGGCCACGTTCGCAGCCGCCGAGTTCCCCGAGCGGCCGATCCGCCTGGTCGTGCCGCAGGCGGCGGGCAGCGCCACCGACAATATCGCGCGGCTGGTGGCGCCGGAAATGGCCAAGTTCCTCGGCCAGCCGGTCGTGGTGGACAATCGCCCCGGCGGCGCGCTCACCATCGGCATCGACGCCGTGGCCAAGGCGGCCCCCGACGGCTACACCATCGGCCAGGGACCGGTCGGCGCGCTCGCCATCACGCGCCACATGGTGGCGAAGCTCCCTTACGACATCGAGCGCGACCTGCAGCCCGTCGCCCTCGTGACGACCGGATACATGCTGCTCGCGGTTTCGCCAAAAACGGATTTTTATTCCGTAAAAGACCTCGTCGATTTCGCCCGGAAAAATCCGGGCAGGCTGTCCAACGCCTCCTCGAGCAACGGTTCGCCCGGACATGTGAGCGGCGAGCTCTTCAAGTACATGACCGGCACCGACATCGTGCACATCCCCTACAAGGGCGGCGCGCCGGCCATTGCCGACCTGATCTCGGGCCAGGTGCAGCTGATGTTCGAGAGCACCAATTCGATCGCGCCGCACGTCAAGGCCGGCCGCGTGCGCGCGCTCGCCGTCACCGGCGAGCGCCGGGCGCTCAGCCTGCCGGAAGTGCCGACGCTGATGGAGGCCGGCGTGGCCGGCTACGAGGTAAACGCCTGGAGCGGCATCATCACCACCGCCGGCGTGCCGCGCGCGGTGCTCGACAAGCTCAATGCCGCGGTCAATCGCGCCATCCTGGAGCCGAAGACGAAGGAGCTCCTGTTCACGCTGGGCAGCGAAGGCGGCGGCGGCACGCCCGAGGACTTCGGCGCCCTCATCCGCCGCGACTCGGCCAAGTGGGCCGAGGTGGTGCGCCGCTCGGGCGCGAAGATCGACTAGCTACTTCAGCGAAAAGAGCTTCTTCCCCGCCACCGGCATCTCGGCGGTCAGGATCTCGCCGTTGATCGAGTCGGTGATGTAGAGCGTCCTGCCCTTGAACGCGATATTGGTCATCAGGCGGTGCCGGCCGCCGGCGTGCACCAGGTGCGTCGGCAGCATGTTCGAATCGAAGCGCCAGATGCCGACGCCGAGGTGGCACACCACCAGGCCGTCCTCGGCGTCCATCTCGATGCCGTCGGGGCCGGCGTGACCGCCGGAGAGCTGGATGGCGACGCCGGATTTCGACGGCGTGCCGCCGGCCATCAGCGGCAGGCGCCAGATCTGCTGCGAGCGGGTGATGGCGACATAAACCTGCGTATTTTTGGTATTCAACGTTATGCCGTTCGGCGAGGGTGCATTGCTCACCAGGCGCTGCAATTCGCCGCTTG
This sequence comes from Burkholderiales bacterium, assembly GCA_036394595.1. GTDB lineage: Bacteria > Pseudomonadota > Gammaproteobacteria > Burkholderiales > SG8-39 > SCGC-AG-212-J23. Next base: position 25,210 of record DASWEU010000040.1, on the reverse strand, counting down.
CGCGCAGGCGCCACACGCGTCCGCTCGGGTCGGCGATGCCGCTTTGCCCCTGGTCGGTGAAATAAAGGTCGCCGTTGTCGGCGAAATGCAGGTCGTTCAGCCCTTTGAAGCCCTCGCTGAACGCGGTCCCGAGGACGGTTTCAACAGACCCTGTTTGGGGGTTTAATTTGAGAAGACCCTTCCGGTAATCGGCGATGAAAATGCTGCCGTCCTTGTGAATCTTCAGGCCATTGGGCCAGCCGTCGTACTCGGCGGCCAAGGTCCATTCCCCTTTTGTATTGATTGAAAAAATCCGTCCAAAAGGGATATCCACGCACCAGAGGTTGCCCTTGCGGTCGAACGACGGGCCTTCGAGAAAGCTGTCGAGCGCCGCGCCCTGGCGGTTGGGGTCGGACCAGGCGGTGCGCCGCTTACGGCGGAATTTCGCCGGCAGCGTGGTAAAACGCCGTACTTCCTGCTTTTTTATCGCCTGGAAGGGATTGAGCATGGAATTCGACGAAGGATAGTGGTGTTATATAGCCCGGACAAGGGAGATTTCTCATGAAAAAACTCGTACTGCTCGTGCTTCTCGCTTTCAGCGCCACCGCGTTCGCCCAGGTGCCGATGCGCATCCGCGCCACCATCACCGGCCTCAACGGCGACGTGCTCGCCGTGAAAACCCGCGAAGGGCGCGACATGAACATCAACCTGGCGCCCGACGCCGCCGTCGCCACGGCGAAGTCCGCCACGCTCGCCGAGCTGCAGGGCAAGTATGTCGGCGTGACCGCGAAGGAGAAAGGCGGCCAGATGTTCGCGGTGGAAGTGCACGCGATACCGCCGGCGGCGCCCGCGGGGCACACCCCCTGGGACCTCGAGCCCGGCACCACCATGACCAACGCCAACCTGGAGATGGTCGCCATGGCCTCCGGCGGCAACGAAATCACCATGACCTACAAGGACGGGCAGAAAAAGATCGTGGTGCCGCCGGGCACGCCGATCGTGGTGTTCGCGCCCGGCTCGCGCGCCGACCTCAAGCCCGGCGAAACCATCTTCACCATCGCGCAGCAGCAGACCGACGGCAGGCTCACCAGCGCCCGCGTCTCGGTCAGCAAGGACGGCGTCAAGCCGCCGCAATGAAGCGCCTTTTATTTGTTGGGTTGATGCTGGTCAGCGCTGCTGGCATCGCCCAAACGCGCGTGCGCGGCGTGGTCGAGTCGTTCGACGGCAAGACCCTGGTGGTAAAGGATGCCGGCAGCGTCCAGGTCGGGAGCCAGACCGAGATCGTCTTCACCCAGCCGATCACGCTTGCCGACATCAAGCCGGGCGATTTCCTCGGCGTCACGTCGAGGAAAGGTGCGGGCGGCAGCCTCACCGCTTACGAGGTGCGCCGCTTCCCGAAACCCCTCAACCCGGGGCACCGGCCCTTCGACGGCGGCGAGAACCAGACCATGACCAACGCGACCGTCGGCACGGTGTCGCAGTCCGCGGACGGCCGCGTGCTGAGCCTCAGCTACGACGGCGGCTCGCAGCAGATCCTGGTGCCGGAAAGCGCTTCGATTTCCACCCTGGTGCCCGGCAAGCCGTCGCAGCTCGTGCCCGGCGCGCGCGTCAATCTCACGCACAACGACGCCAAGACCGCGCTGCGCATCCAGGTCAGCCCGCCGCGCTAGCGTCGCGCGTCAGTCCGCCCTGACGTTGGCGCGCTGGATGACGTCCTTCCAGCGCGCCTGCTCGCGCGCGATGTAGGCCGCGTACTCCTGCGGCGTCGAGCCGACGCCCTCGGCGTCATCCGCGGCGAATCGCTGCATGACCGCGGGGGCCTTCGCCGCCTTGCCGGCCTCGTCAGCGAGGCGCTTCACGATCGCCGCAGGCGTTTTCGCGGGCGCATTGAGGCCGTACCACTGGCTCGCCTCGAAACCCGGAAAGCCCTGCTCCGCCACCGTCTGCACCTCAGGCATCGAATGCAGGCGCTTCGCGGTGCCGACGGCGACGACGCGCAGCTTGCCCGACTTGACGTGCGGCATCAGCGGCGGCGTGCCGGCCGACGTGATCTGCGTGCGCCCGGCGACGAGGTCGATCAGGTTCGGCCCGGTGCCCTTGTAGGGAACGTGCTGGATGTCGATGCCGGAGAGCAGCTTCAGGTACTCCATCGCCAGGTGGCCGGCGCTGCCGTTGCCCGCCGAGCCGTAGTAGAGCTGCCCTGGTTTTGCCCTCGCCAGCGCGATGAACTCGCGCAGGTCCCTGGCCGGCACGTCGGCATGCACGACGAAGATATTCGGCACGATCGCGAGCAGCGAGACCGCGGTGAAATCACGGTCGACGTCGTAGCCGAGGTTCGCGGACATGAAGGGCGTCATCGCCAGGCTGCCGACGTGGCCGATGATCAGCGTGTAGCCGTCGGGGTCGGCGTGCGCCACCTCGTTCATCGCCACGTTGCCCCCGCCGCCGCCCTTGTTGTCGATGTAGATCTCCTGGCCGAGCGCCTTCGACATCTCGGCCGCCACGCTGCGCGCCACGATCGACGAGCTGCCGCCCGGAGCAAAGGGCACGACCAGGCGGATGGGTTTTGAAGGATAGTTCTGCGCTTTTCCAACGGTGAGAAAAAATGCGCAGCAGAGAAAAAGTAACAGCCTCATCTATATAGACCCTGTTTTTCCAGCCACTTCTGGATGAGAGCGGCGACCTCGAGGTTGTTCTGGTCCATCATCAGCATGTGCGAGTTGCCGCGAATACCGGCCTGCGGCAGGTCGACGACCTCGACCCTGCCGCCCGCCGCCTGGATGGCATTGCCGAAGCCGACGCCGTTCCTGCGGATCTGCGGCCAGCGTGCATCCTTCTCGATGCCGTCGCCATAGACGAAAAGCGTAGGAATGTCCTTCAGAAGCGCGACGCGGCCCGCATCGCCCTGACCGGCCGGCTCGACCGCGATCAGCGCCTTCACCTTGTCGGGGCGGGCCTGCGCCACCTTGAAGCCGAACTGCCCGGCCTGCGAGTGAAACAGGATCACGCAGGGGCACACGCGGTCGACCAGCGCGGTATAGGCGGCGATGATGGCGTCGTCCGTGCTGGTCCAGCGCGGCACGATCTGCCGCACGAAATTGTCGTAGCTCTGCGTCGGGAACTGGCTGCCCGCCATGCGAAAGCGCTGGTAGGGCTCGTCCTTCGGCAGGAACAGCGGCTCGGACTTGAAGATGTCGGGATACATCGCCCAGCCGGCGCGCCCGCGCTCGACCGCATCGGAGTTGTAAACATCCCAACCCTGCTTGACGAACCAGTTCAGCCAGCCTTCGCGCCCGTCCGGCGTGCTCTCGTAGGTGACCCCGGTCAGCCCGCCGCCGTGCCAAAGGAGCAGCGGCACCGCGCCGCGGCGATTCGCGGGCAGAAAGTACTGCACGTACATCGACTCGACCAGGTACTTGCCGTTCAGGTCGACCTTCGCCGGCACGCCCCCCGGCGTGAACACGACCTCCTTCACCGGCTTGCCGCTGATCTCGACCTCGCGCCCGCCGACGTGGAACGAGCCCATGTCGCGTAACGCGAGCGGGTTCTGGCTGCATGCACCCAGCAGAAGAACGCAGAGCGGGAGGAGCGGTTTCATGGGATCCCCTTAAAACTGATAGCGACGCAAGCCGCCGTCGACTGGTATCACGGCGCCAGTGATGTAGCGTGCGCGCGGCGAGGCGAGGAAGCAGATCAGGTTGGCGAGGTCCTCGGGCTGGCCGTACTCGCCCACCGGAATGTCTTCCTCGCTCTCCTTCTTGCGGAATTCGGGCGAATAGTTGCGCAGGATCTGCTCCGAGATGATGCGCCCGGGCGGTACCGAGTTCACGGTGATGCCGTGCCTGCCGACCTCGCGCGACAGGCCCTTGGCCCAGGCGTGCATCGCCGCCTTGGCGGCGAAGGCGCCGTTGATGCCTTCGGGCTCGGATTTCCCGGTGACGTTGATCACGCGGCCCCATTTGCGCGCGATCATCTGCGGCAGCAGCCGGTGCGTGAGCTGGCGCTGGCGCGTGAAATTGAGCGTGATCGCCTCGTGCCATTGCTCCTCGCTCGACTCGAGCGTGAAGCGGCGGCTGCCGCCGGCGTTGTTGACGAGGATGTCCACCGATCGCAGGCCGGCGAGCGCTGCGCTGGCGATCTTCTCGGGCGCGTCGTCCTTCAGGAAATCCTGCTGGATGATGACCAGAGGGGTTTTCAATTCTTCCTGGAGTTTTTCAAGCAACTCGCGCCGCCGCGCAACGACGGCAACCCTCACGCCTTCTTTCGCGAGGACCGCGGCGACCGCGCGGCCGATGCCCATGCTGGCGCCGGTGACGAGCGCGGTCTTGCCTTTCAGTTCCAGATCCATCGTCAGTTCTTCTGCAGCAGCTCCAGAATGTGCAGCCCGGTATTCGCCCGGTCGACGATGTAGACGTAGCCGCGGTCATCGACATCCACGTTGTTGGTCTGGATCGCCACCTTGCAGCGCTCGCCGGTGGCGGTCTTGATGCAACGCTTGTCGGTCTTGCCGGTGGTCGCCGGAATGTAATAGCCCGCCTCGCGCGGATGCAGCGGGTCGCGGATGTCCACCGCGCGCACGCCGGCGTTGAACCAGGCGACGAAGATGGTCTTGCCGGCATGCATCGGCGGCTGGTTCTCGTTGGACGAATGCGAGCCGAAGCGCCCGCCGCGCGAGCAGAAGCCGCCGGGCGACTCGGGCACGTTGAAGGTGGCGACGCCGACCGGCTGCGTCTCGTCGGTGACGTCGACGACGAACACCATCTGGCGCGCCTCCTGGCACTCGTTGACCAGCGACTCGTCGACCACGAAGACGAAATCGCGCTTGCCGGCGGCCTTGTCCGCCGCGAACTCCGGCAGCGTCATGCCGAGCACCGGCAAGGCCGTATGGGCGCCATTCATCGCATTGAGATGAAAAACGCCCACCTGAGGAGCAATCAGGTTCTGATTCGTGGGCTCGCGCGGGCCCGAGAGCAGCTTCGCCCGATCCACGATCTGCATCACGCCCGACTTGTTGGTACCGTAGCCGAAATAGACGCGATTGCCCTTCGGTCCCGTGGAGATCGGCCCGTGCAGCTCGGTCGGCACCGGCCCGGTGGCGCCGGGCTGCTGCCCGGGCAGGCCGAAGTTGCGGATGAACACCGGCTTGGCCGGATCCGACAGGTCGTAGATCTGCGTCATGCGCCGTATGCGCCAGTCGGGCAGGCCCGAAACCAGGTAGGCGATGCCGCTGTCGCACTCCCACCAGTTCTTGTGCGTGCCCTTGAGCTTGTCGACGATCACCGCGATGCGCGAGGGTTTCTCGGGCGTGGTCACATCCCAGACCTCGTGCGCCAGGTTGCCGTAGACGCGCAGCAGGTAGACCTTGGCCGGATCGCCCTTTGGCAGCTCGTTGCCATTGCACACGCGCACCATCTGCGCGCCGCCGCTCTCGCCTTCGCCCGGCTCGCCGGGAATGTGCGAGAGCATGCGCGGGTTCTTCGGGTCGCTGACATCGAGGATCGAGGTGCCGTTGTCCTCGGTTTTCCCCGTGAGCGGATTCGGCAGCAATCCGCCGTGGTGGCCGACGTAGGCGATCCAGCGCCCGCGGCTTTGCTTTACCAGCGGCTGGTAGGCGCTGCGCCCCTGCAGATCGTGCGCGCCGAGCAGCGCCATGTTGGACGCGGACGCGCCATGCTGCGCCTGCGCCGAAACGGAGAAGAAAACCAGAACTCCCGCCAATAGGGATTTTTTCATGATGAATTCCATTTTAATCAGCCTTCACTCCCGAATCGCGCACCAGCCGCGCCCACAGCTTCGCATCCTCGGCGATGAATGCCGCGAATTCCTCCGGCGACTTCGAGCCCACGGCCTCCGTGCCCTCCTTGGCCAGGGCGCGCGATACCGCCGGCACGGCGAGCGCGAGGAGCGTGTCATCGAACAGGCGCTTCACCACCGCCGCGGGCGTGCCGGCAGGGACGAAGAAGCCGTACCAGAACGAGATTTCGTATTCCGGCAGCCCCGCCTCGGCCATGCCGGGCACGCCGGGCACCAGCGGCGAGCGCTCGCGGCTGGTGATGGCGAGGGCGCGCAGGCGCCCGCCCTGCACCAGCGGCAGCACCGAAGGCGGCGTGGCGAACGACAGCTGCGTATCGCCGGCCAGCAGCGACTGCACCGCGGGCCCGCCGCCCTTGTAGGGCACATGCACGATGTCGATCCCGGCCACGCGCTGGAACAGCACGCCGGCGAGGTGCGGCGCCGAGCCGTTGCCGGATGAGGCGAAATTCAGCTTGCCGGGATTGCGTTTCGCATGCAGCACCAGTTCCTTCAGCGTCGAAACGCCGACCGCCGGATTGACCGCCACCACCAGCGGCGAGGAGCTGACCTTGGTGACCGCCAGCAGTTCCCTCGCCGGCTGGAACGCCGACTTCGCGATCAGCGGGTTGACGAGGATGCTCGACGGGCTCGCGATCAGCACCGTGTAGCCGTCAGCCGGGCTGCGCGCCACGAACTCCGCGGCGATGCTCGAGCCGGCGCCGGGCTTGTTATCGATGACGACCGGCTGGCCGAGCGAGCGCGACAGCGGCTCGGCGATGGCGCGCGAGACGAAGTCGGCCGCGCCGCCCGGCGCGAAGCCCACCACCAGGCGCACCGATCGCGCCGGCCAGGCCTGCGACCAGGCGGATTGCTGGGCGAAAAGAAGGCACAGCAGGAAAAGCCACCGCATCGGCTTCAGCGCGCCAGGCGGGTGTTGGCGAGCGCCAGGCGGTCGGAGACGTTGCGCACCAGCGCGCGCGTCAGCTGCAGCTGCGCGCCGAGGCTCATCTTGTCGAGCGCCGCCGGCTCGAATTCCGACAGCAGCAGGTCGGTGTGCGACTCGACGGTGGCGTGGCGCTTCTCGCCGCCGGCGATGTAGGCCATCTCGCCGAAGCACTCGCCGGCGCTGACCATGTTGAGCAGGCGCTTCGCCTTCGTCACCTTGGCCTCGCCCTGGGCGAGGAAGAAGAAGCTGGTGCCCTTCGCGCCCTCGGCGACGATGGCGCGTCCCTTGGGCACGCGGGTCCACTTTCCGGCGCGCGCCAGCTCCCACAGCTCGGAGTCGGCCAGCGTCGCGAGCATCGCCACCTTCTTCAGCGCGACGTACTTCTCGCTGTCGGGAATCGAGCCCGCCGGCATGAACAGCTGGCCGACCCTGGAAATCTCGAGCGCGAACTCGGTCCAGCTGGCGTAGCGCTGCTCGGCCTGCTTCTTCATCGCGCGCAGCACCACCGCGTCGATCTCCTTCTTCAGCTCGGGGCGCTGTTCGCTCGGCGGCTGCGGATCGAGGTTGATGATCTTGCCGATCAGCGCCTGCAGGTTCTCGGCGAGGAACGGCCGCCGCCCGACCAGCAGCTCGTAGAGCACCACGCCCAGCGAGTACATGTCGCTGTGGAAGGAGAGCTCCTTGCCCTGCAGCTGCTCGGGCGACATGTAATAGGGCGAGCCCATGGCGGCGGTTTGCGCCACCTGGCTCTTCTTCAGGAAGGCGGCGCCGAAATCCGCGATCTTGACGTCGGTGCCCTTGGCGATCATCAGGTTGGCGGGCTTGATGTCGCGGTGCACGATGCCTTCCTTGGCGGCGTACTCGAGCGCGCCGCAGCACTTGAAGCCAATCTGCAGCACGTCGCCCACGGGCAGCAGCTTGTCGGGCGCGACGTGCGACGACAGGTCGCCGCCGGTCACCAGCTCCATGGCGATATGGCCCGAGTCCTCGCTCACCACGGCGTCGAGGATGGCGACGATGTGCGGGTGGCGCATCTTGCCGGCGAGCGAGGCCTCCTGCACGAACTGCGAGCGATAGATCTTGCCGAACTCCGGGTCGCGGAACACCTCGGGCTCGATGGTCTTCAGCGCCACCTCCTTGCCGGTGAAGGTGTCCTTGGCGAGGTACACCGTGCCGGTGGCGCCCTTGCCGAGCAGCTTCTGCACGTCGTACTTGCCGACCTGCAGGCTGAGGTCCATCTCGAATGCCGGTTTTTCCGCCAAGCGCGTTTGCCCTGTAATCTGTCAGACTCTGTCAGACCGAATGTACCTCAACTGAGGAGGAGGCTTCGATGCAACGCATCAAACTGGCGATTCTTTCCGCAATGCTGTTTCCGGCCATGGCCATGGCCCAGGCCCTGGTGACGGAACGCACGCTTTCCGTCGATGCCGCACGGGAGGCCGCGACCGCGGCGCTCGAGCGCTGCCGCAAGGACGGCTACAACGTCACGGTCACCGTGCTGAACAAGTCCGGGCGCCTCAAGGCGCAGCTGCACGACGACAATGCCGGCCCGCACACCATCGAGAACAGCTTCCGCAAGGCGTATACCTCGATCACCTTCAAGGCCAATTCCGGGGAATTCGGCGCTCGCATCGGCAAGAACCCGCCGCCGCACCCCGCGCTGGTCCTGGCGAACGTCACCACTGCCGAGGGGGCGCTGCTGATCCGCGCCGGCAACGAGATCGTCGGCGCCATCGGCGTTTCGGGCGCACCGGGCGGCGACAAGGATGCGGTGTGCGCGCAGGCCGGCATCGACCGCATTGCCAGGGGACTCGGCGGCTAGATCCGGGAGGCGTCCATGCTCGACCAACGCGCTGCGCCGTACGCCGCGCTCGTGCTGCGGCTGACGCTGTCGTTTTTCTTCATCGCGCACGTCTACCGCAAGTTCGCGGTCATCGGTTTCGACAACTGGTGGAACCGGCTGATCAAGGACGGCTACGCCGAGTGGATGCTGTCCTACACGCTGGTCGCCGAAACCGCGGGCGCGATCCTGCTCCTGCTCGGGATCTATACGCGCTATGCCAGCCTGTTCGCGCTGCCGGTTCTGATTGCCGTCACCCATTACTGGGCGATCCGCAAGGGATTCTGGTTCGGCGACGGCGGCGCCGAGTTCCCGCTGGCCTGGACCCTGATGCTGGTCGCGCAGGTCGTGCTGGGCGACGGGGCTTATGCCGTGAAAGTGCCCGCATTGCCGTGGGATCGCGCGCGAGTTGCCGCCTGATCATGCGCACGGTCCCTGGCGTTCTATTCGCCGCTGCTTTTGCTTGCCAGGCGCAGGTGTCGATCCAGGAGTACCCGGTACCGCCCGGGCACGGCGTGCACGACGTGTGGGCGGATGCCGCGCCCGGCGGTCCGGTATGGATCTCCGCGCAGGGCAGCGGCCACCTCGGCATCCTTGACCCGAAGAGCGGCAAGTTCGAGTTCGTCAAGCTGGGCGAGCGTTCCGCGCCGCACGGCGTGATCGCCGGCGCGGACGGTGCGCCCTGGCTCACCGACGGCGGGCAGAACGCCATCGCGCGGGTGGATCCAAAAACACGCGCGGTGAAGCTGTGGAAGCTGCCCGAAGACTCGGGCCATGCCAACCTGAACACGGCGATCTTCGACGGCAAGGGCATCCACTGGTTCACCGGGCAGGGCGGCATCTACGGCCGCCTCGACCCGAGAAGCGGCGAGATCAAGGTGTTCGAGGCGCCGAAGGGCCGCGGGCCTTATGGCATCCACGCCACGCCCGACGGCACGGTGTATTACGCGTCGCTGGCCGGGTCCTACATCGGAAAAATAGATTCCCAGACCGATAAAACCATCGTGATCGAGCCGCCGACCAGGCGGCAGGGCGCGCGGCGCGTGTGGTCCGATTCGAAGGGCGATATCTGGGTAGCCGAGTGGAACTCGGGCAACCTGAGCAGGTACGTTCCGCGTAGCGGGACCTGGACCTCGTGGCAGGCGCCCGGCGACGATCCGCACGTCTATGCCGTGTATGTCGACGAGACCGACAAGGTGTGGGTGTCGGAGTGGAGCGCGCAGGCCATGCTGCGCTTCGATCCGGCGACCGCGAAGTGGGAGACCTTCCGTTCCTCGTCGCGCCGCGCCAACGTGCGCCAGATCCACGGCCGCAAGGGCGAGGTCTGGACCCCGGAATCCGGGGCCGACAAGATCGTAGTGTATCGCTACCGCTAGGTGCCGCGTTCGCTAAGCCAGTCCAGCGCGTCGTCGCGATTGGCGAAGTAGCGCAGGTCGCCGCCGAGGACGCGCGCGGTGGCCTCCGGGAAGGCGTAATACGAGTCGTAATCCGGCACATCGAGCACCGCCACCTTGCAGCGCATCTGCGTGGCGGGCGCCATCACCAGCGCGCTGAGCGAGCCGACCCGGCCCGCCAGCCCGCGCAGGTCGATCAGCAGGCGCCGCGTGGCGCGCCGGACGGCGTGCTCGGCGATGTCCTGCGCGATCATGAAAGCGTGGGCGAAGGTGTTCTCTCCCCGCACCACGGCGGCCAGCGTCTCGCCCTTTTCCACGTACTCGATGCAGTAGCCCATGGCGCCACCCTACCGCCGCGCCGCCCGCGCCGGGGTCAGGATGTGTCAGCCGTGGCTTGACCCGGGGGTTGACGGCGAAAGATATCATCTTTAGTATCTTTCACCCATGAGCGTGCATGCGCTGGCGCCCCGCGGCGTCCCGACCCTGTCCTCGCGCATCGTCGCCGAGGTGCGCGACGCGCTGCTCGACGGCCGCTACCGCGCCGGCGACTTCTTCGGCACGGAAAAGGAACTGGCGGCGCGCTATGGCGTGTCGCGCATCGTGGCGCGCGACGCGCTGAGGAGCCTCGAAGCGATGGGCGTGGTCGAGATTCGTCCCGGCGCTGGCGGCGGCGCGCGCATCAGCCGCGGCAACCCGCAGCGCTTCGCCGAGGCCCTTGCCGTGCAGCTCGAGCTCGCCGGCATCGAGGTCGACGAGATCATGGCCGCGCAGCACGCCATCGAGTGCCTTGCAGCAGAGCTCGCGGCAAAGCATGCAACCGTTGCAGAAATTTCCCGGTTAAATGTCTTGATCGGTGAGGCGGAAAACCTAGTGGACGACATCGATCGCTTCACCCGCTCGAGCCTCGCCTTCCACCTCGCCATCGCCGACGCTTCGCACAACCGCGTGCTGCACTACCAGCTGGTGTCGCTGCAGCACGTGTCCTGGCCTTCGCGCAACCGCACCCTGACGCGCGCGGTGGCGCGCCGCGTGCTCGACGCGCACCGCGACCTGGTGCGGCTGATCGAGGCGCGCGATGCCGCGGGCGCGCGCGAGCTGATGAGCGAGCACGTGCACATGATCGGCGGCCGCAGGTTGTCTGAAAGAGGCAAGGCCAGGCACACCCCATTCTGTTGAGAGGAGAGAGGACCATGTCGAAATTCGTCATCACCCCGCACTTCAGGCTGCACGAATGGGTCGCCGAGGAAAAAGGCTACTTCAAGGCGCAAGGCCTCGACTATGAATTCCGCTTTGCATTCGATGATCACAAGACCCCCAACAAGGTCGGCGCCTACCAGAACATCGCCAAGGGCCGCGACACCAACGTGAGCTGCGCCTGCCACTGGACGGTGAACGTGGCGGCCTCCACCGGGCACGGCAAGCTCTTCGCCGACGCCTATTCGCTCTCGCCGGCGGCAGTGTTCGTGCCGCCCGAGTCGACGATCAAGACCCCCGAGGACCTGCGCGGCGTGCCGATCTCGGTCGGCTACCAGTCGGGCAGCCACTACTCGACCATCCAGGCGCTCGAGCAATACCTGCCGTTAAAGGAAATAAAGCTCTCTTTTGCGGACGGCATCCTCTTCGGCCGTTTGGAAAACCTGATCGACCGCAAGGTGCCGGCGGCGGCCCTTTTCAGCGGGCCCTATTATTTCCTCGAGCAGCTGGGCTTCCGGAAAATCATCGACAGCACCTTCATGATGGCAAGTATGCTGAACGGCGAGCCGGATCCCGAGGACGTGCGCAAGTATTTCCGGGCGCTGCGCCAGGCGCAGCGCGACATCGACCTGCGTCCCGAGCTCTACACGCACTACTACACCAAGGAATTCCCCCAGCGCTTCCTCGAGCAGATGGACACGCGCCGCTGGGGCCCGGGCGAGCGCATCGTGTTCGAGCCCTACACCAAGGAGACTTTCGAGGAGTCGTTTGCCTGGATCAAGGAGCGCGACATCTTCGAAGGCAAGGACATGGGAAAAGGCAAGTACGAAGAAGCCTGTGTTTCTCTTACTGAGGCGTAAAACCAATATCCTTCACCAGCTTGCCGTACTTGGCGTAGTCGCTCCTTAGGAACTGCGCGAAATATTCGGGCGACTCGGCCACCACCGAGAGGCCGGTGGCGGTGAGCTTCTCGCTCACGTCCGGGCTGCGCATGGCGCGGTTGATCTCCTCGTTCAGGCGCGCCACGATTTCGCGCGGCGTGCCGGTCGGCGCGACGTAGCCGAACCAGCCGCCCGACTCGTAGCCTGGCACCGCCTCGCTGGCCGCGGGCACCTCCGGCCAGAGCGGCACGCGCGTGCCGTTCGTAATCGCGATCATGCGCACGCGGCCGCCCTTGGCGTGCGGTGCGGCGGTGGCGATGCTCGTAATGCCGCACTGGACCTGGCCGCCCGCGATGTCGGTGACGATCGCGGCAGCGCCTTTGTACGGCACGTGCGTGAACGTGAAGCCGCCGAGCACGCGCAGGTATTCGAACGACAGGTGCGGGAAACCGCCCTCGCCGTTGGTCGCCACCGTCAGCCGCCCGGGGTTCGACCTGGCCCAGGCCACCATCTCCTGTACCGTCTGGAACGGGGTGTCCGGATTACAGATGATGCCGAGGTAATTGGTGGTGGAGATCGCGATCGGCGTGAAGTCGCGCGGGACGTTGTAGGGCACGTTCTTGCTGGTATGCGGCAGCATCGACAGGTTGCCGCCCTGCCCGCCGCCGATGGTGTAGCCATCCGGCGCGCTTTTCGCGACGAGATCGAGGCCGAGCATGCCGCTCGCGCCCGGCCGGTTCTCCACCACCACCTGCTGGCCGAGCCGCTCGCTCATCTGCGGCGCGATCAGGCGCGACATGATGTCCATCGTCTCGCCCGGCGGGAACGGGATGATGAGGCGGATCGGCTTGGCGGGATAGGATTGCGCGGCCGCGGCGCCGGCGCACAGCAGCAGGGCGAGACAGGCGAGGCGTTTCATGGCTATCCTCCTCGGGTGATTTTAGGAGCTTTGTTCCTCGGCGCCGCCCTGCTCTGCGGCGCCGCCGGCGCGCAGGATTATCCCGCCAAGCCGGTGCGCCTGATCGTCGGCTATCCGCCGGGCGGCGCCACCGACCTCGTGGCGCGCATCCTGCAGCCGCGTCTCACGCAGTCGCTGCAGCGCGAGATCATCGTCGACAACCGTCCCGGCGCGGGTGGCGTGATCGGTGCCGATCTCGCCGCGAAGAGCGCGCCCGACGGCTACACGCTGCATCTCGCCACGCACGCGGCCCTCGTCATCGCGCCGCTGATCGGCACCGTGCCCTACGATCCGTTCCGCGATTTCACGCCGGTTGCACGCCTGGTCGAGCTGCCGAACATCTTCATCGTGCGCCCCGCCGTGCCGGTTCACAGCATGGAGGAGCTCCTGGCATTGGCGAAGGCAAAACCCGGCCAGCTCAACTACGCCTCGCCCGGCCTGGGCAGCGCCGGCCACCTCGCCGGAGAGCTGCTCCAACGCATGGCGGGCATCGACTGGGTGCACGTGCCCTACAAGGGCGGCAGCGCGGCGATGACCGATTTCCTGGCCGGCCATGTCGAGGTCTTCATCGCCATTGTTTCCACCACCGTGCCCTACGTGCGCCAGGGCAAGGCGCGGGCGCTGGCGGTCACCGGATCGAAGCGCGCCGCGGCGCTGCCCGAGGTGCCGACGGTGGCCGAGGCCGGCGTGCCCGGATTCGAATCCACCAACTGGTATGGCCTGGTCGGCCCGGCAGGCCTGCCGCGCCCGATCGTCGAGCGCCTGAACCGCGATGTCGTCGCGGTGCTCGCCGTGCCCGAAGTCAGGCAGGCGTTGATCGACCGCGGCATCGATCCCGCGCCGAGCACGCCGGACGAGCTCGCCGCCGAGATGCACCGCGAGTTCGCCAAATGGACCGCGATCATCAAGGCGGCCGGCCTGCAGGGCGCCGCGGGCCGCTAGCGCGAGGGAATCAGGGGCAGCAGCAGGAACGGCTGGCGATCGAGGTGCAGCGTGACCTTGCCGCCGAACACCGCTGGCGGCCGATCGGTCGGATCTTCGTGCGTGAAGGGGCCGCAGCCCTTCATCGGATTCTTCATGTTGGAGAGCGTCGCGGCGGCCTCGTCGTGCTCGTAGTCGCGGCCCAGGATGGTCAGCGCGATGCGATAGCCCGCCGGCACGACGATGCAGGTGGGCCAGATCTCGATATCGAGCTCCACCACTTCATTGCCTTTTAATTTCTGCAGCTCATCGTGGGTGTGCCACGGCCGGTACGGCAGGCTCATCTTCGGGTCGAGCTTGCGGTGCGAGGCGCGCAGCCAGCCCTGCGCCACCGGCGTCTTCGGATCGAGCGCGCCCTGGAACAGCACTTCCTTTCCTTTGGCATCGAAAACGCGCAGCACGGCGAAGATATCCGCGTCATTGGTCGCCGAGGAAACGAAAAGCTTGAGCGCGGCCGGCCCCGTGATTTCCGTCTCCTGCTTCACGTCCATCGAAAAGGTCAGGCCGTTGCCGAGCGGATCGTAGGCAAGATTTTTATTGGAAGAAATTTCCTTGTGCGAAAGCGACAAGCCTTCCCCGTCGAGATAAAAGCGAGTCCATTTTGTCCGCGCGAGCGGCCACTCGTTCTCGTGGCGCGGCGCGAACTTCTCGCCCGGGTGGCGGACGTTGAGCAGGACGCGCGGCTGCTGGTCCCAGCCGTTCTGCTTTCCTTTGAGGAAATAATCGAAGAACTTTTTCTGCAGGCCAACGCCGTAGTCGGTGTAGAACGGCGCCCAATGAGATCCGCCGTGGGCCTCCAGCCACTTCTTTTCGGATCTACTTCTTACAAAACCTTCAAAATTTCCGCGCGTGTGCAAGCCCTGCCCGCCCCAGTTGGCGGCCGTGAGCAGGGGCACGCCGACTTTCGGCAGGTCGGCGCTGCGCTCGCGGTAGTAGGGCCCGTCGAGCTCGCGCGAGAGCAGCTCCTGCCACATGTTCTCTCGATTCTTGATTAATTCAGAATCATTCAGTTTTTCCGGACCGCAGACCGATTCCCCCGTGTTGGGATTCACCTTGCCGCTGTCGAAGCCGTGCTGCACGGTCTTCACCTGCATGTCCTGCCAGTTCTTGCGGAAGCTGCAAATGATGCCGCCGTGGCGCGCGCCGTCGCGGTAGGCGTCATTCCAGCCCTCCCAGACGCAGATCGCCGCGAGGTGCGGCGGCTGCGTGGCGGCCGCGCGCCACTGGTTGCTGGCGTAGTAGGAGATGCCGTTCAAGCCAACTCGTCCGCTGCACCAGGGTTGCGCCGCTGCCCACTCGATGCACAGGTGCAGGTCGCGCGTCTCGCGCGCGTTGTTGTGGCACAGATAACCCGGCGAGCGCCCCGCGCCGCGCGAATCGACGCGCACGCAGGCATAGCCGTCGGGCACCCATTTCTCCGGGTCGACGACCTCCCAGTTCTGGTAGCGGTTCGACGAGCCGGCGAGCACGTCGGGGTTCTCGCGCGCCATGATTTCCCAGGCGGTCCGGTAGCCCTCCTGGAAAGCGAGGCCCTTGCCGTAGGGGCCGTAGCTGAGGATCGCCGGGTAGCGACCGGGGTCGTCGGGACGGAATACGTCGGCACGCACCACCAACCCATCGTCCATCGCGACCGGTACGTCCCAGTCGATTTTCATGGGCAAACTATACTTCGGGCATGGAGCACGGCAATGCCTTCCTGATCCAGGCCAGCGTCTATTTCGCAGCCGCGGTGCTGTCGGTCGTGCTGTCGCAGCGCCTCGGGCTCGGCTCGGTCGCCGGCTACCTGCTCGCCGGCATCGCCATCGGGCCCTGGGGCTTCAAGCTGGTGGCGCAGACCGACGACGTGCGCGCCTTCGCCGAGCTCGGCGTGGTGTTCCTGCTGTTCGTCATCGGCCTGGAGCTCGAGCCCAAGCGCCTGTGGAGCATGCGCACGCGCCTCGCCGGCCTCGGCCTGTCGCAGGTGCTCGGCTCGACGGCGCTGATCGCCGCCGCCGGCGCCGCGCTCGGACTCGACCTGCGCGTCGCGCTGATCGCCGGCATGGCGCTGTCGATGTCCTCCACCGCGCTCGCGCTGCAGCCGCTGACCGAGCGCGCCGCGCTCGGCAGCCAGGGCGGCCAGGCCACCTTCGCCATCCTGCTGTTCCAGGATTTGGCGGTGATCCCGATGCTGGCGGTGCTGCCGATGCTCGGCGCCGAGGGCAGCCGCGCGCAATTCACCTGGCTCGGGGTGGCGTTCGCCCTCGGCGCGATCGTCGTCACGCTGGTGGCGGGCCACTACCTCGCCCGTCCGGTGTTCCGCCACATCGCGCGCATGCGCCTGCGCGAGATCTTCACCGCCTTCGCGCTGCTGCTGGTGCTGGCGATCGCGCTGGTGTTCGAGTCGGTGGGGCTGTCGATGGCGCTCGGCGCCTTCCTCGCCGGCGTGCTGCTGGCCGACTCGGAGTACCGCCACGAGATCGAGGCCGCCATCGACCCGTTCAAGGGCCTGCTGCTCGGGCTATTCTTCATCGCCGTCGGCATGAGCGTCGACTTCGCGCTGCTGCTCGAGCGGCCGTGGCTGATCGCCGGCCTGGTGGCGGGGTTGTTCCTGCTCAAGGGCGCGGTGTTGTGGGTCGTGGCGCGCATGGCGCGGCTGCCCACCGACGAGCTGCCGCTGTTCATCCTGCTGCTCGCGCAAGGCGGCGAGTTCGCCTTCGTCCTGCTCGGCATCGGCGCCTCGGTCGAGGCCATCGCGCCGGCGACGGCGCGCGCGCTGGTGCTGGCGGTCGCGCTGTCGATGCTCGCCACGCCCTTCCTGCTCCTGCTGCACGACCGGGTGCTGCTGCCGCGCCTGGGCCGCAGCCGGAAAAGCCGTCCCGCCGACCTGCCCGAGCAGGGCCAGGTGATCGTCGCCGGCCTGGGGCGCGTCGGCCAGGTGGTGGCGCGCTTGTTGAACGCCAGCGGCTCGCAGCCCACCGTGCTCGACGACGATCCCGATCACGTCGAGCAATGCCGCAAGTTCGGCTTCCGCGTGTACTACGGCGACGCCACGCGCCTCGACCTGCTGCACGCGGCGGGCGCGGCGCAAGCCGCCTTCCTCATCATCACGCTCGACGACCCGCAGGCCATCACGCGCCTCGCGCGCCTGGCGAAGGCCCACTTCCCGCGCTTGCGCGTGATCGCCCGCGCGCGCGACATGCGCCACATGTTCGAGCTGCGCGACCTGGGGGTGGACGCGATGGAGCGCGAGACCTACCGCGGCGCGCTGGCGCTGGGCGAGGCGGCGCTTGCCGCCATCAGCGCCGACCCCGAGCGGGCGCGGCGCGCGGCGCTGGCCTTCGACGAGCACGACCGCGACGTCCAGGCCAAGCTCTACGCCGTGCACCTCGGCACGCCCGACGCGCACATCCACGTCTCCAACGAGCTGCGCGACCAGCTCGCGCGCACGCTGCAGGAAGACGAGGCGCACAGCGCGACCGGCCAGGGCCGGCAGCGCTGAAGCTCAGGGCTTGGCGAGGGCGGCGGCGAGCATGCGCCGCGCCGCGGCGACGTGGCGCGGCTTGATCGACTTGTCGTACGAATACTTCTTGATGGCGTAGCGCCCGCGGTTGACGCGGATCTTCACCGGCATCAGCGGATCGTAGTGGTAGGCGAGGCCGAGCTGGCGCAGCAGGCGCAGCTTGGTCGCGCGCCGCCGGTCGGCCGCTTCGAGCGCCGACCACTTCGCCACCGGCGCGCCGCGCACGGCGCCGGCGATGGTGCGCGCCAGGCGCAGCGACGACGTGCCGTCGGGGGCCGCGCACCATTTCGCCAGGTGGCGCTTGCGCGCGGCCAGCACGCCGGCCTCTTCGCCTTCGCGCAGCAGCCGCTCGACCACGCCCGGCAGGTCTTCGGGCCGCTCGCAGGGCGTGTTGCCGGCGGCGTGCTCCGCGTAGTAGAAGGCCGGGTTCCTGAAGAACACCAGCTCGACGGTCGGCTTGCCCGCGATCCAGGCCTCGAGCGCCGTGGTGCAGGTCTCGCAGGAAATCTCGAGATCGCAATCGAGGATCAGCGGCGTGATGTTGGAGGCCGGGTCCAGGCGCACCCATTTGCGCTGCGCCGCCGGCAGCGCGGCGATCCAGTCTTCGTAGGTGCGGCTTTCCTCGCGCGGATGGGGGCGCAGCACCAGCTCGTAGCGGTCGGCCTCTACCAGGGCGCGCGCGAAATCGAGCACGCGCTGCTTGGCCTGGTAGCTGTCCTCGACGGCCTTCCAGTAATCGCGCCAGCGCGGCAGGCGGTCCTTCCAGGCGGCGAAGAACTTGTCGCCCTGCGCCTTCGGCAGGTGCTGGTAGCGGGAGACGACGAAGTTGGTGCACAGCAGGACGCGCGGCCGGCCGCGGCGCGCCGGCGTCTCGCCGCGGAAGGCGCGCGACCAGGGCTCGAAATAGAAGTCGAAGCGCGGCACGCCCACCACCTCGATGCCGCCGCTCACCTGCAGCCCGACCTCGCGCAGCGCGCCGGCATGCTGCGCGTTCCAGCAGAAGAACCAGTCGATGTGCGCGCCGCGATGGTGCGAGCCGGCGATGAAGCGCAGATGCTCCGGCGCGTAGGCGATGCCCTCGTTCGGCAGCACTGCGGTCAGCACCCCCATCGCCGCCAGCCGCTTGGAATAGGTCACCAGGTGGCTCGCGTTCAAGTGGTTGAACACGATCATCTGCGGGCGGTAGGCGCCGAGCACCGCGCGGTAGGCCTCGAGCGGCTCGAGGAAGCAGTCGACGCCCAGCGCATCGAGGTGGTGCGCGATGAGCGCAGCGGCCGCGAGATCGCGCGTCTTGTCGTCCACCAGCAGCACCACGCGGGGACGGGCCGCGGCGCGCGGCGAATCGGCTCGCTTGCTCAAGGGCGCTTCAGTCGACCAGCTTCGCCTTGGGATTGAAGCGCACTACCTTCTGCTTGTCGGGCGGCAGGGCCGCGACGTCGGCGCTGCGGTAGGTGACGTTCTTGAAGTGCCGGTAGCTCACGTAGTAGAAGGTGACCGTATCGCGCCGCGCGCCCGGGTTGCGGTTCATGGTGTGCAGGCCGTTGGCATCGAACAGGCCCACCGTGCCGGCCGGCCCCGCCAGCTCGGCGACGCGCTGCGCGACGCCCGGCGAGGCAAGCTCGCGCTGCATGTCGTTCTCGAAGCGCGAGCCCTCGGCCACCGCGCGGTGCGGCGGGTAGTAGCGGTGGTGCGACTCGCGCAGGTAGGACATGCGCTGGCCGTCGGGCCGCACCTCGTCGAGCAGGAGCATGGCGTGCAACTGGCGCCCGCGCGTGTCGTGGTGCCAGAGCGCGTTGTCGCGCGTCGCCGGCGTCGGCAGCAGGCGCAGCGCGCTCATGTTGCCGATGCCGAAGGGCTTGCGGTAATAGCCGCCGACGATCTCGAGCAGCAGGTCGTCAAGCGCCGCCTCGAGGAACACCGGGTCGGTGGCCATGAAATCCGTGTTCTGGTAAGAGTCGACCAGGCTGCGGTGCGGCCGCTCGGCGATGACGCGCTCGAACGCAGCGTGCAGGCGCTCCAGTTGCGCGCCGCTGAAATAGCCGGGCAGCAGCACGATGCCGTCGCGGCGCAGCGTGTCGAGCTCGCGCGCGGCGCGCTGGCGCACCGCGTCGCTGCCGAAGCTCCAGTCGAAATCCGCCTGCGGCAGCCGGTGATAGTATTCGCGCGCCATCTGCCACGGCGTCTTGAGGATCGAGACCAGCAGATTAGGTGTGCCCATGCGGTGCCCGCGCGTTGAAGATGGCGGATTTTAACTGTAACGGACGCCCTATGCCGTCAGGCCGTTGGTCCATGCGCTTCGCCAGGTTCCTGCGTGTCAAGCCGATCTGCAACGCGGTTTTCTGGCTGCGCTTTTTCTGGTTTGTGCGCCTGAAGCGCCAGGTGCGCGTGTTCGAGGAGAAAGGCGGCGTGCGCTCGCACGACTACAGCCTCGACGTGCTGCTGCAGGGGCGCACTTCGGCGCGCATCCTGCGGGTGATCCAGCCGCTCACCAGCATCGACCGGCTCGGCCCCGATGCGCGCGTGCTGTCGATCGGCTGCCGCTACGAGACCGACTTGCTGTACCTCGTCGGCTACGGCCTGCGCGCCGAAAACGTGCGCGGCCTGGACATGATC
The DNA here is from genome assembly GCA_036394595.1 of Burkholderiales bacterium. Taxonomy (GTDB): domain Bacteria; phylum Pseudomonadota; class Gammaproteobacteria; order Burkholderiales; family SG8-39; genus SCGC-AG-212-J23. The sequence continues at coordinate 5,132 of DASWEU010000040.1, read as the reverse complement.
TCTTACTCCGACTGGATCGATCTCGGCAACATGCACGACATGCGCTACCCGGACGATGCGTGGGACGCCGTGCTGCTCGGCTGGGTACTGAGTTACAGCACCGAGCCCGCGGTTGCCGCGCGCGAGGTTGTGCGCGTTACCCGCGACGGCGGCCTGATCGCGGTCGGCGTCTCCTACTATCCTCCGGAAGTAGTGCGAGCGCGCGTGGCGGAGGGCAAGGGCAATTTCGGCACCGGCCGCAACGCGCCGATCCAGACCACCGCCGAGATTCTGGAACTGTTCCGGCCCTGGGTGGACCACGTCTACTACAACCACGTACCCGACCCGCGCGGTCAGGGCTCGTCGGTGGCGATCTTTTCGATCAGGAAGAAGCCGGCGCGCTAGCCTGGCAGCGGTAGACGAAGCGGCTCAGCAGCGCCTCGCCGCGCGGCAGGAAGGACTTGCCGATGAACGCCGTGATCAGCTTGCGCGCTACCTTGTTGCGCAGGCAGAGGCGCGCCAACGGCGAGACGTGGTCGGTGCTATCCCACTCCACCGGGAAGCGCCGCGCAAGGTAGCCATGTAGGTCGGCGATCAGCCCCTTGTCCTGCACCACGCCCGCGCCGTGGCTGCGGCGGTTGCAGGAATAAAAGCGCGCGGCCGACCCGGCGAGGACCTGGCAGTAGCGCTCGACCTGCGCCTCGGTCATTTCCTGCATCGACTGCTGGTTGATCGCGACATCGAAGCGCATCCCCTCGAGCACCGCCGCGCGCGACTGCGGCAGCAGATAGACGTGGCCCGGCTCGAGCGCCTGCAGGTCGGCCGCCTGCCGCGCCAGGTGCACGCGCGTATCGCCGAGGTGCAGCGACAGGAACACGCCTTCGAAGAACAGCGTCTCCTCCAGATCGCACAGTACGTAGGCGAGCGACGGGTTCCACTGCAGGCACATCAGCGCGAGGCCGCCAAAGCCGCCGCCGAGCTCGAGCACACGAGTCGTCCCCGTGCGCGGTAGCAAGCGAGCCCCAATCAGGTCGGCGAGCACCTGCGCATAGCGCACGATGCCGCTGTTCAGCCGGCCATAGGGCGTGTCAACGCCAATGCCGTCGGGCGGCTCCTGCGGCCGGAAGCCGTCGAGCTGGGGCAGCAGCGACTCGTAAAGCGAAATCAGGTCGCGCTTCGCGCGCCGCGAGATGAAGTGGTAGAAGTCGTAGCGGTCGCCGGTCAGATGCCAGGTATGGCGCCGGATGAAGCGCAGCTCCTCGTCGGGCAAGCTGCGCACGTAGGACGAGTACTGGTTGTAGTCGAGCCAGTACTGCGAAGGCGACAAGGGGCCCGCCGGCGCCGCCTTGCGGCTCTCGATTTCCTGCTCGACGAATTCGCGGATGCGCGTGAAGCGCGATGCCATGGGGATTGCGGCGTTCTTGCGGTCGCCGATTCTACACAGACGGTACAATGCGCGCCGCCACCGATGCTGTTCAATTCCTACGTTTTCCTGCTGGCGTTCCTTCCGCTCGCGGTCGTCGCCTTCTACACGCTCAACCGGCTGTCGCGCGCCGCGGCCATCTTCTCGCTGGTGGTGTTTTCGCTCGTCTATTACGCCTGGTGGGACGTCGCCTACGTGCCGCTGCTGGTCGGCTCGATCCTCGCCAACTACGCGCTCGGCCGGCGCATCCAGACGCTCGCGCCGGCGCACCGGCGCGCCGCCTATGCGCTGAGCGTCGTCGGCATCGCCGCCAACCTGGCGCTGCTCGCGTACTTCAAGTACGCGCACTTCCTTGCCGATATCGTCGGACTGGGAGGGACCTTCGGCAGCATCGTGCTGCCGCTGGCGATCTCCTTCTACACTTTCCAGCAGATCATGTACCTGGTGGATTCGCTGCGAGGCGACGTGGCGAAAGAGGGTCTGCTGCAGTACACGCTTTACGTGATGTTCTTCCCCCACTTGATCGCGGGGCCGCTGGTGCACCACCGCGAGATGATGCCGCAATTCTCCACCAGCACCGCCAAGGGCTTCCGCGCCGAAGACCTGTCGGTGGGCCTCAGCCTGTTCGTCGTCGGGCTGGCGAAGAAAGTGCTGATTGCCGACGAGCTCTCCCGCTACGCCGCGCCGGTGTTCGCCGCCGCGGCGGCGGACGGGCCGGCGCCCGACTTCTACGCCGCCTGGTGCGGCGTGCTGTGCTACACCTTCCAGATCTATTTCGACTTCTCCGGCTACTCGGACATGGCGATCGGCGCCGCCCGCCTGTTCGGCATCCGCCTGCCGCTCAATTTCTTCTCGCCGTACCGCGCCACCAGCATCATCGACTTCTGGCGCTGCTGGCACATGACCCTGTCGCGCCTGCTGCGTAACTACCTCTATATCCCGCTGGGCGGCAATCGCAAGGGCCGCGTGCGGCGCTACGTCAACCTGATGATCACGATGCTGCTCGGCGGCCTGTGGCACGGCGCCGGCTGGACCTTCGTCATCTGGGGTGCGCTGCACGGCGCCTATCTCGGCGTGAACCACGCCTGGCGCGCGCTCAAGGCGCGCCTCGGATGGCGCGAGCGGGACGCGTGGTGGACGCGCTTCGGCGCGCGCCTGCTCACCTTCCTGGCGGTGATGCTGGCGTGGGTGTTCTTCCGCGCCGAGGACCTGCCGAGCGCGCTGCGCCTTCTCGACGCCATGAGCGGCGCGCAGGGCCTGTCGATGCCGGCGCGCGTCGTCAGCCCGGCGACTGCCGCGCATTGGGGCGTCGTGGTCTCGAGCCTGCCCGCCGGCCCCTTCTTCGCCGGCCTCCTGCTGCTCGCGCTGGTGTGGCTTGCGCCCAATTCGTGGGAAATCTTCCGCGCGCGCGAGCCCGCGCTGTTGCCGAAGAGCTTCGAGCTGGCCTCCGAACCGGTTCGCGCGCCCTGGCTCGCCTGGCGCCCCTCGCCCGCCTGGGCGCTCGCCGTCGCGGCTCTTGCCTGCGGCGCGCTGCTCGGCATGCTCTCGGGGCGCAGCGAATTCCTCTACTACCAGTTCTGAGCGGCCGATGAGAGAACACCGCCGCTTCCTCGCCCTGCTGGCGCTGTTCGCGGCGCTGCTCGCGGCGCTGCCGCTGCTCGATTTCGCCCTCATCGTGCGCAGCGGCGAATACGAGCGCCTCGACCGCGTGGTGCAGCTGCAGCACGAGACCGGCGCGCTGTACGGCTCGGCGCTGCACGACACGCGCGGCGAGCTGCCGCTCGAGATCGTGCGCCACCGCCAGCCCGAGATCATTGCGCTCGGCTCCTCGCGGCCGCTCGACTTCCGCCAGGAATACTTCACCCACCCCTTCGCCTGCGCCTGCGGCGGCATGGACTCGATCGAGGACGGCGAAACCTACATGCAGGAGATTCTGGCGCGCGCGCGGCCGAAACTGGTGCTATTCGCGCTCGACTTCTGGTGGTTCACCACGCCCGAGCCGCACCGGCGCAGCCCTATGAACCTCGAGGCCACCGGCGAGCTGACGCGCGCCAAGATCCTGCGGCCGCTGGAATGGGTGTGGGAAGGCACGCTGACGCCGCGCGAGTATCTGCGCCTGCTCGGCGGCGAGCGCAACCTGTTCGCCGCTGTGCCGCGGCCCAAGATCGGCGTGATGGCGATCAAGCGCGGCATCGGCCTGCGCGCCGACGGCTCGCTGCTGCACGGCATCCGCCTCGGCCAGGCGGGGCTCGATTTCTACGCGCCGATGCGCGCTCAGGTGCTGAACGCGCGACGCTTCGTCATGACCGAGGGCCGGCGCAAGGGCGAGCCGACGCGCTTCGGCCCCGACAATGTCCTTTACCCGGAGCGCCTGCGGTCGCTCGACCGGGTGCTGGCGAAGCTCAAGGCGGGCGGCGTGCGGGTGATCCTGCTCCTGCCGCCGGTGGCGCCGTCGGTCGCCAAGGCAATGGCGGAGAGCGGGCGCCACACCGTCCTTGCCGATCTCGACCGCGAACTGCGCGCGCGGGGGCTCGAATACCACAATTTCCACGACCCGGCGGCGCTGCATTCCGGTGTGTGCGAGTTCGCGGACGCTTATCATGCGGGTAACGTGACCTACATGCGGATGCTGCGCGCCATGCTCCAGGCCAGGCCTTCTTCGCCGCTCGCGCCCTACGTCGACCGCCAGCGCATCGACGCGGCGATCGCGCGGTACGCCGGGCGCACCATCGTGCCGTTCGAGTCCGACGGCGAGTTGCCGCCCGAAGTCGATTTTCTCGGCGCCGGCTGCCGCAGGGGCGCATGAGCCTGCGCGGCAAGCAGGTGCTGGTCACCGGCGCCGACGGCTTCATCGGTTCGCATCTCGCCGAGCGCCTGGTGCGCGAGGGCTGCAAGGTGCGCGCCTTCGTTTTCTACAATTCCTTCGATTCCTGGGGCTGGCTCGACCAGGTCGAGCCGGCGGCGCGCGAGGCGCTCGAGGTGGTGGCCGGCGACGTGCGCGACCCGCACGGCGTGGCAACCGCGATGGAAGGCTGCGAGGCGGTGTTCCACCTCGCCGCGCTGATCGGCATCCCGTTCTCCTATCACTCGCCCGACGCCTACATCGACACCAACGTCAAGGGCACGCTCAACGTGCTGCAGGCGGCGCGGCGCCTGCGCACGCCCCGCGTCGTCCACACCTCCACCAGCGAGGTTTACGGCACGGCGCAGAACGTGCCGATCGCGGAAACGCATCCGCTCAACGCGCAATCGCCCTACGCGGCGAGCAAGACCGCCGCCGACCAGCTGGCGCTGTCGTTTCACCGCTCCTTCGGCACGCCGGTGGCGGTGATGCGGCCGTTCAACACCTACGGGCCGCGGCAATCGGCGCGCGCGGTGCTGCCGACCATCATCACGCAGATCGCCGCCGGGGCGAAGCGCGTCAAGCTGGGCGCGCTGCACCCGACGCGCGATTTCAACTTCGTCGCGGACACGGTGGGTGGATTCCTCGCCATCGCCGGCTCGGACAAGGCCATCGGCGAAGTGATCAATTTCGGCAGCGACTTCGAGATTTCGATCGGCGAGGCGGCGCTGCTCGTCGCCGAGCTGATGGGCGCCAAGGTCGAGCTCGAGAGCGAAGCCGGTCGCCTGCGCCCCGCGGCGAGCGAGGTGGAGCGCCTGTGGGCCGACAACTCGCGCGCCCGCACGCTGCTTGGCTGGCGGCCGAGCTACGGCGGGCGCGAAGGCCTGC
>DASWEU010000039.1:0-1613 GCA_036394595.1 Burkholderiales bacterium | reverse complement strand
TGATTGCACTGGTAAGCCGATTACAGGCGTAACGCGCAAGCAGGGCGCGCGCGAAGCAAGCGACGCGCCGCTCATCGCGCCGACCGCCGCGGCCGGAATTACGACAGAAACAGGGCCGCAATCCTGAGGCAACCGCGGCGGCCGACGATGGCTCCTGCAGCATCTTCATCTTTCCAAAAGGAGTCTTAAATGAAATCAGGAAATCTTTGCCTGGCCGCAGTCGTGACCGCATTTTCACTGTCGGCGCTCGCCGCAGAGCCCGTGGACCAGCCTGAGCCGTTCTACCCCCAGGTCGGGGAGGTACAGCCGGATGCCGCCGCCGGCGGTTCGGTCAGCGACGAGGCGGTCGGATTCCAGGCGCTGGACGAGAACGAGGATGGCGTCATCAGCCGCGACGAAGCGCAGGGCACGTACCTCGAAAAGCAATTCGATGCGCTCGACGCCAATCACGACGGCCAGCTTTCGCCGTCCGAAGTCGCTGCCGGTTCGCCGGCTGCCGCTGGCGCTGGAGCCACCGCGGCTCCGAAGTAAATTCGCCCGATTGCAGCGGTAATCGAGCTGCAATCCCGACGCAATCGGTGGGTCGGACCATGAGACACCTGAACCCGGGAGTCCACCATGTCCGACCCACTCCACATCGCGGCACGTCTGTTCACCCTTGCGCTCTTGGTCTGCGCTTTCATCGGCGTGGCGCGCGCGCAGGGGTATTACCAGCCGCCCATCTCGATAGATCGCCCCGCCACCTCCGATGCCGAGCGCGACCGGCAGGACGATGAGCGCGCCCTCGCCGATCGCCGGCAGAAGATGATCGACGAGTGCGAGCAGAACCACGGCACTGAAGTGGATTGCGAGCGCGAGACCGACACCGAGCTGCGCGCCGAAGGCATGCGGCTGGGCGCGCGCGTGATCCATCTAAGGCCTGCCCCTCAGTGACGAAGCTCGCGCTCCTCGCCTTGGCCGCCGCGCGAGATCGTTGACCGGCGCGCGAAAACTTGCTGCGTGAGATGGACGGTGCCGCTATGAACGCGGCAGCGATCGACGACGCTCCATAGCGCCGCGTTGCAGGTGCAACGCTCGCGTAATCCCGTGGCAACCGTGCAGGCTCAACCTGCATCCTGTGTTCAACCAAACGAGGTCATTTATGTGGAAGTCGCAAGCAGCAGCAGTCGTCACCGCCATCGTCGTCCTCTCGGGGTGCGCCGCACTCCAGGGACAGGAAGCGGGCGATTCCGAAAATATCCTCGCGCAAGCCGGGTTCACCAAACGGCCGTTTAGCGCGGCGCAGGGCGCCACGCGCGACGGCGGCGGGCCGCTGCCAGCGCGCCAGCTGACCAAGGTCTCGCAGAACGGCGACACCGCGTACGAGTTCTACGATCCGAAGTTCTGCCAGTGCGTCTATGTCGGCGGAGCGCAGGAATACGCCGAGCTGCAGCGCCTGAGAAGCGCGCGGGTTGCAGAACACGACCAGCTGGTAAGGAATACGTTGGCGGGCTCGTCGGACGCTGGCCCCGCGCTGTGGGGCCCGTGGAAACCCGAGGGCCTTGATGTGAAGTAGCACGACTTCGGACCTTCCCACGGCAGTCCAGGCGCCCAACCTCCTCCCCTTGGAGGCG
>DASWEU010000038.1:0-2511 GCA_036394595.1 Burkholderiales bacterium | reverse complement strand
CATCGGCACCGTCTTCACGGCGGCGGGCAGGCCTTTCAGCGCGTCGTCGCCGCGCCGCGCGTAGTCCTCGGGCACCGCGTAGAACTTCTTGCGCGCGTCCTCGGCGCGGCCGTCGGTCGAAACGACCAGCGACTTCGGCGGTAGGAAGGCGGCGCTCACCGCGACGGCGCCATGCAGCAGGCCGCCCGGATCGCCGCGCAGGTCGAGCACCAGCCCTTTCACCGGCCCTTGCTTGAAGAGCGTATCGAGGTGCTTCGCCAGGTTTTCGGGCGTCGCTTCCTGGAACTGCGAGACGCGGATCCAGGCGTAGCCGGGCTCGAGGGTCTTCGACTTCACGCTCTGCACCTTGATGACGGCGCGCGTGAGCGTGACGATGATCGGCGCCGTCTCGCCCTTGCGCGTGATGGTGAGCGTGATCTGGGTATTCGGCTTGCCGCGCATGCGCTTCACCGCATCGTTCAGCGTCATGCCCTTCACCGGCGTGTCGTCGAGCTTGACGATCAGGTCGCCGGGCTTCACGCCGGCCTTGAAGGCGGGCGTGTCCTCGATCGGCGAGATGACCTTGACGAAGCCGTCTTCCATGCCGACTTCGATGCCCAGGCCGCCGAACTGTCCCTGCGTGCCGACCTGCAGCTCCTTGAAGGCTTCCTGGTCGAGGTAGGCCGAGTGCGGATCGAGGCCGGTCAGCATGCCGTTGATGGCTTCGGTGATGAGCTTCTTGTCTTCGACCGGCTCGACGTAGTTGGTCTTGATGGCGCCGAACACTTCGGTGAATGCCCGCAGCTCCTCGATCGGCAGCGGCGCGCGCGCGGCGCGATCGGCGATGGCCTGGAAATTGAGGCTGATCAGCACGCCGGCGACGGCGCCGACGAGGATGAAGCCGAATGAGCGGAGCTTTTGCATGTAGGGGAGGCCTATTTCAACTTGACCCAGCGCAGGGGATCAAAAGCGCGGCCTAAGTGCCGCAGTTCAAAGTATAAACCCGTTTCCTCGTTGCCACCGCTCGCCCCGGTGGTGGCGAGCGGGTCTCCGGTGGTCACTACATCGCCCACCGTTTTCAGCAAAGACTCGTTGTTCGCGTAAATCGACAAATAGTTCTCGCCGTGGTCCACGATCAGGAGATTCCCGAAGCCCCGCATCCAGTCGGCATAGACCACTTGGCCGCGTGCCACCGCCCTGACGGGCTCGCCCTCCGGCGCGCGGATGAAAACGCCCTTCGCCTCGATGCCGCTTGCACCCCTTGGAGCGCCGAAACGCCCGGTCAGTTCCCCCCTGACAGGCAACCTCAGCTTTCCGCGCAGGCCTGAGAAGGACTCGGCTTGTGAACTTTTTTCAGGGACCGCCTCCACGCGGGCCAGCACCCTGCCGATACCTTCGACCAGCCGCGAAAGGCGCGTCTCGTCGGCCCGCAGCACGTCGATCTGGCGGCGGCTCTTGCGGATCTCGCCCGAGGTGCGCGCCAGCACCCGGCGGCGCGCTTCGCGCTCGCGCAGGATGCGGCTGCGGTCGGCGCGGCTCGACTGCTCCACTGAGCGCAGGCGCTCGCGCTTGACTTGCGCTTCGCGCTGCAGGAGCGCGAGCGCCTCGAGGTCGGCGCGGTAGCCTGAAAGAAGCGAAGCGGCCGCGCGGGAGAGATAGCCGACATAGACCAGGCGGCGGCCGAAATCCGCCGGATCTTCGCCGGAGAGCGCCGCGCGCAGCACATCCGGCGCGGCGAGCGCCTGTCGCGCGAGCAGCACGCGCTCGACCGCGGCCTGCCGCTCGCCGAGCGCTTTCTCCAGCGTGTTGCGTCGCGCCGCAAGGCGCGCGCTATCGGCCTGCAGCTGCCGGCTTTCCGACTGCAATGCAGCGAGCGTGCGATTGGCGTTCGAGATGGCGCGCTCGGATTCGCGCAGCGCGTCGCGCGCTTCGGCGCGCGCCGCTTCCTTCTGCTCGAGCTCTTCCTGGAGCGCGCCGATGCGGCTGCGCAGCTGGTCGAGATCTCTTTCACCCGGGGCCGCGAGTGCGGCAAATGCCGCGCACACCGCCCCGAGGCAGAGCGCGCGTATCAGGCCTTGGCCTTGCCTTGCGCCGAAACCGCGGCGATGCGCCGCTCGATTTCCGCCGCGTCGCCGAGGTAGTAGTGCTTGAGCGGGCGCAAGCGGTCGTCGAGCTCGTAGACGAGCGGCATGCCGGTGGGAATGTTGAGACCGACGATCTCGGCGTCGCCGATGCCGTCGAGGTGCTTCACCATCGCGCGGAGCGAATTGCCGTGCGCCGCGACGAGCACGCGGCGGCCGGCGCGGATGGCGGGTGCGATGGTCGAGTTCCAGTACGGCACGGCACGCGCCACCGTGTCTTTCAGGCACTCGGTGCGCGGCACCTCGACGCCGGCGTAGCGCGGATCCTTCGCTTCGTAGCGCGGATCGCCCGCTTCGAGCGCGGGCGGCGGAATGTCGTAGCTGCGCCGCCAGGTGAGCACCTGCTGCTCGCCGAACTTCGCCGCCATCTCCGCCTTGTTGAGGCCTTGCA
>DASWEU010000037.1:0-18590 GCA_036394595.1 Burkholderiales bacterium | reverse complement strand
CTCGCCCTCGCCGTTGGCGTTGGGGCGCTGCGTGCCCTTCTTCGGCCGGCCGGGGCGGTAGGTGACCTGGAAGATCTTGAGCGGCGGCACTGGCGGCGGCGCTTCGAGGAAGCGGCAGTCGGATTCGGTGGGCACGCTGAGCAGCGCGCCGAGCCGCTTGCCGTTGAGCATGACCGTGTAGCGCATCATGTGGAGGGAGCCGGCGGCCGGCTGCGCCAGGATGTCGTACTTGCCGATCTTGAATTGCCTGCGTTCTAGCGATGGAATGGCCATGTCGTCCCGGGTCGTATTGCGCAATTTGCGGCGGATGGGTTGAAACGGAGGGTGCGGCATTATACCTCGGCCGACCCCCGAAATGTAGAATCCCGGGGCATAAGGGGGGTGGGCCCATGAGCGACGAAGGCATTGATCGCCGTACCTTTCTGAAGGGCGCCGCGGCAATCGGCACGACGGTCGCCGCCGCCGGCGTTGCCGCGCAGGAAAAGCCGGCCGAGAAAAGCGCAGCCAAACCGGCGAGCGGCGACAAGGTCGTCGCCCGGCCCGGCTCCGACTTCATGGTCGACGTCATCAAGTCGACCGGCATCGAGTTCATCGCCTCCAATCCCGCCTCGAGCTTCCGCAGCCTGCACGAGTCGATCGTCAACTACGGCGGCAACTGGAAGCCCGAGTTCCTCACCTGCATGCACGAGGAATCCTCGGTCGCCATGGCGCACGGCTACGCCAAGGCCGCCGGCAAGCCGATGGCGATCCTCGCGCACGGCAGCGTCGGCCTGCAGCACGCGGCGATGGCGGTCTACAACGCCTGGTGCGACCGCGTCCCGGTGATGATGTTCGCCGGCAACTTCATGGACGCCGCGAGCCGCCGGCCGGGGGTGGAGTGGTACCACTGCGTGCAGGACCCGGCGTCGATCCTGCGCGACTTCATCAAGTGGGACGACCAGCCGGCTTCCCTTCAGCACTTCGCCGATTCCACCATCCGCGCCTATCGCATGGCGATGACCCCGCCGATGGAGCCGGTGCTGATCACCGCCGACGGCATGCTGCAGGAACACCCGATCGAGGACGAGGGCAAGCTCTCGATCCCGAAGCTGGTGCCGGCGGTGCCGCCGGCGGGCGAGTCGAACGCGCTGCGCGTGGCGGCGAAGCTGCTCGCCGGCGCCGACAGTCTGGTGATCATCGCCGACCGCGCAGTGCGCTCGCAGGACGGCCTGCGGCGCATGGTGGAGCTCGCCGAGGCGCTCAATGCGCCGGTGGTCGACCTCGGCAGCCGGATGAACTACCCCACCACGCACTACCTCTGCCGCAGCGAGGACCGCGTGGCGCTGGTGCGCGAGGCCGACGCGGTGCTGTTCCTCGAGGTGGGCGATCCCTGGGGCCAGCTCAACACCATCAGCGACCCGCACCACGAGTACCGCCGCCTGGCGAAGCCGGACGTGAGGCTGGTGCACATCACGCTTTCCGACCAGCTGATGAAGTCGAACTACCAGGACATGCAGCGCTTCCTCCCGGTGGACCTGTCCATCGGCGGCGACGTCGAGGCGACGCTGCCGGCGCTGGTCGAGGCGGTGAAGCGCGAAATTTCGCTGGCGCGCAAAGCGGTCCTCGCCGGCCGCAGCGACCAGCTGAAGATCCAGCACCGCGCCATGAAGGAGCGCTCGCGCGCCGCGGCGGCGATCGGCTTCGACGCCTCGCCGGTGTCGACCGCGCGCCTGGCGGCCGAGCTGTGGAACGTGCTGAAGGGCGAGCAGTGGTGCCTCGCCGATTCGCGCAACGTCACCTGGAGCCAGCGCCTGTGGCCGGCGGAGGAGCATTACAACTTCCTCGGCCATTCGGGCGCCGCCGGCGTCGGCCAGATCGCGCCGGCCGCGGTGGGCGCCGCGCTCGCCAACCGCGACAAGGGCATCGTCACCGCCGTGATCCAGCCCGACGGCGACCTGATGTACGCGCCGGGCGTCCTGTGGACCGCCGCGCACCACAAGATCCCGATCCTGATGCTGATGCACAACAACCGCGCCTACCACCAGGAAGTCATGCACCTGCAGAAGATGGCCGGCCTGCACAACCGGCGCATGGACACGGCGAAGATCGGCACCGCGATCGAGGACCCGAACATCGACTACGCGAAACTGGCGCAGGCGCAGGGCGTGTGGGCCGAGGGGCCGATCACCAATCCCGCCGACATCGGCCCGGCGCTCAGGCGCGCGCTGGCGGTGGTGAAGCGCGGCGCGCCCGCGCTGGTCGACGTCGTGAGCCAGGGGCGCTGAAATGAGGGCCCTGCTGTTTTTTCTCGGCAGCGCATTTTTTTCGATGAGTTTTTCCCAGGACATCGAAGCGGGCCGCAAGGCCTACCTGAAATACCAGTGCTACACCTGCCACGGCACGGTCGGGCAGGGCGGCGAGCGCGGCGCGGGGCCCAAGCTCGCGCCCAACCCGTTTCCGTGGGAAGGCTTTCGCTTCCAGGTGCGCACGCCGCGCCAGGACATGCCGCCGTACCGCCCGGGGCAGCTCTCCGACAAAGAGCTCGCCGACATCTACGCCTACGTCGCCTCGATCAAGCCCGGCCCGGCCGCAACCGCCATTCCGCTGCTGCGCTTCGACTGAAGCCCTAGTCCGCGGCCTGCAGGCCGTGCGTGCCCACGCCCAGCAGCCGCACCGGCCGCCGGCCGGCCTCCGTGCGCTCCAGCAATATTCTTGCTCTTACAAAAATTGATTTTGCAGAATTCGTGGCGCCCTTGGCGGTGTGGCTTCGGGTGACGGTGTCGAAATTGTCGTAGCGCACCTTGATGCTCACGGTTCTTGCGGCGAGTCGCTTGCGGACGAGGAGTTCGGCGACTTCGGCTGACAGGTCATTTAACTGCTGTTTGATGTCTTCAAGGTTTTTTAAATCAACAGCAAAAGTCGTTTCGCTCGACACCGATTTCGTCTCGCGGTCGGGCTTGACCTCCCGGTCGTCCTCGCCGTGCGAGAGCTGCCGCAGCCACCCGGCGAGACTTCCGACTGTTTTTTCCAATAATTCTTCATTTGCATCTCGAACCTGAACGAGCTTTTCTATTCCAATTTTTCTGAGTTTCCCGGCGGTCACGGGGCCGACGCCCCACAGCGCCTCGACCGGCAGCTGCTGCAGGAACTTCTCGACGCGCGCCGGCGAGATCACGGTCAGGCCGTCGGGTTTCTTCCAGCCGGAAGCGATCTTGGCGAGGAATTTATTCGGCGCGACGCCGGCGGAAGCGGTGAGATTTGTTTTTTCGAGAATCAATTTTTTAATTCGTCGAGCGACATTGGTGGCCAGCGGTTCGCCCCACATATTCTCGGTAACGTCGAGATAGGCCTCGTCGAGCGAGAGCGGCTCCACCAGCGGCGTGCAGGAGCGCAGGATCGCCATCACCTGCTGCGAGGCGGCTTTGTACTTGGAGAAGTCGGGTCGCACGATCTCGAGCTGCGGGCACAGGCGCAGCGCGCGCGCCATCGGCATGGCCGAGCGCACGCCGAAGACGCGTGCTTCATAACTCGCCGCGGCCACCACGCCGCGCCCCTGCGGGCTGCCGCCGACGGCTACAGGCTTGCCGCGCAGCGCCGGGTTGTCGCGCTGCTCGACGGACGCGTAGAACGCGTCCATGTCTATATGGATGATGCGCCGCGTCAGGCGAGTCGGGCGGTGAGGAACCTGAGCCGCTCGGAGAGCGAGGCGAGCATGGATTGCGCGAACTGCGGGCTGAGCTTGACCAGCTCGAGGAAGGCGGTGCGCGAGATCGGCAGCAGCTCGCAGTCGGTCTCGGCCACGGCGTTGGCGAGGCGCGTCGAGCCGTCCACCAGCGCCGCCTCGCCGAACACGCCGCCGGGCCCGAGGCGCTCGAGCATGCGGCCGCCGAGGGCGATGCTGACGCGGCCTTCCATCACCACGTACATGCGCACGCCCTTCGAGCCCTCGGTGATGATGGTGGCGCCGGCGCGATACAGCGCCGGGTCGTCGGTCATGCCCTCCGCCATGGCGGCGATCTGCGCCTGGTCGAACACCACCGCGTCCTTCCAGGCGCTGTCCTTGGCGAGGCCGCCGCTCTTCTTGAGTTCCGCCACCGACTCGCGCAGGCGGCGGATCATGACGCTCATCAGCATCACGGCGAAGCCCGGCTTCTTCTTCAGCGCCTTGTGAAAGCCGCCGTCGTCCAGGCCGATCACCGTGCTCGCCACGCGCGCGATCGCCGAGGCGCTGCGCGGGGCGTGCGAGATCACCGCCAGCTCGCCGAAGATCTCGCCGGGCTTCACCACGCCGAGCAGCTTCTTGCCGGCGAACAATCCCACTTCGCCTTTAATCAGCAAATACATGGTGGCGGCGCGCAGGATCGGGATCGCCTTCTCGTTTTCGGCGAATATGGTCTTGCCTTCCTTGATATCGACCGCCGAGCCGGCGGCCTTGAAGAACTCGAGCGCGACGTAGGGGTCGTAGTTGCCGCCGGCGGGGCCGGCGGCGGTGGCGGTTGCTGGCATGGTCCGAAATTCCTCTCTTATCCGAAATACATTCTTTTGTAGTGGCGGTACCAGTCGCTCTGGAACAGCTCCGGCGGGTCGTATTTGCGCTTGAGCTTGAGAAAGTCCTGGAACTGCGGGAAGCAGGCGTCGACCTGGCGGCGCAGGGCGTGGCGGTGGTAGGCCGGATAGAAGCTGCCGCCGTGCCGCAGGCCGATGTCGATCAGGCGCCGCAGCTGGTCGCCGGCGCGGATGGTGCCGCTGCTCGAGTGCTCGACGTGCAGGTTGAAGCTGACGCAGGCATACGGCCGGCGCGCCCAGGCGAGGAAGCTGTCGCGGTCCTCCCCTACCAGGCGCACCGCGGCGCTGATGATCTCCAGGCGCTCGATGCGCGCCGTGGCGCGCACGTCGGCCATGAAGGCTTCCAGCCGCTCGCGCTCGCACAGCACCTCGGTGAGCATCTCGGTCGAGCGCCGCTCGGCGTTGCGGCGCCGGTCGATTTCGCGGTGGTATTGCTCCGGGTAGAGGGCCATCTGCGACTCGTCGGACCAATGCAGCTGGCCGCCGGTGGACAGGGCGTAGGCCGAATAGCGCTTGAAGGCGTCGGCCTTGTTGACGTGCGCGAGATAAAGCAGCTCGATCAGGTCGCGCTCGCCGAGCTCGCGCGGCGGCTTGTCGGGCATCGGCAGGTCGCCCATCACCGGCCGCGAGCAGGAGAACACGCCGCGATTCAGGTAGTCGGGCGCCTTGTCGTCGACCGACATCTGGAATTCGCCGAACAGGAAGCCGTCCTGGATGCGCTCCTCGAAGGCGGCCGCCAGGCCGGCGATGTCGCGCAGCTCGACCACGCGCTCGAGCTTGCGCCGCGGCACCAGGCGCAGCGTCAGCGAATAGACGAAGCCGAACAGGCCGTAGCCGCCGATCGCCAGGCGGAACAGCTCCGGGTTCTCGTCGCGGCTGCACTGCAGCAGGTCGCCGCGCGCGTTGAGCAGGCGGAAGGACTCGATGTCGTTGATGAAAGGCGCGAGCGTCAGGCTGCGGCCGTGGATATTCGCCGACAGGCTGCCGCCGAGGGTCATGCGGTCGGCGCCGGTCTGCTTCTGCGCGAAGCTCCACACCGTGTCGCGGCCGCGCTGCGCCGCCGCCAGGTGGGCGAGCAGCTGCGGCCACATGATGCCGGACTCGACCTCGATCTGGCCGCGCTCGATATCGAAGCCGATCACGCGGCTGAGCTTGCGCGTGTCGATCAGCACGCCGTCCTCGGCGAAGGGCTGGCCGCCCATCGAATGGCGCCCGCCGGCGATGCAGATGTTCTTTTCCTCGGTCTTCGCCAGCTCGAAGGCCTTCCTCACGCCGTCGAGGTCGGCGGGCAGCTCGATGGCGAAGACGCGCGCCGAGCTGAGCTGCGCGTGGACGTCGTTGACGAGTATCCCCGGCGGCGGCTTCGGCTTTTTCGTCGCCGGCACCGGCGCCGTCGTTGGCGCCTGGCCGAGCGCCGCGGGCGGCCATGCCGCCGCCAGTCCCGCCCATTGCAGGAAGTTGCGCCGCTTCAGGGCGAGATCCTCCGTTCCGTTATTGCGGGTAGGGCGACTGCGGTTTTTTCGCGGCGGCGGGCGCTTCTTCGCGCTGGGGCTTGGACATCTCCGCCAGCGGCGGCGCGCCCAGCTCCCTGCATTGCAGGCGCGCATAGCCGCCGCCGATCGGATTGCGATCGCCCGGACCGCCGTTGACGAACACCAGCTTCTCGCCGCGGAAGAAGTACACCACCGGGTAGGGATCGTCGGCGCCGTTCGGGTGGTTCTCCCAGACGTGCACGCACACGGCCCAGCCCCAGGCGCGGTCGCGCAGCATCGTTTCGCGCTGGTAGTAGGCCTTGGGCTGCGTCTGCAGCGTGATCTGCGCCGTCTTGGCGTCGGGCATCCTCGGCAGCAGGGCCTCCGTGATCTGCTTGCCCCAGGTCGTCGGGCGCGGCCCGTAATCGATTTCCTGCAGCGTATCCCGGCTGACGGTCTCGCATCCCGCGAGCGCGGCGGCCAGCGCCAGTGCCGAATATTGAAAAGCGCGATGCATTGCGTTTCCCCCAAAACCCGATTCTAGCCGGGCTTGAAGGGCGCGCCGAGGCGTTCGCACTGCTCGCGCGCGTACTGCCCGCCGACGATGTTGGCGTCGTCCGGCCCGCCGTTGACGTTGACGATCTTGCCGTCGCGGAAGATGAAGGTCATGGGGTAGGTGTCGGGATAGCCGCGCGGATGGTTCTCGAACACCCAGAGGCAGGCCGCCCAGCCCCATTGGCGGTTGCGCACCACGGTTTCCTTCTGCAGGAACGGCTGCGGCTCGGTGCGGAAGGTGAGCACCGCGACCTTGAGGTCGGGCACCCGCGGCTCGAGGTAGGCGCGGATGTCCTCCTGCCAGCGCTCGGGGCGCGGGCCGTAGTTCACCGAGGCGAGCTCCTCTTTGCTGATGGTGGTCTCGCAGCCGGCGAGGAGAAGAAAGGCGAAAGGGAGGAATTTTTTCACGGGGCAGCCCTCAAGGGACGCGCGGGACGCCGGGCGAGCACGAAGAACAGCGATCCGAGCCCGGCCAGCAAAGCTAGGATCGTGAAGCCGGTGCGGTAGTTCCCGGTGAGGTCGGCAAAGATGCCGGCGACCATCGGGCCGCCGATCTGGCCGATGACGATGATCATGAACGACAGCCCCAGGATCATGCCGATGGCGCTGCGGCCGAAGTAGTCGGCGCGGATCGCCTGCATGAACGGCCCGCGCAGGCCCCAGGCGGTGCCGTGCAGCACGGCGAAGGCGAGCACGGGCAGCCAGGATGCGGGCACCGCGTCCGCGTAAGTCAGCAGCAGCAATCCCGTCATGTGCATCAGCATGCAGCAGGCGCAGATCAGGCGTTTCTCGAAACGGTCGCCGATCAGCCAGCCGATCAGCACGCCGCCGATCTGGCTCACCGTGAGCAGGGTGTAGACCAGCGCCGCCTGCTCGACCGTGTAGCCGAGGCCCTGGTTCATGTGGCTGATGGCGTGCACCACCACGGCATGCACCACCAGCAGCGCGAAGCCGTGGCCGAGCGAAATCAGCCAGAACGCCTTGGTACCGATGGCCTCGCGCGCGGTGAAGTCCCGGGTTTTATCGGTGTTTACAAAAGAACTCTCCGTATGGGGGATTTCTATGTGAGGTACCCCATCCACGGTCTCGCCGTGATCCTCGGGCCGTCTTCGGATCACCATCGCCAGCGGCAGGCCGACCACGATGGCGATGACGCCGGAGGCGAAAGCGGTGGCGCGCCAGCCGTTCGCCTCCAGCGACCAGGCCACCAGCGGCACCGAGATGCCGCCCAGCGCGAGGCCGATCGACATGGAGGAGAGCGCGCGGGCGCGCCAGCGCTCGAACCAGTTGATGAGGGCGACATTGAGCGGGAAGAAGCCGCACAGGCTCGAGCCGAGCGCGATCATCAGGAACGCGGCGTAGAAGGTGAGCAGGGTGTCGGTGCGGCTGAGGAGCATCAGCCCGCAGCCGAAGACGAAGATGCCGACGCGGATCATGCCCTGCGGGCCGAAGCGGTCCATGAACCAGCCGAGCAGCGGGCCGAGGATCGCCGCCTCCATCTGCTGCAGGGCGGCGGCGCCGGAGAGCGCGGTCTTGCTCCAGCCGCGCTCGGCCTGCAGCACCGCGACGTAGGCGCCGAAGGACTGGGTCATCAGGCCCGCCTGGAGAAACTGCAGCGCGGACCCCGCCGCGACCATCTTCCAGCCATAAAATAGGCGCATGACCATCTCAATGTATCAGGCGAGCGCCCCGCGCTTCGCCAGCATGCTGAAAAACCTCTCCACCCTCCTCGACAAGGCGCAGGCGCATTGCGAGGCGAAGAAGATCGACCCGGCGGCGCTCACCGCCTTCCGCCTCTACCCGGACATGTACCCGCTCACGCGCCAGGTGCAGATCGCCTGCGACACGGCGAAGGGCGCGGTGGCGCGCCTCGCCGGCGTCGAGGTGCCGAAGCACGAGGACACCGAGCAGACGCTGCCCGAGCTGAAAGCGCGCATCGCCAAGACGCTCGCCTTCATTGACTCAGTGAAGGCGGGGCAGGTGGACGGCTCGGACGCGAAGGAAGTGGTGCTGAAACAGCGCGGACAGGACGTCAAATACAGCGGCCTGCAGTACCTGATGGGCGTCGCCTATCCGAACTTCTACTTCCACGTCACCACCGCCTACAACATCCTGCGGCACAACGGCGTGGAGCTCGGCAAGCGCGACTTCGTCGGCAGTCCCTGAACCGTCCCTGAACTACTTCTTGGCGGGCGCGGCCGCCGGTGCCGGCGCGGCGGCCTTGGCGGCCGCGTTTGCCGCGGCGTTCGCCGTGCTCGCCGCGAACACCGAGGTCAGATCGACCGAGTCGAGCTTGACCGCTGCCTTGTTCTTCGCCTCGATCTCGGCCAGGCGGCGCGGCGTCTCGTTGGAGGCCGCCTCGAAGGCGTCCACCAGCTTGAAGCAGTAGGCGGCGAGCGCCTTGGGGTCGGGCTTGTTCTGGGCGGCAAAATTGCTGTACACCTGGCCCGCCAGCTCGATATAAATCTTTTCGGCGAACTCGATGTAGGGATCTTTGCCGGCCTTGGCCGGGCCTTTGTCGGGGGCCGCTCCGCCCTCTTTGGCTGGTGCGCTCATGGCGTCGGTGCCTTTAGGTTGAAGGACGCCATGCTACCCTTTCCAGCGCCATGATTCACGAGCGACGCGACTGCCGCGCCTGCGGCTCGACGCGGCTGGAGGCGATCCTCGACCTCGGCCGCACGGCGCTCGCCAACGACTTCGTCGAGCCGGGGGAGAAAGCCGCGTACAAAAAAAGCTTCCCGCTGCGGCTGCGCCTGTGCCGCGACTGCTCGCTGGTGCAGCTTGCCGATGTGGTGGATCCGCTCGAGCTTTATTCGCGTTACGCCTATGTCACCTCGACCTCGAAGACCATGGACCAACACCTCGGCGAACAAGCGGCTCAGGTGCTCGCCAATGCCGGCGGCAAACCCGGCAAAGTACTGGAAATCGCCAGCAACACCGGCATTTACCTGCAGAAATTCAAGGCGCTCGGCTGCACGGTGCTGGGGGTGGAGCCGGCGAACAACATTGCCGAGCTGGCGGAGAAGGAAGGCATTCCCACCTGGATCGACTTCTTCGGCGCCAGCAGCGCGCGCCAGATCCGGCGCGAGTGGGGTGCGCCCGACGTGGTGCTCGGGCGCCACGTCTTCGCCCACATCGACGACCTGAAGGACCTGATCGAGGGGCTCGATGCGGTGTCGCACGAGCGCACGCTGATCGGCTTCGAAGTGCCGTACCTGAAGGACTTTTTCGAGAAAGCCGAATTCGACACCATCTACCACGAGCACCTGTCCTATGTTTCGGTGCGCGCCGTCGAGGCGCTGCTGCGCGGCACGTCCTTCGCGCTGGAGCGCGTCGATCACTATCCGATTCACGGCGGCTCGATCCTGTTCCAGTTCCGCCGCCGCGCCGCCGGCGTGCCGGTGCACCCGA
This sequence comes from Burkholderiales bacterium, assembly GCA_036394595.1. Lineage (GTDB taxonomy): Bacteria > Pseudomonadota > Gammaproteobacteria > Burkholderiales > SG8-39 > SCGC-AG-212-J23. The sequence goes on along the minus strand of DASWEU010000037.1, from coordinate 8,607 downwards.
GTGTCGCCGCCGCTTTGAAGAAGGAAAACGAACTTGGCCTGGCCGATCCTGAAGTCTGGAAGAAATTCTCTCAACGCGTGGAGCACATCAGGAAATCGCTGCCCCAATTGATTCGCGCGTTAAGGGCCAAAGGAAAACGCATCATCGGCTACGGCGCCTCGGCCAAGGGCAACACGCTGCTCAATACCTGCGGCCTGGGCACCGGCGATCTCGACTACATCATCGACAACACGCCGTTCAAGCAGGGCAAGCTCGCGCCAGGATCGTGGATTGCGGTTCGCAATGAAAATGAATTGTTGAAGGATCAACCGGATTACGCGTTGCTGCTCGCCTGGAACTTCGCCGCCGAGATCGTCGGGCGCGAGCAGGACTACCAGAAACGCGGCGGGCGCTTCATCCTTCCCATCCCCGAGCCGAAAATAGTCGACTTCGGAAAATGAACAGCTATAAGGTGGGTTTCTGGCGCAAACGCGCCGTCAAGGCCGCGCTCGACCGGCGCGAGGACCGCGAGCATGCCTGGCACGGCCACCGCGTCATCAAGTTTCCCGGCGACTGCTTCGCCATGCACAAGCTGCTGTGGCAATGCAAGCCCGAGGTGCTGGTCGAGATCGGCACGCAGAACGGCGGCAGCGCGCTGTTCTTCGCCGCCTGCGCGCCGCGCGTGGTCAGCATCGACATCCACGAGCAGCCGGGGCGCCCGGTCGATCCGCGCATCACCTACCTGACCGGCAACTCGGTCGCGCCCGAGATCGTTGCGCGCGTGCGCACGCTGGTCGGCACGCAGCGCTGCTCGGTGGTGATCGACGGCAACCACCACGCCGAGCAGGTCGACAAGGAGCTGGAGCTGTTCGCGCCGCTGGTGAGTCCCGGGCAGGCGCTGATCCTGGAGGACACGCTGGTCGACGTGCTGGATTTCCGCAAATTCCGCGCCGGCGGCGGCCCGCTGCGCTCGATCCGCAAGTACATGCCGGGCCACCCGGAATTCCGCCTGGCCGAAGGCGTCGAGCCCTACATCACGACCAACTTCTTCGGCTACTGGGTGCGGCAGTAGTGCGCTACAGCGTCATCGTGCCGTATTTCCGCACGCCGGAAATCACGCGCATCTGCCTCTACTCGATCTTCAAGTTCTCGCGCGGCGAGCCCGAGGTGATCGTTGTCGACAACGCGCCGGGGGGCGCGGAATCCCAAATGCTTTCCGAATTTCCGAAAGCGAGGCTGATCAACAATAAAACCGAACTAAGAGGCTCCGCAGCGAATTTCGAGGCCATCGAACTCGGCCTGGCGCGCGCTTCGCAAGACTTGGTCGCGCTGATCCACAGCGACACCATCTTCCTCAAGCAGGGCTGGGATCTCCAGTGCTTTGGGCACTTGGTGAAGCACAAGCTGGCGGCGCTCGGCACTTTCGAACGCGAGGCGAATCCTTTCCGCCCCATGCGCAAGCGGATCAGTGATCTGTGGGCGGATCGGCGCCATAAGCGCCGGCCCCCCGCGCGCGACGCGGGCAAGCTAATGATGCATTTTCTCCTGACCCGCCGCAGCCTACTTGCCCGCCTTGATTTCGGATTCACGCGCGATCCGGGCGTGCAGCTCACTCCCGCCCACTTCGCGCCAACTGGGCGTCCGGTCGAGGTGCTCAGTCTGAGGAAAGTCAGCCGCCTGTTCTGGCATACCAGCAACATCACCAGCCTGCTGACCGGCCAGATGGACGATCCGAAGCTCGCCGCGATCTACCGCGAGAAGCGTGCACGCTTCATTGGCGATCCGAAGATCCGGGCGCTGTTCGGCGAGGTGTTGCCTAAAGAATAGCGCGCGCGCGGTAGGCGGCGAGCAGCTTGCCTGCCGTGTTGCCAATCAGGAATTTGTCCTTGATCCGCTGCTGGGCCGCGGCGACGTCGAGCGCGGTGGCGGGCCAGCCGGCCATCAGCGCATTCAGCTTCGCCGCCATTTCGCCGACCTCGCGCGGCTGCGCCAGGTAGCGCGGGTCGCTCACCACCTGCGGGATGACGCCGCTGCGCGTGGAGAAGAGCGGCACGCCGGCGGCCAGCACCTCGAGCGCCGCCATGCCGAAGCTCTCGTGCCAGCTCGGGTTGAAGGCGAGGTCGAATTCCCGCACCAGCTCGCGGAACGACTCGACCCGGCCGAGGAATTCGTAATTGGGGCTTGCCGCGATGCCGGCGGGCCGCGTGCCGGTAAAGCACAATTTCACGGCCGGAAAATTGGAGAACACCCGCACGGCGTCTTCCCAGCCTTTCCAGTCGAGCGCCGAGCCGATGACCAGGATGCGCTCGGGGAACTTGGCCGGCGGCGGCTTGGGCGGCAGGAACTCGCCGGGCTCGAGGCCGTCGTGAATCAGCTCCACGGCGGTGCCCGGCGACCAGGAGCGCGCCGCCGCCTGCAGCTCCTCGCCCACCGCGGCGACCAGGCGGTGCTCGGCGCAGCGGTACTTGTCGAAGTCCTCGCGCGTCATCGTCGGCGAGCGCAGGAAGAGGGCAGTCGGCACGCCGAGCGCCTTGCCGAGCTCCAGCGTCAGGAGGCTCTCCAGGTGGTCGTTGCCGTGAACGACGGTGCATTGAAGTTGTTTTAATTTCTCAGAGATTCTTTTTGTAAAGGCGGAATTCGCGAAAAAGCGGCCCCACAACGATCGCGAAGACGGAAATTCCTCGACCAGGCAGGCGACGCCCTCGCGCCGGCACTCGCGCGACAGCCACGCTTCTTCGCCGCTCACCACCACGGGATCGAGCGCCCGGATCGCGGGCTGGCGCAGCAGGCGCAGCAGGCAGGTCTGGGCGCCGGCACGGTGGCCGCGGCGCTGCAGGAAAATTGCGGCGCGCTTCACGCGAGGAATTTCGCCGCCGCGGCGCACACCGCGTCGACGCGGATGCGCTCCATGCATTCGTAGATGCGGCTCTTGTCGCAGGTGAAATTGCGCGCCGCCTTGCAGGGACATTCGCCGAGCACCAGCTCGTGCGGCGCCTGCCAGGGGCGCCAGCTCCATTCCGAGCTCGGGCCGAACAGCGCCACCGAAGGCGTCTGCACCGCCGCCGCGATGTGCATCGCCACGGTGTCCACGCCGAGGAACAAGCGGGCACGCTGGATCAGGCGGCCCAACTGCCGAAGGGAGAGGTTTTCTTTGATTTTCAGATGTTGATTTTTTGAAGATGCAAGAATTTTTTCAATATGAAGGGCTTCACCAGGTCCATGAGTGAACATCACCTTCAAACCCTTATTCGCCAGGAAATCCGCGACTGCCGCCCAGCGCTCCGGCAGCCACTGCTTGTAGGTCCAGCGGCTGGTCGAGTGGATCACGGCATAGGGCGCAGGCGGCGTCTCGACCTCGACGCTGGTGTCGAACACCAGCGGTCCGGGCGTGGCTTCGATGCCGAGCACATCGGCGACGGTGCGGAAGTCGCGCAGCACCTGGTGCTCGCGCGGCCAGTCGAAGGACGAGTAGCGGTTGAAGATCTCGCGCCGCCAGCCGTGCACGTCGTAGCGGGCGTTGATGCCGCGCACCTTGGCGCCCGAGAGCAGCACCAGCAGCTTCGCGCGGTCGGAATTGGACAGGTCGAAGGCGTATTCGTAGCGCCGCCGCAGCACGGTGAGCGCGGCGCGCCAGCCCGGCACGGTGATGACCTGCGAGGCGTCGGGATTGCCCTCCAGCACCGCCTCGCAGCCCGCGCGCACCACGACGTCGATCCATGCTTCGGGGAAGCGGCTGCGCAGCAGGCGCAGCGCCGGGGTGAGGAGCAGCGTGTCCCCGAGGTTGTTGAGCTTGACGAGGAGGATTCTCAACGCGCTGCGCGCCGCGCGACCACGCACAGATCGTCGCCGCCCCAGTAGCGGCCGATCAGCAGGTTGCGCAGGCGGTAGACGATCGCGCGGCGCAGCGACGGCTTGCGGTCGGTGTATTCGAAGGATTCCGCCACCTCCCAGCCGGTGCGCCGCAGGAGCTTCGAGAGCGCGGACACCGGGTAGGGCCGCACGTGGGTGGGGTCGCGCCAGAAGTCGCCCACCGCGCGGCGCAGGTTGGCGATGTTGGGCGTGAGGATGACGAGCGGGCTGCCGGGCCTGGCCGCGCGGGCGAGCAGCCCGAGGAGTTCTTCGACTTGAACCGGAAGGAAGTGCTCGACGATGTGCGAGGCCATGACGCCGTCGAACTCATTGGTCTTTGTTTTCAAAAATTCAAAAAAGTTCGCGTTAACGACATCCAGTCCCCGTGCGTGTGCCTGCTCGCACAATGCCGCGTCGGCCTCGACGCCGCGGGCGCCGATGCCGGCTGCTTTCAGCAGGTCGAGAAAGAAGCCCTGTCCGCTCGCGATCTCCAGCACCCGCGAGCAGCCGGCGAAGCGGCCGACATAGGGCTTGAAGTAGCGCTGCGCGACTTCGCGGTCCCGGGCGTCGGCGACGTGCATGGTCCTAGCGCCGGCGGCAGGAGACGACGACGGTGCGGCCGGCGAGCACCGGCCACGACAGGTGCCGCGCCACCTCGGCGCGGTTATCCGGCGTGAGCGTGCGGTATTTATTCTCCTCGCGCTGCCAGAACAGAAGCCAGCCCGGCAGGATCAGCGGCGCGAGCAGCACCAGGCACAGGACCGAGGTCTTCTGCACCTTGTCCAGGTCGAGGTCGAGGGCGTGGAAGTCGGCGTCGAGCAGGGCGTGGGCCAGGTAGAAGTAGGGGATCGGGCTGATGTGGTGGCCGGTGGAGTATAGATTGCCGCCCTTCACCGGCAGCGGCCCGAACAGGTTGGCGAAGCCGCTCGCCACGTAGCGCAGGCGCGAGTAGGCGTTGAGCACATTCGGCGTGGTCAGTACCAGCAGGCCGCCGGGCTTGAGCACCCGGTGCGCCTCCCGCAACAGGGCGCGGAAATTCTCCAGGTGCTCGATCACCTCGGAGCAGGTAACGACGTCGAATTCGCTGTCCGCATAAGGCAGGGGACTTTTGTCGATGTCGATTTTCTTGATGGGTACATTGCCCTTGAACTGCTCAACGTGAAAGTCGCAAGCCTGCGACTGCAGCGGGAAGCGCGCATCGAGCCGTTCGATCAGCCCGCCGCGGCCGGCGCCGATGTCGAGGTGGCGGCGCGGCGGCCCGCCGGCCGGGAGGGCGCGCGCCACGGCGCGCTCCACCGCCGCGTAGATCTGCTGGGTGCTCACGGGTTGCCGGCGATGCGGTTGAGGTCGCCGTTGGCGCGCTCGAAATCCTCGAGGCGGCCGATGTCGAGCCAGTAGTCGCGCAGGTGGTAGGCGGCGGTCGGCTGCCCGGCGGCGATCGCCGCCTCGAACAGCGCCGGCATGTCGACGCTCTGCCCGGGCCGCAGCAATTCGAGCGCCGCGGGGCTCAGCACGTAGATGCCGGCGCTGACGAAGCAGCTCTGGCGCGGTTTTTCCTCGATGCCCACCAGGCGCTCGCCGGCGGTGCTCACCACGCCGTAGGGGATCTGGAACTCGTAGCTGCGGATGCACATGGTGGCGAGGGCGCCGCGCCGCGCGTGGAATTCGAGCAGGTGGGTGAAGTCGAGCTTGGTGAGGATGTCGCCGTTCATGACGATGAGCGGCGCGGTGGGCCGCTGCGGCAGCAGCGCCAGCGCGCCGGCCGTGCCGAGCGGCTGGTCCTCGACCACGTAGCGGATCTCGGCGCCCCAGCGCGCGCCGTCGGCGAAGTGCGCGCGGATGCGGTCGCCGAGGTAGTTGAGCGAGACGTAGAAGCGGCGGAATCCCTGGGCGACGAAGGCCTCGACGATGTGCTCGAGGATCGGCCGGTCGCCGACCTTCAGCATCGGCTTGGGCGTGTCGTGGGTCAGGGGGTGCAGCCGCGTGCCGAGGCCGCCTGCCATCAGCACCACCCAGTTGTCGTGCTGCGGCCGGCCGAGCAGCTCGTCGATGATCTCGAGGCCGACCACCATGCCGCGCGCGTCGAGCAGCGGGATCTGGTGCAACGCGCGCGCGCGCATCATGCCGATGATCGACTCGCGGTCCTGGTCCTCGGTGGCGGTGAGCGGCTTGCGGTTCATCGCCGCGGTGACCGGCGATTCGAGCGAGGCGTCGCGCAGCAGGGCGCGGCGCACGTCGCCATCGGTCACGGTGCCGAGCAGGCGCCCGGCGGCGTCCACCACCAGCGCGATCTGCATGCGGCTCGCGTCGATCTGCCTGAGCGTCGCGCGCAGCGACGCGTCCTGCGGGATCAGCGCGTCGCGCCAGTTCCTCACGGCGCTTCGTGGAACCGCTTGCGCAGCAGCCGGGCCGGATCGCCGATGGCGGCGATCACCTCGACGATGCGCTGTGCCGCGTCGCCGTCGCCGTAGGGGGTGCGCGTGGCGCGGGTGTCGAGCGTCAGCGCGCGCGCGATCGCCGCGCCGATGGCGGCGCGCGCGGGCTCGACGTCGATCACCGAGGCGGCGCGCAGGCGGCCCTGCTGGCGCTCGCCGATGTTGACCGAGGGCTTGTGCAGCGCCGGCGCCTCGTAGAGGCCGCTGGAAGAATTGCCGACCACCGCGTCCGCCAGGCGCATCAGGCTAAGATACCGCAGCTGTCCGAGCGAGGCGAATGCGCGCGCGTTGGCGTGCGTCGCGACGAAGCTCTCGATCCTCTGGCGCAGCGCGCGCCCGCCGGTGTCGGCGTTCGGCAGCGTGAAAAAAAGCCCGTAACTCTCGCCCAGCGCGTCGAGCGCCTGCAGCAGCTCCTCGAGCTGCGCGCCGGAGCTCTGCGGCGCCAGGGTTACCGGATGAAAAGTGATGACGAGATTGCGCTGGCGCAGCTTGGCGCCGAGCTCGCGCTCGAGCGCGTCACGCTCGAGCAGCTTCAGCCGCTTCAGGTTATCGAGCCCCGGGCTGCCGACGACGTGCACTCGTTCCGGGTCCTCGCCCATCTGCACCACGCGCCGGCCCGAGGCCGCGTTGGTGACGAAATGCAGGTGCGCCATCTTGGTGAGCGCGTGGCGGATGGCGTCGTCGAACGAGCCCTCGGTGAGGTCGCCGCCGGCGATGTGCGCGATCGGAATGTTGGCCACCAGCGCCGCCTGCGCCGCCGCCAGGATCTCGAAGCGGTCGCCGAGGATCACCAGCAGCTCGGGGCGCAGCCGCTCGAAGGCGTCGCCGAAGCCGGCGAGGCCGAGCGCCATCGAGCGGGCGATGCCGGCCGGCGTGTCGCTTTCCAGGCGCATGGCGACGCGCGCGGCGATCGGGTAGCCGTCGGCCTCGATCGCCGCCACGGTGTCGCCGTATTCGGCCTCGAGGTGCATGCCGGTGACCGCGAGCTGCAGCTCGATGCCGCTCGCGCGGCTCAAGCCGTCGATGACCCAGCGCAGCAGGCCGTACTCGGCGCGGCTGCCGGTCACCACGCAGACGCGGCGCCGGGTCGTCATGCCGCGTCGGCGAGCGTCGCGCTGCTCGGCAGGTTGACGATGCGCTTCTCGAGGCCTTCGGTGAAGGCGAGGTCCATGCGCGGGCAGTGCTGGTACATGGGCAGGCGGTGCATCAGCGTCCACGCCGGCCGCGCGCCGAAGCCCTCGCGGTTGAGCGCATCGAGTATGGCGTCACGCGCCACGGCGTCGGGCGCATCGAGCAGGATGGTGTTGAGCCAGTAGTTGCTGCGGCAATGCGCGGGCTCGGCGGCGAAATGCAGCCCGCCGACGCCGCGAAAGGCCTCCTGGTAGCGGGCGGCGAGCGCGCGCTTGCGCGCGAGGAGATCCGGCAGCCGCTCGAGCTGCGCGCAGCCCAGCGCAGCGTTGAGGTTGGGCAGGCGGTAGTTGTAGCCGATCTCGTCGTGGAGGAAGGACCAGCGGTGCCCAAGGCGCGCCGTGGTGGTGAGGTGCTTGGCGCGCGCGCCGATGTTCGGGTCGTTGGTGAGGATGGCGCCGCCGCCGCCGGTGGTGATGATCTTGTTGCCGTTGAAGCTCAAGCCGGCCGCGAGGCCCGCATTGCCGGTGTGGCGGTCCTTGTAGAAGGAGCCGAGCGATTCCGCCGCGTCCTCCACCAGCGCGATGCGCCAGCGCGCGCAAAGCGCCACCAGGCCGTCGAGGTCGGCGGGATGGCCGAAGGTGTGCATCGGCATCAGCGCGCGGATGGTGGCGCCGGTGCGGCGGTTGACGCAGCCCTCGCGGCGCAGCTCGGCGCTCTCTTTCAGGTAGGCCTCGAGCTTCGCCGTATCCACGCCCAGTGTCGTCACTTCGCTTTCGACAAAATGCGGCGTGCCGAGGGCATAGCTCACCGCGTTGGCGGTGGCGATGAAGGTGAGGCTCGGCACCAGCACCTCGTCGCCCTGGACCACGCCGGCCAGGCGCAGGCAGACCTGCAGCGCGGCGGTACCGTTCACCGTCGCCACCGCGTGGCGCGCGCCGGTGTATTCGGCGAGCATGGCTTCGAAGCGATCGACGAATTTGCCGGCCGAGGAAACCCAGCCCGTGTCGATGCACTCGGCGAGGTAATCGCGCTCGCGGCCGCGGAATTCCGGCTCGTGCAGCGCGACCGGACCGGAATTGCGGCGCAGCGCGCGGCGCACCGCTTCGACCACGGCCGCTGCGCTCGGCACGGGCGCGGCGGTCACAGGGCGTAGCGGCCGGTCTTGTACCTGGCCAGGTTGGCGGGCTCGCGATACCAGCGGATGGTCTCTTCG
>DASWEU010000036.1:0-14571 GCA_036394595.1 Burkholderiales bacterium | reverse complement strand
AGATCAGGACCAGGATCAGGACCACCAGCAGGATCACCAGCAGCAGCTGGTCGTTGGAGAGCGCGCCGCCCGCCGGCATGGCGTCGAGCCGGTCGGCGAGCGCCAGCACTTCGGCGTCGCTCATCGCATCGACGCGGCCCTGCGCCTGCTCGGGCGCGAGTCCCAGCGCCTGCAGCTGACGGGCGAGCTCGGGGCGGCTCACGACCGCCTTGACCCGCTCGCGTGCCTGCGCGGCCTGCGACGGGGCGGCGGTCGCCTCGGTGCCGATGGTGCCGCCGAACGCCTTGCCGCTGGCCAGCGCGAGACACACCGCCAGCGAAATCACCAGCCATGCCAACCATTCACCCACTTGGCGAAGCATGTTCACCTCCGGTTGTTATTGATGGAAGGAACGGGAATGCGCGCTTTACCGCCTGGCGTCGCCGGCCAGCGCCAGCGCGCGGCCCTCGAAGATGCGGACGCGGTCGCCGACCACGAAGGCGGGCTGCTCCGGCTGCGACACCGTGCGGTGGCTGTCGTCGTCCATGCGCACGGTGATGCGCCAGGCCGTCGACTTGTGCATGTTCTTCTCGATCGAATTGCCCGCCACGGCGCCGCCGGCGGCGCCGAGGATGGTGAGCGCGGTGCGGCTGTCGCCGCGGCCGAACTGGCTGCCGACCACGGCGCCGGTCAGGCCGCCGGCCACGGCACCGACGCCGCTCGGCGAGGCGGTCACCTGCACCTCGCGCACCGCGACCACGGTGCCGCAGTTCACGCAGGGCGCTGAAGTCGCCTGCGCCGGCAGCGAGTCGCTCTTCTGCGACACCGCGCTCGGGATGAGGCCGGTGAGGGCGGCGGCGGCGACCAGGCTGCACAGGATCACCGAGAGCGCAGCGCCGACGGCCAGGGGATGGGTTCTCGCGATATGCATTTGCATGACGACCTCCTTTGCGCAACTCCGCGCTTCGGGGCTACTTGACCTGCAGAGCGCTTGCAACCTTGGACACGCCGCGGACAGATGCGGCCAGCTCGCGCACGCGCTTCACGGCGCGCTCGTCGTCGACGAATCCCGACAGCAGCACGCGACCGTGGTAGGTCTCGACACTGACCGCCGGCGCCGTCGCCGGCATGTCCTTGAGCAGCGCCGCCTTGACCTTGGCGGTGATCACGCTGTCTTCGAGGTAGGCGCCCGCCTGGCCGCGCTGGTGGATGGATTCAGCCTTGATGAATTCCTCGTGCGACAGCTTGCCGTCCTTGTTCTCGTCGGCCTCGCTGAACGCGGCCTCGAAGCCCTTGACCTGCTTGGCCTCCGCCCGCGAGACAAAACCGTCGCGGTTGGCGTCGAGCTTCTTGAACAGCGGACTGTCGTAGCCCGGTTGCTCGGGATTCTCGGCGCGCACGGGCCCCGCGCAGGCTAGAGCGAGAACGATCGGCACAGACCACTGAAGGGTTCGCATTGAAGCCTCCTTTGCCGGTATTAGCTGCAATGCCCGTGCCAGAGCGGGATTCGCCGGAAAATCAGGGTGATGCGACCGCGGCGGTCCGGCGCGGCGTCGCCGGTGAGCGACAACCCGGCCCTGACAGGCCGGTGGCGGTCAGCCGACCCGGCGTTCGCGCTTGAACGTGCCCGGCTCGATGCGATGGCGACCGAGCAGCTTGTAGAAATCGGTGCGGTTGCGCTGCGCGAGGCGCGCTGCCTGGGTGACGCTGCCCTCGGTGAGGCGCAGGATGCCGACCAGGTAGTCGCGCTCGAAGCGGCGCCGGGCATCCTCCAGCGAGGCGATTTCGCTCGCGGTCTCGCCGAGCGCGCTCGCCACCAGCGCCGCCGGCAGCGGGTTGGAGGTCGCGAGGGCGACCGCGCGCTCGACGGCGTTGGCGAGCTGGCGCACGTTGCCGGGCCAGGGCGCCTGCACCAATAGCTCGAGCGCCTCCGGCGCGAAGGCGTGCACCGGCTTGTCGTAGCGCTTCGCCACCTCCTGCAGGCAGTGCGTGGCGAGCGCCGGGATGTCTTCACGCCGCTCGGCAAGCGTCGGCAGCGCGAGGGTGACCACATTCAGCCGGTAGTAGAGGTCCTCGCGGAAACTGCCGTCGCGGATGCATTGCTCGAGGTCACGGTGCGTCGCCGAGATGATGCGCACGTCGACCGGCACCGCCTGCGTCGCGCCCACCGGCCGCACCTCGCCCTCGGCCAGCACGCGCAGCAGCTTCGCCTGCACCGCCACCGGCATGTCGCCGATCTCGTCGAGCATCAGCGTGCCGCCGCTGGCGGACTGCATCAGGCCGTTCTGGTCGCGCAGCGCCCCGGTGAACGCTCCCTTGCGGTAGCCGAACAGTTCGGATTCGAGCAGGTTCTCGGGGATGGCGGCGCAATTCACTGGGACGAACGGGCCGCGCCGCCGGCTGCTCGCCTTGTGGATGGCGCGCGCCAGCAGTTCCTTGCCGGTGCCGCTCGCGCCGCGGATGATCACCGCGGCGTCGCTCGCCGCCACCAGGCGCGCCTGCGACAGGATCTCCTCCATCTTCGGATTCTGGGAGACGATGTCGGCGCGCCAGGCGCGGTCCTCGTCCAGCGTCGCGCCGCTGCGCGCGCCGCGCGTCGCCGCCAGCGCTTCCTCGATCTGCGCCAGCAGCGTGCGCGGCTCGAACGGCTTGGGCAGGAAGCCGAACACGCCGCGCCGCGTCGCCGACACGGCGTCGGGGATGGTGCCGTGCGCGGTCAGGATGATCACCGGCAGCACCGGGCTGTGGCGTTGCACGGCGTCGAACAGTTGCATGCCGTCCATGCCGTCCATCTTCAGGTCGGTGACCAGCACGTCGGGCCGCGCGGCCTCCATTTCCGTCAGCGCGCGCTCGCCCGAGGTCGCGGTGCGCACGGCGTAGCCGGCGGAGCGCAGCCGCAGCGCGATGAGCTTGAGAAGGTCGGCGTCGTCTTCGACCAGCAGGATGTCGGCGTGGCTCATCGGCTCTCCGATCGGCGGCGCTCGGCGCGCTCGAGGATCGAGCGCTCGATCGCCTTCAGGGCTTCGAGTTGTTGTTTGACCATCTCGGTCTTCTTTTGTTCATCCAGCACCTGGCGCTGGCGCTCGCGCACCTGCGCGGCGACGAATTGCGCCACCTGGCCGATCGCGCCGCCGGCCGGATGCTCGGCGGCAGCGTCCAGCAGGGCGAGCGCCTTGGCGTCGTCCTGGATGGCGCTTGCCGGCAGCGCATAGAGCAGGCCGAGCCGGACCCGCGCCGCCACCGACCGCTCGCGCAGTTGCGCCGCCTGCGTCGCGTCCCGCTCGCGCCGCTGCGCCGCCGGGTCCATCGCCGCCACGCGATTGGCGTAATCCAGCATCCCGGCCGCCTGCCGCTCGTCGCTGCGCAACCAGTCCGGCAGCGCGGCACAGCCGGCCACCAGCACCGCGGCGAGCATGCCGGCGAGGCGCGTCGCCTTCACGCGCCGCCAGGCACCGGATGCAGGGGCAGCAGGACGCGAAAGTGCGCCCCCGAGGCGCTGTCGAGCACCTCGATGCCGCCGCCGAGCGCGAGGCAGCATTCGCGCGCGATGGCGAGGCCCAGGCCGCTGCCCTTCATGCGGCCCGCGGAAGCGGTGCGGCCCTGGAAGAACCAGTCGAAGATGCGTTCGCGGTCTTCGGCCGGGACGCCGGCGCCGCCGTCGGAAACATCGACCGCCACGTTATTCCCTTGCGCGGCGAGGGTTAAGGAAATTGTGCCGCGATCCGGGGAAAAATTGACCGCATTGCTTACGAGGTTATCGACCACCGTGCGTAATTTTTCCTCATCGGCCAGGGTGCTCACCGGCTGGAGATGGGCGTCGAAGCGCAAGCCGCGCGCCTCGGCGGACAGGCGGTGCGCTTCGAGCACGCCGCGGATCACCTCGGCGACGTCGACCGCCTCGAGGTGCAGCTCGGCGCGCGGATCGGTGGCGCGGTGATAGCTGAGCAGATCGGCCACCAGTTTCTGCAGGCGCAGGCTGTTCGAGCGCAGGATGCCGGCGATGTCGCGCTGCGCCACGTTGAGCGGGCCGGCGCTGCCGTCGGCGATCAGCTCCGCGCCTTCGCGCATCGCGGCGAGCGGGGTCTTCAGCTCGTGCGAGACGTGGGCGAGGAACTTGGACTTCTGCTCCTCCAGCTCGGCCAGGCGCCGCCGCAGCCATTCGAGGCGTTCGCCCAGCACCTCGATGTCGCGCGGCCCCTCGACGCGCACCGGCACACCGAGGTCGGGCGTGCCCAGGCGCCGGATGGCGGCGTCGAGCTCGCGTACCGGGCGCGCCGTGATGCCGGCGAAGCCCAGGGCGAGGGCCCCGGCGAGCGGCAGCGCGGCAGCGAGCAGGACCCCCATCATGCGCTGCGCGCCGGCGGCGCGCGCGTTCAGGCTCTCGACTTCGCGCTCGATCAGGACGCCCGACTGGTCGGCGATCAGCCGCGCGAGGTCGGCGAGCTCGACCACGCCGCCGAGCACCGCCGCGGCGTCGAGGAGCGGGCGCGGCGTCTTCGCCAGCGGCTCCCACACGGCCTGCTCGCCCTCGACGGCGCGATTGAGCTGCTGCAGCTGCTGCTCGTCGAGCGGCAGCAGCGCGAGCTCGCTGGTGGTGGCGCGGAAAGAGGTGCGCAGGCGTTCATAGGACTGCAGCAGCGCCGCGTCGCCCAGCACCAGGTACTGGCGCGCCAGGCGCTCCATGGCGGTGACCTGCTCGGCGAGCTGGCGGCTGGCGCGCGCCGCGAGCGCGGTCTGGTAGAGCGCGTCGCGGCTCTGCCCCGCCAGGCGTTGCAGCGAATAGGCGGCGCTGGCGAGGGCGACCGCGAGCGGCAGGGCGGCGATCGCGATGCCCGCGAGCGCAAGCGTGAAAAACGACCGTGGATAGCGGCGCATCGCGTCCTCCGAGGGCCAGCGTGCGCCGCATTTTTACACCACGCTGCGCGGTACCGCCACCGTGACCGGTTTCGCCGTTTCGGTGATCGCGGCGATGTCGCCGGCGAGCTCGCCGCCTTCCTCGACCTTGAGGCGGCCGTAGCGGATTTTGCCGTGCACTTTGGCCGAGGCGTGCACGATGAGTGTCTTGCGCGCGGTCAGCTCGCCGTCGAAGCGGCCATGGATCTCGGCGACGTCGATCTCGACCTTGCCGCTGAAAATGCCGTGCTCGGCGATCTGCACCACGCGGCTGTCGAGCGAGGCTTCGACGCGGCCTTCCACCACCAGCGTGTCGCAGTCGGTGATCTCGACACCCTTGAGCTTGATGTCCGGCCCGACGATCAGCCGGCTTTCCTTGCGGTCCTCCGCGGCGGCGGGCGCGGCCGGCGCGGCGGCCGGGCGGGCTGCGGGCATCGGCGCCGGCGCTACCGGCGGCATCGGGCGGGGTGGGGCGGTGTTGCGGCGAAAGAAAATGTCTCCAGCCATGTGAAATCTCCTGTCGAGAGGGTTGAACGAACTCGACAGAGTCATGCACGTTGCGTGCCACTGGAGGCGCCTGTCGTCGCGCGGCGACAGGCGCAGCTGCTTCTACGTCATGAAATGCTCACCGTCCGGGCCTCTCCTTGCCAGAGGAGGAGGAGGAGGCTGCAGAAAAGCCCGGACGGCGAGGCAAGACTTGCGCGCTAGCGCGCGCGGGGATGCAGCACCTGAAAGACTCGTGTGAAGCGCTTCCCTCCATCGATCATCGCATCGAGGAAAAGTTCGAAGCGTTCCGCGCCCTCGAGGTGCCTGAGGTGGCGGGCGCGAATCGGCGCGGGAAGCGAGTTGGCCGCCCTGCGCCAGAACGCGGTCTTAAGCATGCAGGGCCTCGTCACGGTGACGGGTGACGCGAAACAGGCCGGCGATCTTGCTGACCGCCAGGGCGAACACGCGCGCCATTTCGCGCGAGCGCTCGCGGCGGGCGCGCTGCTCGATTGCGTACAATAGTTCTGGATTCAGGTTGTAGATGCGGTTTTCCATGCATGCAATGTACGGGCTGCATCAGCCGCATTCAAACGATCCTTTCTCACGCCTGCCATAAGAAAAATTCATCGATGCTTCATCGCGCCGTCACATGATTTACCGTCTGCCGCCACTGAATGCCTTGCGGGTTTTCGAGGCCGCCGCGCGCCACTTGTCGTTCAAGGACGCCGCGGTGGAGCTTTCCATCACGCAGGCGGCGGTGAGCCATCAGGTGAAGAGCCTCGAGGAATACCTCGGCGTGGAACTGTTCCGCCGCGCCGGGCGCGGCGTGCAGCTCACCGAAACGGCGCGCGCCTGCCTGCCCAAGCTGCGCGAGGGATTCGACGCGCTCGCTGCGGCGGTGGAAACGATCCGCAAGCGCGCGGAGGAATCGGAGCTGGTGATTACCGCACCGCCGGTGTTCACCGCGCGCTGGCTGATGCCGCGCCTCGCCGCCTTCGCCAAACGCGAGCCCAAGGTCGACGTGCACGTCGTCGGCTCGAGCAAGATGGTGGACGCCGGGGCGCTGGACTCGAACGCCCTGATGAGCAATCTGGACCTGCGGGAGATGAGCTCGGGTGTCGAGATTCACCTCGGCCTGGGCGACTACCCGGGGTTTCGCGTCGATCGCCTGTTCGGCGCCTCGATGGCGCTGGTGGCGGCACCGGAGATCGCGGCGACGCTGAAGCACCCCGCGGACCTCGCCCTGCACCTGCTGCTGCACGACGACGCCATGGATCTGGTCGCCGGCGGGGACGCCTGGCGCAAATGGCTCGCCGCGGCGGGGGTGGCCGAGCGCGTCGATGGCAGCCGCGGCCCGCGCTTTTCCACCAACATCCTGTCGCTCGAGGCCGCCTCGCAGAAACTCGGCGTGGCGCTCGCGCTGCGGCCGCTGGTCGACGCCGACATCCGCTCGGGACGTCTGGTCACGCCGTTCGACGTCGAGGTGAAGCCGGTGGGCGCCTATTTCCTTATCTGCCCTGAGGTCATTGCCGACCGACCCGCGGTGACCGCCTTTCGAAGCTGGCTGGTGGAGCAGGCCAAAGCCCCTTGAAGTCGGCGCCGGGGGCCGCCATGTACACCCCATGAAAACCCTACCGGCAGTGAAGCCGATTCCCAAGGACGCCCTGATCCTGATCCCGATGCGGGGCACCGTGCTGTTTCCCGGCGTGCTCACGCCGCTGAGCGTCGGCCGCGCGCGCTCCATCGCCGCCGCGCAGGAAGCGGCGCGCACCGAGCGCCCGGTCGGTTTCCTCCTGCAGCGCGACGCGAAGGCGAACGACGTCGGTCCCGACGACCTCCACTGGGTCGGCACCGCCGGGCAGGTGGTGCGCTACATCAGCGCTGCGGGCGGCACGCACCACATGGTGGTGCAGGGCCAGGGGCGCTTCCGCGTGCTCGAGTTTCTCGACGGCTGGCCGTTCCTCGTCGCGCGCGTCGCCTTCGTCGAAGCGGACGAAACCTTGACGCCGCAGCTCGAGGCGCGCTTCCTGCAGCTGAAGACGCAGTCGACCGAGGCCATCAGCCTGCTGCCCAACGCGCCCGAGGAGCTCGCCGGCGTGGTGCAGGGCATGAACTCGCCCGGGCAGCTCGCCGACATGGTCGCCAACCTCCTCGACGTGAAAATCGAGGAGAAGCAGGAACTGCTCGAGACCTTCGACCTCGGCCGGCGCCTGGACCAGGTGCTGCGGCTCCTCGCCGAGCGGGTGGGCGTGCTGCGCATCTCGAAGGAGATCGGCGAGAAAACGCGCAAGGAGTTCGACGAGCGCCAGCGCGAGCACGTGCTGCGCGAGCAGATGCGCCAGATCCAGAAGGAGCTGGGCGAGGGCGAGGAAGGCGCCGAAGGGCTCGAGGAGCTGAAGAAGGCGATCGACGACGCCGGCATGCCCGAGGCCGTGGCGAAGCAGGCGCACAAGGAGTTCAAGCGCCTGCAGCGCATGGGCGAGGGCAGCGCCGAAGGCTCGATGCTGCGGACCTATCTCGAATGGTTGTCGGAATTGCCCTGGAAAGTTTCTTCAACAGAAGAAATTGACGTTCAAAAAGCCAGGAGAATTCTCGACGAGGACCACTTCGGCCTGGCCAAGATCAAGCGCCGCATCCTCGAGCACCTGGCGGTGAGGAAACTCAACCCGCAGGGCAAGAGCCCGATCCTGTGCTTCGTCGGGCCTCCCGGCGTGGGCAAGACTTCGCTCGGCCAGTCGATCGCGCGCGCCACCGGGCGCAAGTTCCAGCGCGTGGCGCTCGGCGGCGTGCACGACGAAGCGGAGATCCGCGGCCACCGGCGCACCTACATCGGCGCGCTGCCGGGCGCCATCATCCAGGCGCTCAAGCGCGCCGAGTCGCGCACGCCGGTGCTGATGTTCGACGAGATCGACAAGGTCGGCGCCGGCGGCTTCCACGGCGACCCGTCGAGCGCGCTGCTCGAGGTGCTCGACCCGGAGCAGAACGCCAGGTTCCGCGACAACTACCTGGGGGTGGACTTCGACCTGTCGAAGGTGATGTTCATCACCACCGCGAACATGCTCGACACCATCCCGGGGCCGCTGCGCGACCGCATGGAGATCATCGCGCTGCCCGGCTACACCGAGGAAGAGAAGCTCGAGATCGCCAAGCGCTACCTGGTCAAGCGGCAGCTCGAAGCGAATGGGCTGTCGGCTTCTCAAGTGGAAATCGCGGAACCTTCATTGAAGGAAATCATTCGCAGCTACACGCGCGAGGCCGGCGTTCGCACGCTTGAGCGCGAGATCGGCTCGGTGTTCAGAAATGCCGCGATGAGAATTGCCGAGGGCCTGTCCAAGAATATTGCGGTTGGCGTGGACGATCTGCGGGAAATTCTGGGTCAGAAAAAATTCGAAAATGAAACCGCACAGAGAACGGCGATGCCCGGCGTGGCGACCGGACTCGCCTGGACGCCGGTGGGCGGCGACATCCTGTTCATCGAGGCCTCCAAGGTGCCCGGCAGCGGCAAGCTGATCCTCACCGGCCAGCTCGGCGACGTGATGAAGGAGTCGGCGCAAGCAGCGTTGACCTTATCAAGATCATTTATTCCTGATTCTCTGGAGAAGAGTGACCTGCACATTCACGTGCCCGCCGGCGCGACGCCCAAGGACGGCCCGAGCGCGGGTGTCGCGATGTTCCTCAGCCTGATTTCTCTCCTGACCGGAAAGCCGGTCAAACCTGACGTGGCGATGACAGGCGAGATTTCGCTGCGCGGCCTGGTGCTGCCGATCGGCGGCGTGAAGGAGAAGACGCTCGCCGCGCTGCGCGCCGGGATCAAGACCGTGATGCTGCCGCGCCGGAATGAAAAGGACCTGGAAGAGGTGCCGGCCGAGGCGCGCGCGCGCCTCGAGTTCGTGTTCCTCGACCGCGTCGAGGACGCGGTGAGCGCGGCGATCGGCGAGCTGCCGCGGCGCGACGATCGCAAGGCCGCCTAGCAACATTCACCGGCAAGACTGAAAGGCCAACTAGCAACATTCAGTTACAGCTGGCCGGCGCCGCGCGCCGTAGAATCGCGCCCATGAAGCCCTTCCTCGCGCTGCTCGCGCTCGCCGCGGCGGCGCTCGCCGGCTGCTCGTCCAACCCGATCACCGGGCGCAGCCAGCTGCTGGTGGTGTCCGAGGACACGGCGGTGCGCGAATCGGCCTCGGCCTACACGCAGATGATGGGCCAGCTCAACGGCAAGCGGCAGATCGAGAGCGGCACGCCGCGTACGCAGAAAGTGGTGGAGATCACCGACCGCCTGGTCGCGCAGGCCATCCGCCTGCGGCCGGCATCCGCGCGCTGGCAGTGGGAAGTGCAGGTGATCAACGATCCGAAGACCGTCAACGCTTTCTGCATGGCGGGCGGCAAGATGGCGATCTACGCCGGCATGTGGGACAAGCTGCACGCCAGCGACGACGAGATCGCGATGGTGATGGGGCATGAGATCAGCCACGCGCTCGCCGATCACACGCGCGAGCGCATGTCGGTGGCGTACAGCACCGGCATCGGCACCCAGTTGCTGGCGATCGCCATCGGCCTGGGCGATGCCGGCTCGCAACTGATGCAGCAGGCGGCGGTCTACGCCATCCAGCTGCCCAACAGCCGCGAAAGCGAATCGGAAGCCGACCAGATCGGCATCGAGCTCGCGGCGCGCGCCGGCTACGATCCGAAGGCGGCGGTGACGCTGTGGGAGAAGATGGGCAGCCTGGGCGGCGCGCCGCCGGAATTCCTCTCCACCCACCCGTCGCCCGAGCATCGCGCGGCCCGGCTCAAGGAGCTGGGCGCGAAGCTGCAACCGTTGTATGAAGCGGCGAAGGCGAATCCACAGCCGGCGCCGCACGTCGTCAACGCGGCGGCGCGACGCTAGTACAGTACCATCGACGCTTCCATCGCCGCGCCGCTTTTTGCGCTCGGCTACCGAGGGGGAGTATGCGGATCTGGCTGGCGTGCGGACTAGCCCTTTGCCTGTCCGGCTGCGCCGCTTTCCGCAGCTACGACAAGTCGCTGCTGCAGAGCGTCGACCAGGCGGCGAGCGGCAATCTCGACGGCGCCATCAGCCAGCTGAACGCGGCCAACCCCGGCCCGGCCAAGGACCTGCTCTACTACCTCGAGCTCGGCATGCTGCAGCGGCTCGCCAGCCGCTTCGCGGATAGCCAGAAGACTTGGACCATCGCCGCCCTGCGCATCCAGGGCGCGGACGCGACGCCGGTGGATGCGATCGGCAACGCGTTGCGCGGCGCCTCCAGCTATCTGGTCAACGACCGCCTGCGCTCCTATCCGGGCTACGACTATGAGAAGACGATGCTCCTCACGCTGATGGCGCTCAACCAGCTTTCCATGGGCGAATGGGACCGGGCGCGCGTGGCGATCAGGCAGACGCACGAGCTCGAGGCGCAGATCGAAGAGGAGCACGGCAAGCAGGTCGCCACCGTCGAGGAAGACGCCAAGAAGCGCGGCGCGCGCACCAGCTTCAAGGAGTTGAACGGCTATCCGATCCAGACCATCGACAGTCCCGAGGTGAATGCGCTGCGCAACAGCTACCAGAGCGCGCTGTCGCATTACCTCGCCGGCTTCGTCTACGAGGCGCTGGGCGAGGCAAGCCTCGCTGCGCCCGGCTACCGTCTGGCGAACGAGCTGCAGCCCGGCCAGCCGCTGCTCGAGGAAGCCCTGCGCGGCCTGGACGAGCGGCTGAGCGCGCCGAATGACAGCCTGACCGACGTGCTGTTCGTCGTTGAATCGGGCGCGGCGCCCGCCCTGCAGTCGCGCCAGTTCAGCCTGCCGGTGCCGACTATTTCCGGCTCCGTGCTGGTGACCGTGTCGTTTCCCGTGATGGCAGCGTCCGGGCCGCTGTCCGCGCCGACGCGCCTTGCGGTGGACGGCGCCCGCTCGCTCGAGCTCGCGCCGATCGCCAGCATCGACCTGATGGCGCGGCGCCGGCTGAAGGACGACATGCCGCAGATCATGCTGCGCGCCGCGGTCCGCTCCGCCTCGCGCGCGGTGCTGCAGCAGGGACTCAACAACAGCTCGCGCGGCAACGACCAGGCTGCCGCCGGCGCGGCGCTCGCCTCGCTCGCGGTCGCCTTCGGCTCGCTCGTCACCGAGCAGGCCGACGAGCGCACCTGGCGCACGCTGCCCTCGAGCATCTCGATCGCGCGCGTGCGCCTGCCGGCCGGCAGCCACGTCGTCACGCTCGGCGAGCGCAGCGCGCCGGTGAATATTTCCGGCCGCTACGCGGTGGTAGACTTGCGCCTGTTGCGCAATCGGCTGTTTGTCAATGCGCCGGCCGCGCCGGCGCCGTCAACGGGCGGGGTGCCGCAGACGTTAGATCAGGTTCCGCAACCGAAGGAGGTCAAGCAATGAACCGCACCTGGACCATCGCATTACTGCTGGCGGCCGCCCTGAGCGCCGGCTGCGCCAGCCAGAAGGGATTCGAGAAGCCGGGCTTCGCCTTCGGCTGCCCGCTGGGCGAGGCCAAGGCGGGCTCGATGGATGACCTGCTCAAGCTCAAGGTCCAATCGGAAGGCAAGCGCACCACCATCGTCGCCACCGAGCTGCGCTGCAGCATGACCGGCGACCTGATCAAGATCAACGCCAACCTCAACAACGACAGCTCCAGCGTCAAGCGCATCGCCTACAAGTTCCGCTGGATCGACCGCGAAGGCGTGCGCGCCTGGGAAGAAGAGCCGTGGAAGCCCCTGCTGATGTACGAGAACTCCAATTTCCCGATCGACGCGATTTCGCCCACGGCCAAGGCGGTCGATTTCCGCCTGATCCTGAGGAGCCAGGAATGATCACCGCCCATCGTCTCGCCATCCTGCCGCTCGTCGCCGCGGCGCTTCTCGCCGCCGGCTGCGCCAAGGACACCACCCGCTACGGCGACGCACGCGCCACCGAAACCATCACCAATCAGTTCGGCTCGACCGACCTGCAACTGATCGCCGAGTCCATGACGCGCTCGATGCTGCAGACCCCGGTGATCGTCTCGAGCGGCCTGCCGGTCGTCACGGTGCAGGAGGTGCGCAACAAGACCAGCGAGTACATCGACACGCGCGCCATCACCGACACCATCCGCGTCGAGCTGCAGAAGAGCGGCAAGGTGCGCTTCGCCGTCGACGCCGCGGCCATGAACCAGGCGACCGACGAGATCAAGCGCCAGGAGAGCGAGTTCTACGCCAAGGAGCAGGCGGCGGCGAAGGGCCGCATGGTCGGCGCCCAGTACCGCATGGAAGGCAACATCACGTCCATCGTCAAGCAGATCAAGGACGTCAAGGACGTCTACTACAAGTTCAATCTCCAGCTGTGGAACATCCAGAACGGCCTGCTGGAGTGGACGGACGAGAAGGAAATCCGCAAGACCACCACCAAGGGCTGAACGCGGGTCGGTCCAGGTGATGTGCAGGTTCCACAGGCGGCAATTGGCCGGTTAGACCTCGGTCGGGCGCGGGAATTTGCCGGCGCTGGCGAAGAACAGCGAAATCATTACAGGGCGTTTCGCTGCTTTATCTTGATAAAAAAGGCGCGTCCTGCGCCCTTAGAATCGATCCCATGCCGGCAGATTCCGCGTTCCTCGACCCGTCGCGACTGAAGGGCATCCTGCGCGGCGTCGAGAAAGAGAGCCTGCGCGTGCACGCCGACGGCACGCTCGCGCTTACGCCGCACCCCGCGGCGCTCGGCGCTGCGCTCACGCACCCGCACATCACCACCGACTTCAGCGAATCGCAGCTCGAGCTGATCACGGGCACGCACTCGAGCGCCGAGGCGCTCATCGGCCAGCTCACCGAGGTCCACCAGTTCGTCTTCCGGCATATAGGAGAACCGCGCGGCTCCGAGATCCTCTGGGTGGCGAGCATGCCCTGCGGCCTGCCGGCCGACGACGCCATTCCGCTCGGGCGCTATGGCAGCTCGAATGTCGGTCGCGCGAAGACGGTCTATCGCATGGGTCTCTCGTACCGTTACGGCCGGCGCATGCAGGCCATCTCGGGCATCCACTACAATTTCTCGCTCCCCGGCGTGACGAGCGAGCAGTATTTCAGCCTGATCCGCAATTTCCGCCGCCGCTCGTGGCTGCTGCTCTACCTGTTCGGCGCCTCGCCCGCGGTGTGCCCGAGCTTCGTCGAGGGCCGCAGGCACGAGCTGCAGCCGCTCGCGCCCGGCTCGCTCTACGCGCCGCACGCCACCTCGCTGCGCATGGGGCGCCTGGGCTACCAGAGCGACGCGCAGGCCTCGCTCGCCGTGAGCTACAACAGCCTGAAGAGCTACACCGCCTCGCTCTACGACGCGCTCACGCATCCCTATCCGCCCTATGAAGCCATCGGCATTTTCAAAAATAACCAATACAACCAGCTATCGACTTCGCTGCTGCAGATCGAGAACGAGTTCTACGGCACCATCCGCCCCAAGCGCCGCATCCGCCGCGGCGAGCGGCCGCTGCATGCGCTGCGCGAGCGCGGCGTCGAGTACGTCGAGGTGCGCCTGATGGACCTCGACCCGTTCGAGCCGGTGGGCATCGCCGCGCCCACCATGCGCTTCATCGACGCTTTCCTGCTGCAGTGCCTGATCGACCCCAGCCCGCCCGATACGCCCGAGGAGATCGCCGCCGTCGGCCGCAACCAGCAGGCCGTAGCGACCAGGGGACGGGAACCAGGACTGCTGTTAAATAAAAATTCTTCTCAGGTGAAGCTGAAAAACTGGGGTTCGGAACTTCTCTTGAACAGCAAATCGACCGCGGAAGCCCTCGACCGCGCGCTCGGCACGGGCAACGCTCACCAGGATGCCGTGGCGGCGGCGCTGCATGCGCTCGACCACCCCGAAGCGCTGCCGTCGGCGCGCGTTCTCGCGACGATGGCGCGTGAGCACGACAACTCTTTCACGCGCTTCGCGCTCGCCGAGTCGAAGCGCCATGCAGCCTATCTGCGCGGTCTGCTTTTCGACGCGAAGACCGACGCGCGCTTCGTGCACCTCGCCGCGGAAGCGCTCGCCGAGCAGAGCCGCATCGAAGCCGCGGACACCGTCGACTTCGAAGCCTTCCGCCAGAAATACCTCTCGCCCGACCTGCTGAAGGTCTGAGGCGCGCCTTACTCGGCCTTCACGCCGGCGTCGCGCACTACTCTTCCCCAGGTCTCGATTTCCTTCGCGATCGCCGCGAGGAACTGCTCCGGCGTGCCACCGGCGGGCGAGACGCCGTCGTTCTGCAGC
>DASWEU010000035.1:0-2656 GCA_036394595.1 Burkholderiales bacterium | reverse complement strand
GCATGGCCGAACACGATGGGGTGTGAGATCTTCATCATGGTCGCCTTGACGTGCAGCGAGAAGAGCAGGTCGTGCTCCCTGGCGTGCTCCATCTCCTTCTCGAAGAAGGCACACAGCGCCTTCTTGCTCATGTACATGCTGTCGATCACCTCGCCTTCGAGCAGCGCCAGCGAGGGCTTGAGCACCATGGTCTTGCCGCTCTTCGTGACGAGGTCCATGCGCACCTCGCAGGCGTGCGTCAGGGTCATCGACTTCTCGCCATGGTAGAAGTCGTGGTCGCGCATGTGCGCGACGTGGGTGCGCGAGGCGGGATCCCAATCAGCCATCGAATGCGGGTTCTTGCGCGCGTAGTTCTTCACCGAGCTCGGCGCGCGCCGGTCGGAGTTGCCCTCGCGCAGCACCGGATTGACCGCGCTGCCGAGCACCTTCGAATACTTGGCGCGGACCGCCTTTTCCGCGTCGCTCTTGGGATTTTCGGGATAGTCCGGAAGCTTGTAGCCCTTGGACTGCAGCTCCTTGATGGCGGCCGTCAGCTGGCCGACGGGAGCGCTGATGTTGGGCAGCTTGATGATGTTGGCTTCGGGCTTGAGCGTGAGCTTGGCGAGCTCGGCCAGATTGTCGGGAATGCGCTCCCCCGGCGCCAGGGACTCGGGAAACAGTCCCAGGATGCGGGCAGCCACCGAGATGTCGCTTTCCGCGATCTCGATTCCGGCGGGCTTGGCGAAGGCGCGCAGGATGGGCAGCAGGGAATAGGTGGCGAGGCGAGGCGCCTCGTCGGTCAGGGTATAGATGATGCGGGGTTTTACGCTGGACACGGAGGATCGGGACGCTCAGAAAGGGGGCGATTATAGCCGCGTTTGTGACACCTAGAGTATTGATTTAGAATCACTTCCACCGGGCGTCGACCTGCAGTCCAGAAAAACGCAGTCAACGCGCAGTCAACCATTTGTCAGCAGCCGCGTTATAGGGAGCGGACTGCGCCCAAGGCCGGTTCTTTCCTATACAACCAGAGAAGGGGATGACGATGAAGCAGCTCTTTGCAGTCCTCGTCGCGGCGGTGTTTGCGGCCATGAGCTTCGCCGCAGTCGCGCAGGACAAGAAGGCCGACAAGATGGAGAAGAAGTCGGAGAAGATGGACAAGAAGATGGACAAGAAGGACGGCAAGAAGAAAAGCGAGAAGAAGTCCAAGGACGGCAAGAAGAAGTCGGCCGACAAAATGGACAAGATGGACAAGAAGTAACCCGCTTCGATCTGATACAAGGGCAGGGCGCGTCCCTGCCTTTTTCATTTATGCGCCTGCTCCTCGCTCTTTCGCTCGCCGCTGCCCCGGCCTTCGCCCAGCAGCCGCAATTGCCCGTGGTGCAGTTGAACGCCGGCATGCATCTCATCCGCGCCGAGGTCGCCGCCGACTACGGCTCGCGCATGACCGGGCTCATGCACCGCGCCACCATGCCACCCAACGCCGGCATGCTCTTCATCTTCGACGAAACCCAGCAGCAATGCATGTGGATGAAGAACACGCTGCTGCCGCTCTCGGTCGCATTCATCGACGACGGCGGCACCATCATCAACGTGGAAGACATGGCGCCGCAGACCGAGGATTCGCACTGCGCAAAGCGGCCCTCGCGCTATGCCCTGGAGATGAACCTCGGCTGGTTCGCCGCGCGCGGCATCAAGCCGGGGACCCGCCTCGGCGGCATCCCCGGTGCGAAGCAGTAGCTAGAACGCTATTCCGCCGTGGCTCTGCGCCACCATGAAGTAGAGCATCGGGATCGATAGCATGGTGTTGATGCGCGAGGCCATGCCCGCGCGCTTCGCCGCCGCAGCCTTCTCGGCCGCTTCTACCGCGACGATGCCGAGCGCCTTCTTCTGGTTCGGCCAGATGACGAACCAGACGTTCGCCCACATGATCGTGCCGAGCCAGGCGCCGATGCCGATCGAGGTGAACGGCTTCTGCAGCGTAAGCGCCTGCACCAGGTAGCCGTTCATCATCGCGAGCAGCAGACCCAGGATGATGGTCGCCATGGCGGCCCAGCGGAACCAGAAGAGCGCGGTCGGCGCGATCACCTTGCTCACCGCCGGCTTCTGATCATCCGGGATCTTGGGCATCGACGGCGTCTGCACGAAGTTGAAGTACCAGAGGAGGCCGATCCACATCACGCCGGCCGTGACGTGCAGCCAGCGCATCGCGAAGAGCCACCAGCCGTGCTCGCCTATGGCGATCTTGCCGCCGGCACCCGTCAGGATGATGAGCAGGACAATGAGCAGCACGACACCGGCAGTGATCGTTTTGCCCAGGGATTGGAAGAACGCGGCCATGGTTTTCTCCTTTTCTTGGTCAGCCGAAAAAAGTCTAGCACCGTCAACGAGTTCAGGCCACCGCCCCGCTCGCCGCGGCGAGCAGCACGATAAGCTGCGCCAGGGCCAGCGCGGCCTGTAGCCAGTCGCGCTCGGCTATGAGGGTTGCAAGCAGTCGCGCATAGCAGACCGGCGTTACGAGGCCGAGGAGGGCGATGGCGGCGAGGTTCAGCCCGTCGCCATAGCCGAGCTCGCCGAACCATGCCCAGCCGCTGGGTGCGCCGGTCGCCTCGATGAACTTGTGCACGGGGAGCGACCAGTACCGCGGCAGCTCGTCCAGCGGCACATAAGCCGGCAC
>DASWEU010000034.1:0-4912 GCA_036394595.1 Burkholderiales bacterium | reverse complement strand
AAAGGAAAACCGCGCTTAGCCGAAGCCGTGGCGGGCGATCCACCACGCCAGCCCGGCGATGAACGCCGAGCAGGGGATGGTCAGCACCCAGGCCCACACCAGGTCACCTGCCACGCCCCAGCGCACTGCCGAGACCGACTGCGCGGTGCCAACGCCGACGATCGAGCCGGTGATCGTGTGAGTGGTGGATACCGGCACGCCGAGAGCGGTGGCGATGAACAGGGCCGCCGAGCCCGACAGCTCGGCGCAGAAGCCCCCTACTGGGCGGATCTTGGTGATGCGCTGGCCCATGGTCTTGACGATGCGCCAGCCGCCGAACAGCGTGCCCAGGCCGATCGCCATATAGCACAGGATGACCACCCAGAAGGGCACGGCTTCCCTGGCGCCGGGCGTGCCCGCCGCGATCAGCAGCATCCAGATGATGCCGATGGTCTTCTGCGCGTCGTTGCCGCCGTGGCCGAGGCTGTAGAGCGACGAGGAAACGAGTTGCAGCTTGCGGAACAGGCGGTCGACCTTGCTCGGTGTCGAGCGGACGAAGATCCACGAGATGACCAGCAGCAGGACCGAGCCGACGACGAAGCCGATCAGCGGCGAGATGAAGATGAAGGCTACGGTCTTGAGGATGCCGGCAGGGATCAGCGTTCCAGTGCCCGCCTTGGCGACGCCGGCGCCGATGATGCCGCCGATCAGCGCATGCGAGGAGGACGAGGGGATGCCGTAGTACCAGGTGATCACGTTCCAGGCGATGGCGCCCACCAGCGCGCCAAACACCACGTACTGGTCGACGTTGCCTTGATCGATGATGCCCTTGCCCACGGTCGAGGCCACGCTCAGGTGAAATACGAACACGGCGACGAAGTTGAAAAACGCCGCCATCGCCACTGCCTGGTAGGGCTTGAGCACGCGCGTCGAGACTACGGTGGCGATGGAATTCGCCGCGTCGTGGAAGCCGTTCATGAAATCGAAGGCGAGCGCAACGGCGATCAGCCCGATGAGCACGCCCAGGCCAAGCTGGGACGCGGCGCCGCCGTCCATCAGGAATTCTCGAGTACGATGCCCTCGACGACGTTGGCCACATCCTCGCAGCGGTCGGTGATCGTCTCGAGCAGGTCGTAGACCACGCGCAGCTTCATCACCTGCTTGAGATCACTTTCCTCACGGAACAGCTTCGATACCGCCGCGCGCATCACCCGGTCGGCATCGGACTCCAGGCGGTCGATGTCCTCGCAGCACTTGAGGATCGCCTCCGAGCTCTTGATGTTGGTGAGCAGGCCGACGGTGGTCTGCACCCGGTCGCAGCAGGCCAGGCAGATTTCGGCGAGCTGCTTCGCCTCGGGAGTCACGCTGCGCAGGTCGTAGAGCGCCACCGACTCGGCGACGTCCTGGATCAGATCCAGGATGTCGTCCATGGTGGTGATCAGCTGGTGGATCTGCTCGCGGTCGAAGGGCGTGATGAAGGTCTTGTGCAGCAGCGAGATGGTCTCGTGGGTGATCTTGTCGGCGGCGCGCTCGGCGGCGTCGATGCGCTGGGCGTGCGCATCGAGCTCGCTGAAGGTGCCGATCATCGCGGCGAGCTCGCGGCTGCCTTCGACGATGCGCTCGGCGTGGGCGTTGAACAGGTCGAAGAATTTTCCCTCGCGGGGCATCAGGCGTCCGAGCATGGCGTCAATCCTTTGTTTTCAGGCCGCGCGATTGTAAGCCGGTTATTTCGTTTTGGCCGAACCCCCAGTCGCGCAGCGCCTGCGCGCCGCCGGCGCCGCGCTCCGGCGGCGCACGGCGCACCGCGCCGGGGGTGCGCGAGAAGCGGGGGGCGGGGGCGGGCTGTTCGACACCGCCCACCGAGACGAAGCTGGCCCGCGCCCGGTTGTGCGCATCGACGCGGGATTCCGAAAAGCTCAGCACCGGCGCAAAGCATGCGTCCGAGCCCTCGAACACCTGGCACCACTCTTCGCGGGTTTTCGTTTTGAATTTGTCGGTGAAGAGTTTTTTCATTTCCGGCCAGCGTGAGCGGTCGTGTTGTGGCAACTGCGAAAGTTCCAGGCGGGAAAGCAACTCTTCATAAAAACGACTTTCAATCCCGCCGATCGAGACGTGCTTGCCGTCCTTCGTCTCATAGACGTTGTACCAGGGCGCACCCGTGTCGAGGATGTTCGTGCCGCGCTCCTCGGACCAGTCCCCGGTGGCGAGAAAGCCGGAGAACATCGCCGCCAGCAGCGAGGCCCCGTCGACCATGGCGGCGTCGACGACCTGGCCGCGCCCCGAGCGGCATGCTTCGAGCAGCGCGCAGGCCACGCCGAAGCCGAGCAGCATGCCGCCGCCGCCGAAATCGCCCACCAGGTTGAGCGGCGGCACCGGCGCCTCGCCGCGGCGGCCGAAGGCGTGCAGCACGCCGGCGAGGGCGATGTAGTTGATGTCGTGACCGGCGCGCGGCGCGAGCGGGCCGTCCTGGCCCCAGCCGGTCATGCGGCCGTAGACCAGCCGCGGGTTGCGCGCGAGCGCCGCATCAGGACCGAGTCCCAGGCGCTCCATGACGCCGGGACGGAAGCCTTCAATCAAGGCATCTGATTTTTCAATTAATGAAAATACAATATCAACGGCGCCGGGGCTTTTGAGATCGAGAGTCACCGAGCGCTTGCCGCGCATCATGACGTCGTGGCGCCGCTCTCGCTTCAGGCCAAGATCCGCAGCGGCAGGGCGGTCGACCAACAGCACGTCCGCACCCATGTCGGCGAGCAGCATGCCGGCGAACGGCGCCGGGCCGATGGCCTCGAACTCGAGGATGCGAATACCGCTGAGAGGTCCCGGCATCGGCCTAGTCTATATTGCCGCCATGCCCGCGCGTTACCCCGAGCGCATCGTCTGCCTGACCGAAGAGACCACCGAGACGCTGTACCTGCTCGGCGAGGAGCGGCGCATCGTCGGCATCTCGGGCTACACTGTGCGCCCGCCGCGCGCGCGGCGCGAAAAGCCGCGCGTCTCGGCCTTTCTCAGCGCGAAGAACGAAAAAATCCTGGCGCTCGAGCCCGACCTGGTGCTCGGCTTCTCCGACCTGCAAGCCGACATCGTGCGCGACCTGGCGAAAGCCGGGCTCAACGTGATGCTCTTCAACCAGCGCTCGGTCGACGAAATCCTGTCGATGATTCTGACGTTGTCATCACTGGTGGGAGCGACGGCCAAGGGCGAAGCCTTGGTAAGTACTCTGGAAAAGAATCTTCAATCCGTGAAGGAAACGGCGAAGACTTTCCCCAAAAAACCAAGAGTCTATTTCGAGGAGTGGGACGAGCCAATGATCAGCGGCATCCGCTGGGTGAGCGAGCTGATCGGTATCGCCGGGGGCGAAGACGTATTTCCGGAAAAAGCCGTTTCACCGGCTGCGACCGGCAGGATCGTTTCTTCCGCGGCGGTGATCGAAAGGCGCCCCGAGGTGATTCTGGGATCGTGGTGCGGCAAGAAATTCCGGCCGGAAAAAGTCGCGGCCCGTGCCGGATGGAACGCGATTCCTGCCGTTCAGAAGGAAATGATTTTTGAAATCAAATCGGCGGACATCCTGCAGCCGGGACCGGCGGCGCTGACCGACGGCGTGCGGCGCATCCAGGAGATCCTGGCGGCGTCGTTCGGCCATCCATGAATGCCCTCAGTGAATGCCGACCGAGGCCTCGATGTTGCGCACCATGGCGACCAGGCGCGGGCCGAGATCGTCCTCGAGCTGGCCTTTTTTCACCATGAACGCAGGCACGATGCAGTTGAACGACACGATCTCGCCGTCGATGGTGCGTCGCATCGGCGCGCCGACGGCGAAGATCTCGCGGCGCAGCTCGCCGACGCTGACGCAGAAGCCGCGCCCGCGGATTTCCTCGAGCGACTTGTCGATCGGCACCCGGTATTTCCGATGCGATTCGGGCTCCTTGACCTTCATCTGGTTGAGCACCGCTTCGCGCTCGGCCGGGTTGCAGGCGGCGAGGAAAGCGCGCCCGATCACGGAATGGGATATGGGGACTGACGTCCCGATGTCCGGAAGGGTGGTGAGGCCGTTGCCGCTGCGGCAGGACTCGACGTACACCATCGAGAGCCGGTCGCGCACGCCCATCGAGACCGAGCCGTTGCAGTAGTCAGCGAGCTCCTTCATCAGCGGCCGCGCCACCTGGCGCACGTTCATCGAGGCGAGCAGCGGATAGCCGATCGACAGTACCGCCGAGCCGAGCTGGTACTTGCCCAGGCGCATGTTGTGCCGCAGGTAGCCGAGCTTGGTGAGCGTGTAGGTGAGGCGCGACACCGTGGGCTTGGGCAGCCCGGTGCGCACGGAGATTTCCTTGTTGCCCAGCTGCGGCTCCAGCGGCGTGAAGCAGCGCAGCACTTCGAGGCCGCGGGCGAGGGTCGTGGCAAACTGGCGGTCGCCTTCGTGCTCGTAGCTGAATGCGGCAGGCGGCGGCGAAAGCGGCGCCGCGGGATCGGAAGCACCCATGAATTGCGTCTCCTCCTTCAAGCGGGATGCAGCGGAGTGTTAACTTAATCATATTCTATTCCACATATCGGAACCATGAACCCCATGTTCGATCTGGCCGGCCGGGTGGCGCTGGTGACCGGCGCGACGCGCGGCATCGGCAAGTCGATCGCCGAGGAACTGGCGCGCGCCGGCGCCAAGGTCGCGATCTGCAGCCGCAAGGCCGAGTCCTGCGAGCAGGTGCGAGCTGAATTTGAAAAGAAAAATTTTGAAGTACTCGCCAAGGCCTGCAACGTCTCGCGCAAAGAGGAGCTGAAGGCGCTGGTGGACGCGACCATTGCGCGCTGGGGGCGCGTCGACATCGTGGTGGCCAACGCCGCCTCCAACCCCTACTACGGGCCGCTGACCGAGATCCCGGACGACGCCTTCGACAAAATCTGGGCGAATAACGTGAAGAGCGTGCTGTGGCTC
>DASWEU010000033.1:0-50823 GCA_036394595.1 Burkholderiales bacterium | reverse complement strand
CGCCAACAACGTCAAAAGCTCGCTCTGGCTCGCCGCCATGACGCTGCCGGGCATGGCGGCGCAGGGTGGCGGCAGTTTCATCGTCGTCGGCTCGATCGGCGGGCTGATCGCCAATACCGTGATCGGCGCCTACGGCACCTCGAAGGCGGCCGACCACCACCTGGTGCGCAACCTGGCCGCCGAGTGGGGACCGAAGAAGGTGCGGGTGAACGCCATTGCGCCCGGCCTGGTCAAGACCGAGTTCGCGCGCGCGCTCTGGGAAAACGAGAAGCGCGCGGCCGAGCGCATTGCCGCCACGCCCTTACGCCGCCTGGGGGAACCCAGGGACATTGGCGGGGTGGCGGTATTCCTGGCCTCCGATGCGGCGGCGTTCATCACCGGACAGTGCATAGTCGCCGATGGCGGAGTTACCATTCTCTAATGGACCTCAATTACTCGTCGGAGGAACTGGCTTTCCGGGACGAAGTCCGTGCCTGGCTGGACCAGAATCTTCCTGAGGATTTAAGAAGCAAAGTCTCGAATTACGAGCACCTGTCCAGGGACGACCTGCTGCGCTGGCACAAGATCCTCGCCAAGCAGGGCTGGGTCGCACCGGCCTGGCCCAAGGAATGGGGCGGCACCGGCTGGAATGTGGTGCAGCGCTACATCTTCGAGGAGGAGCTGGGCTACGCCGGCAGCCCGCCGCTCATTCCGTTCGGCCTGCAGATGTGCGCCCCGGTACTGCTGCAATTCGGCAGCGACGCGCAGAAGAAGCGATTCCTGCCGCGCATCTACCGGGGCGAGGACTTCTGGTGCCAGGGCTATTCCGAGCCCGGCTCCGGCAGTGACTTGGCGTCGCTGAAAACAAAGGCTGTCAAACAAAATGATGTTTATGTTGTAAACGGCCAGAAAATCTGGACGACGCTGGCGCATTACGCCGACTGGATCTTCTGCCTGGTGCGCACCGACCCGGCGGGCGGCAAGCGCCAGGAGGGCATTTCCTTCCTGCTGATGGACATGAAGACGCCCGGCATCACGGTGCGCCCGCTGATCCTGATGGATGGCGCCCACGAGGTGAACGAAGTGTTCTTCGACGACGTCAAGGTGCCGGCCGAGAACCTGGTGCACGAGGAAGGCAAGGGCTGGACGGTGGCCAAGTACCTGCTCGGGCACGAGCGCATGAACACCGGCCGCATCGGCGAATCGAAGCGCCAGCTCGCCATGCT
Source organism: Burkholderiales bacterium (assembly GCA_036394595.1). Lineage (GTDB taxonomy): Bacteria > Pseudomonadota > Gammaproteobacteria > Burkholderiales > SG8-39 > SCGC-AG-212-J23. The sequence goes on along the minus strand of DASWEU010000033.1, from coordinate 49,618 downwards.
CAAGAAATATTCTTCTTCCATGAAAGACAATTTCAGGTTTCGCGACCGCCTGTCCCGCCTCGAAATCGAGCTGCAGGCACTCGAAATCACCAACCTCAGGTTCCTCGACCGCATGCGCCGCAGCGGCCAGCCGCCCGGCGCCGACGTCTCGATGCTCAAGATCAAGGGCACCGAAATCCAGCAGGGCCTCACCGAGCTGATGCTGCAGGCCGCCGATCCCGCGGCAAGCGACGCTTTTTCGGTAGCGGTGCAGAAAAAGTATCTGTCGATGCGCAAGACCACGATTTACGCCGGATCGAACGAAATCCAGAGGAACATCATCGCCAAGATGACGTTGGGACTATGAACTTCGATTACAGCGAAGAGCAGCAGCTCCTGGCCGACTCGGTCAGGCGGTTTCTGCAAAACTCCTATCAGTTTGAAGACCGGAAAAAAATCATCGACGGCGAGGGCTGGAGTACTAAAGTCTGGGCGACGATCGCCGAGATGGGCCTCACCGGCCTGCCGGTGCCGGCCGAGCAGGGTGGCTTCGGCGGCGGCGCGGTCGACCTGATGGGCGTGATGGAGGCCTTCGGCGAAGCACTGGTAGTCGAGCCGTTCCTGTCGAGCGCCGTCGCCACGCGCCTGGTCGCCCGCGGCGGCAGCGAGGCGCAGAAGAAGACGCTCTTGCCGGCGGTGGCCGAGGGACGCATGAAGCTCGCCATGGCGCACGAGGAAAAAGGCAGCCGCTACGGCATGAAGGGATTTCAATCGGTTTTCAGGAAAAATCTTTTATCGGGAGAGAAATCGGCGGTGCTCGGCGCCCCGATCGCCGACTGGCTGGTCGTGGCGACGGCGGACGGCATGTGTCTGGTGGAGACCAAGCGGGCGCAATTGAAGTCGTTCCGTTCTCTCGACAGCGTGATTGCAGCCGACGTGACTTTTGGCGGCGTCCCGGCCGAGCCGCTCGGCGGCGGGCTGCCGGCGCTCGAAGAGGCGATCGACTACGCCACCGCGCTGGTATGCGCCGAGGCGGTGGGGGCGATGAAGTTCTCCTGCGACACCACGCTCGAGTACCTCAAGACGCGCAAGCAGTTCGGCGTGCCGATCGGCACTTTCCAGGCGCTGCAGCACCGCATCGTCGACATGTACATCTCCTATGAGCAGGCGAAATCCATGTCGTGTCTGGCCTGTTCAAGAATTGATTTTTCCGAAAATTCAAAGGACCGTGCGCGCGCCGTATCGATGGCGAAGATCAAGATCGCCGACAACGCCCGCCACGTCAGCCAGGAGGCGGTGCAGTTGCACGGCGGCATGGGAATGAGCGAGGAGCTGAAGGTGAGCCACGCCTTCCGCCGGCTCACCGCCATCGCGCGGCAGTTCGGCGACGCGGATTTTCACCTCGAGCGCTTCGCCTCGCTGTGACCGAAAACCGGCGGGTCGTGCTCGCCAGCCGCCCGGCGGGCTGGGTGACGGAGGCGAATTTCCGCCTCGAAAGCGCGCCGCTGCCGCAGCCCAAGGACGGCGAAGTGCTGGTGAAGAACCTCTGGCTCTCGCTCGACCCCTACATGCGCGGCCGCATGAACGACGCCAAGTCCTACGCCGCCAAGCAGGAAATCGGCGAAGTGATGATCGGCGGCACCGTGGGCGAAGTGGTCGAGTCGCGCAACCCCAGGTTCAAGACCGGCGACAAGGTCGTCGGCATGTATGGCTGGCAGCAGTACGGCTGCTCCGACGGCAAGGGCCTGAACAAGGTCGACGCCGGCCGCGTGCCGCTTTCGGCCTACCTCGGCGTGCTCGGCATGCCCGGCGTCACGGCCTGGGTCGGCCTGCTCGACATCTGCCAGCCCAAGGCTGGCGAGACAGTGGTCGTCTCGTCCGCCTCCGGCGCGGTGGGCAGCGTGGTCGGGCAGCTCGCGAAGCTCAAGGGCTGCCGCGCCGTCGGCATCGCCGGCGGCAAGGCGAAATGCGACTACGTCACGCAGGAGCTCGGCTTCGACGCCTGCGCCGACTACAAGGCGGGACGGCTCAATGACGAGCTCAAGGCGGCCGCGCCGAAGGGCATCGACTGCTATTTCGAGAACGTCGGCGGCGAGATCCTCGATGCGGTGCTGCGGCGGATGAATCCCTTTTCGCGCATCGCGGTCTGCGGCCTGATCTCGCAGTACAACGCCACCGAGCCCTATGGCGTGAAGACCTTCCAGTCCATCCTCGCCAACCGCATCAAGGTGCAGGGCTTCATCGTCTCGGACCGCATGGAGCTGTGGGCCAAGGCGCTGCCCGAGCTCGCCGGCTGGGTTGCCGAGGGCAAGATCAAGTACCGCGAAAGCGTGGCGCAGGGCATCGAGAACGCGGCGCGCGCCTTCATCGGCATGCTGAAAGGGGAGAACCTTGGCAAGCAGCTCGTCAAGCTCGCCTGACGGCGTCGGCCTGTGGCAGCGCTTACTGGCTTTCGCCATCGACACCCTGGTCCTGTTCGTCGTGCTGGTGCCGCTGGTGCTGGCGATTTACGGCCGCGACTACGTCGTGCGCTCGGCGGGCGGCTATGCCGGCTTCTGGGATTTCGCCCTGCAGGTGGTGGTGCCGGCGGCCGCGACCGTGCTGTTCTGGCGTTTCTACGGCGCGACGCCGGGAAAGATCGCGATCGGCGCGAGGATCGTCGATGCGCGCAGCGGCGGCGCGCCCTCCACCGGGCGCCTCGTCGGCCGCTATTTCGCCTACCTGATTTCGGCTGTCCCGCTGTTTCTCGGCTTCGTCTGGATTGCGATCGACCGGCGCAAGCAGGGATGGCACGACAAGATCGCTGGAACCCTGGTGATCTACGACGATGATTGACCTCTATACCTGGCCGACGCCCAACGGGCACAAGATCCACATCATGCTGGAGGAGACCGCGCTGCCTTACCGCGTGCACGCCGTCGACATCGGCGCCGGCGACCAGTTCAAGCCGGAGTTCCTCAAGATTTCGCCCAACAACAAGATCCCGGCGATGATCGACCAGGACGGTCCCGGCGGAAAGCCTTACGCGCTCGCCGAGTCGGGCGCGATGCTGTTCTACCTCGCCTCCAAGTCGGGGAAATTCCTGCCCGCGGACCTGCGCCAGCGCTGGCAGGTGATGCAGTGGGTGATGACGCAGATGGGCCACGTCGGCCCGATGCTCGGCCAGGCGCACCATTTCCTCGGCTACGCGCCGGAGAAGATCGAATACGCCATGAATCGCTACCGGAACGAGGCCAACCGCCTCTATGGCGTGCTGGATGCGCAATTGAAGAAATCCGAATGGCTGGCCTGCGACGAGTACACCATCGCCGACATGGCGACCATGCCATGGACGCGCGCGCCCGAGCGCCAGGGCGTGGACATCGAGCAGTACCCGAACGTCAAGCGTTGGCGCGACCGGATGCTCGAGCGCCCCGCGGTGAAGCGCGGCGTCGAGGTCCTGGCCGAGCGCCGGCGGCAGACGCCGGGTTTCAGCAAGGAGCAAGCTGAAGTGCTGTTCGGTTCAAAACAATATGCTAAACGGTAAGGTTGCATGGATCACAGGCGGCGGCTCGGGCATCGGCCTGGCTGGGGCCACCGAGCTGGTAAAGGCGGGGGCTCGCGTTGTTATTTCGGGAAGAACTGAAAAAACGACGCGTGAAGCTGAGAAGCAGCTCAAAGCGCTTGGCGATGCAGAAGGCACGCTACTCGATGTGGCCGACAAGGCCGCAGTGGTCGCCACAGCCGCCGGCATCGAGAAGCGTCACGGCCGCATCGACATCCTGGTGACCAGCGCCGGCACCAACATCGGCGGCGGCAAGCGCAACCTCAAGAACATGTCGCTAGAGGGCTGGGACGACGTCGTTGCGATCAACCTGAACGGGCTGTTCTACTGCTGTCACGCGGTGATCCCGGGCATGCGCGCGAGGAAGGACGGCCTGATCATCAACATCTCGTCCTGGGCCGGGCGTTACCCGAGCGTGCTGACCGGGCCGGCCTACAACGCGACCAAGCGCGCGGTGATCGCGATCACCGAATCCATCAACCAGGAGGAGTGCGGGAACGGCATCCGCGCCACTTCGATCCTGCCCGGCGAGGCGGCGACGCCGATTCTGGAAAAGCGCCCGGTGCCGCCCTCGAAGGAAGAGCGCGCGCGCATGGCGCAGCCGGAGGATTTCGGCGCCGCGATCCGGTTCATCGCCGCGCTGCCGGCGCGCACCTGCGTCAACGAGATCATCATTACGCCGACCTGGAACCGCTTTCTGCTCGGCGGCCTGGAAACGCCCAGGGTTTGAGCCTGTTCTGGCGGGTGTCGGCGCCGTTCATCGCCGGCTATTTCGTCTCCTACGTCTACCGCATGGTGAATGCGGTGCTGGCGCCGACGCTGGTCGCCGAGTTCGGGCTCGGCGCCGGCCAGCTCGGGCTGCTCTCCAGCATGTATTTCCTCTCCTTCGCGCTGGCGCAGCTGCCGCTCGGCGTGGCGCTCGATCGCTTCGGGCCGCGGCGCGTCAATGCCGCGCTGCTGCTGGTCGCGGCGGCCGGCGGCTGGCTCTTCTCGCGCGGGCAGTCCTATGAGGGCCTGGTGCTGGCGCGCGCGCTGATCGGCCTGGGCGTCTCGGCCTGCCTGATGGCCTCGTTCACTGCGTTTGTCCTGTGGTATCCGCCCGAGCGCATCTCGACCATGAACGGCCTGGCATTCGCCGCCGGCGCGCTCGGCGCCATGACCGCCACGGTGCCGCTCGAGCTGCTGCTGCGCACCTGGCCCTGGCGCGACGCCTTCCTGCTGATCGTCGCCGCCACGGTGGCGGTGAGCCTGGTGCTGTGGCTCTGGGTGCCCGATCGTCGGTCGCAGGCGCAGGAGGAATCGTTTGTCGATTCATGGAAAGGACTGAAGAACCTCATGCTGAACGCGGCGTTCCTTCGCTTGGCGCTGTGTCTCGGCGCGAGCCAGTGCGCTGCCGTGGCGCTGCAGACGCTGTGGATCGCCACCTGGCTGCGCGATGTCGGCGGCTACGCGCCCGCCGGCGTGGCGCGCGGGCTGCTGGCGGTCAACGTGGCGATGATCGTCGGCTACCTCGGCTTCGGCCGTGCCGCCGACCGCTGGCAGCGGCGCGGGCGCGACCCGCTCGACCTGCTGCTGGGCGGGGTAGCGGCTTCGGCCGCCTGCCTCGGCCTCACGGTATTCGGCTACGGCTCGCTCTTCGTGTGGTGCCTGTTCGTCGCTGCCGGCACCTCCGTTGTTCTGGGTTACTCCATTTTTTCGCGCCGCACGCCGCGTGCCATGGCGGGGCGCGCCAACACGGCGATCAACGTGGTGGGTTTCGTTGGCATGTTCAGCGGCCAGTGGGGCATCGGCTTGATTCTGGACCGCTGGCCACCGTCGGCCACGGGCTATTCGCCCGACGCCTATCCGTGGGCGCTCGGCATGGTGTGGGCGGTGCAACTCGCCGGTCTCGCCTGGCTGTGGAGCGGGCGCCGGCTCCTCACGAGCTGAGGTAGATGTCCTTGTAGCCGGTGTACACCGAGGCGGCGAGCACCGGCCCGAGTACCAGCCAGCCCAGGCCCAGCGGGACGGAGGCGAGGATGGCGAGCAGCATGCCGATCACGCCGTAGACCAGGAAGGGCAGGATGTTGCGCAGGCAACCGCCGAAACTGCCCTTGATCGCGCCGAGCGCGCCCTGATCGTGAAACAGCGTGAGCGGCACAGCGAACCAGAACGCCATCATCAGCGGCACCAGCAGCGCCAACGCCACCAGCAAGGCGAGCAGGAATGCGGTAACCGCGGCGGGGCTCGCTTCTCCCGAGTGCGCCATCGAGAGCGCGCCGGCGCCGCCGATCAGCACGAAGCCGAGGAAAATGACGGCCGATCCCGCGAGGTAGAGCCCGCCGAGCGCCGCCAGCCGGCCGAATTGCGTCTGGAAGCCGGCGAACAGGTCGCTGAACTGCGGCGTTTCGCCCTGGTCGAGCTTGGCGCTGGCGATCACCAGCCCGGCGCCGAGCACCGGTTGCAGGATGATGGTGGCGATAGCGCCGGCGACCGGGATGATGCCGAGCACGATCAGGATGACGGCCAGCACCACGATCATGCCGATCCACAGGCCGGGCGCCTGCTTGAACAGGTTCCAGCCCTCCGCGATCCAGGCCCAGCCCCTCTCGGCGGCGACGGTGCGTCCGCCGGGCAGGAAAGTCGGACGCCGAATGACGGTGGTATCCCCGGTATTCATGCTCATGGTTCCCCCTTGCGCTTGGTTGGTAGCGTATCAAGCTCCTTGCGCATCTGCGCGGCGCTCTGGTGCACCGAGCCGATGACCTGCGGCTTCTCCCCGGCCGCCGCCTGGCAGCAGGCCTCCAGGCGGATGCCGTTCGGATCGAAGAAATAGACCGACACCAGGCCCGGCAGGATGTCGAGCGGGCCGTCGGCGGCGACGCCCGCCTTGCGCAAGCGCTCCTGCAAGGCCTCGAACTGCGCCGGCGTGACGGCGAACGCGACGTGCTGCATGCCGCCGATGCCGTCGCGCTTGGCGCGCGGCTCCTTGCCCTTGGGAATCTCGAAGAAAGCGAGCAGCGAGTCGTTGCCCATGTCGAAGAAGTAATGCCGGATTTCCTCGTAGGGCGGATTGCCGCGATTGCCCGGCCCGGTGCCGAGTCCCGCCGGCACCTTCATCGCGTGCACCAGCGGCATGCCGACGACGTCGACGTAGAAATCCATCGTCGATTTCATGTCCTCGGTATTGAGGGCGAGGTGGTGCACGCCACGCGTGCTAGCTTTTTGCATGTCTCACCCTCACGGTTGCAATGGCTTTCGCGACCAGCGCGCCGTCCTCGTTTTTCGCCTCGGCCTCGACGAAGGTCATGCTCTTGCCGTCCTTCAGCACGCGGGCCTCGGCGTAGAGCCTGGCACCCGCGCCGCCGCCGATGAACGAGGTCGACAGATCGATGGTGACGACGCCGGTCGACTCCGGGTGCAGCGTGCGCGCCGCCGTGCATAGCGCGACGTCCAGCAGCGACATGATGACGCCGCCGTGCACCGTGCCGAGGCTGTTGGTGAGGTAGGGCTCGATCGGAAGCGACAGGCGCGCGCTGCCCTCGCCGAGCGATTCGGTGAGGATCCGGAGGTGCGAGACGAACGGAATCTTCTTCTGGTAGTCGCGCGTGAATTGCAGCCGGTCGTTCATACGATGGAGGAGCCGCCGTCGACCGCAATCGCCTGGCCGGTGATGTGACGCGAAGCTTCCGAAGCGAGCAGCACCGCCAGGCCTTTCAGGTCCTCGTCGTTGCCCAGGCGGCGGTTCGGCGTCCATTCGCGGATCAGCTTTCCCGAAGTATCGAGCGTGGCGCGTGTCATTTTCGAGGGAAAGAAGCCCGGGCAGATGGCGTTCACGGTAATGCCGTGCACGCCCCATTCGGCCGCCAGCTGGCGCGTCAGCCCCACCACGCCGTGCTTGGTCGCGGTGTACGCCGCAGTGGGCGCGAAGCGCGGGTCCTGGCCGAGCAGTCCCGCCACCGAGGCGATGTTGATGATGCGTCCCCACTTCGCCGGGATCATCGATTTCTTTGCCACGCGCTGCGCGAGCACGAAGGCGCCGGTGAGATTGACGTTCACCAGCTTGTCCCAGGCTTCCAGCGGGTGGTCTTCCGCAGGCGCGCCCCAGGTGGCGCCGGCGTTGTTCACCAGGATGTCGATTTTCCCGAACGCCTTCAGCGCGGCATCGGCGAGCAGGGGAATGGCTTCGCGTTTTCCGATATCACAAACAAAAGAAATTGCCTGAGAACCCAGATGCGAAACCGCCGCGTCAAGTTCATCCCTCTTCCTCGCCGTCAGGGCAACTTTCGCGCCCATTTCGACCAGCGCCTCGGCGATCTGCAGGCCGAGGCCGCGCGAGCCGCCGGTGACGAGCGCGCTGCGGCCTTTCAAATCGAGCAGGTCTTTCACCCCCATGGCGCAATGCTAAAACAAATTAGAATCGCCGCGTGACCACGCTCGTCATGTATTCGGGCGGCATGGACAGCACCGCCATGCTGGTAAAGCTGCTGACCGGCACGCCGGACGAGCTGCGCGTGCACCACATCCGCCTGGAAAACCGCGAGCAGCGCGCGCCGGCCGAGCAGGCCGCGGTGGAGAAAATCGTCGCCTGGTGCGGCGGCCGTTACCGGCCGTTCCGCTACTCGGAGTCCGGCCTGGAGTTCCGCAGCCTCGAAGCGATCCCGATCGACTATCTGTCGATCGCCTTTGTCGCCTGCCAGGTGGCGATCGACACGCCGCGCTGCAACCGTATCGCGGTCGGGTCGCTTTCGCGCGATACCGACATCGTCAACCGCTCGGCGCGCCAGCGCCGGGTTTTCGATGAGATGTACGCGTGCTACCGCGCGCGCAAGCTCGGCGAGCCCGAGGTGAAGTGGATCTATCCCGTGTACGAATGCACGAAAGCCGAGGTTGCCGCCCAGGTTCCGGCCGAAATCCTCGCCCTGACGTGGTCTTGCCGCCGCCCGGTGACGGTTCCGGGGGGGTATAAGGCCTGCGGCACTTGCAAGGCCTGCCTCGCCCGGCAGACAATCTGACCCCATAAGGGGAGGGGTCCCGCATGAGAGCGCAGCGCAAAGACGCCCGCATTCTCATTTACAGCCACGACACCTTCGGCCTCGGCCACCTGCGCCGCTGCCGGGCGATCGCGCACGCGCTGGTCGAGCGCTACAAGCAGCTATCGGTACTGATCCTGTCGGGCTCGCCGATCATCGGCAGCTTCGATTTCCGTGCGCGCGTCGATTTCGTGCGCGTGCCGGGCGTGATCAAGCTGAGGAACGGCGAGTACACGCCGCTCAACCTGCACCTCGACATCGAGCAGACGCTGTTGATGCGCGCCTCGATCATCCAGCACACGGCGGAACTGTTCGACCCCGACCTCTTCATCGTCGACAAGGAGCCGGTCGGCCTGCGCGGCGAGGTGCTGCCGACGCTGAAGTCGCTCAAGCGCCGCGGCACGCGCCTGGTGCTCGGCCTGCGCGACGTGATGGACGAGCCGCGCCTGCTCGAGCCCGAGTGGCAGCGGAAGAAGGCGCTGCCCGCGCTGCGCGAGCTGTACGACGAAATCTGGGTCTATGGCCTGCCGCAGATCTGTGATCCCCTGGAAGGCATCGCGCTGCCGCAGCGCGTGCGCCAGAAGATGGTCTACACCGGCTACCTGCATCGCGAGGTGCCGACGCACGGCGCGCCGCCGCGCATGCCCGAGATCTCCAACCGTCCCTACCTGCTGGTGACCACCGGCGGCGGCGGCGACGGCGAAGGCCTGATCGACTGGGTGCTGCGCGCCTACGAGCACGATCCGCTGCTGCCCTACCCGGCGCTGCTGGTGCTCGGACCCTTCATGCAGGCCGAGCGCCAGGCGGAGTTCATGGACCGCGCGGCGAAGCTCAAGCGCGTCGACACCATCACCTTCCACGGCCAGATCGAGACGCTGCTCTCGCGCGCCGCGGGCGTGGTGGCGATGGGCGGCTACAACACCTTCTGCGAGGTGTTATCCCTGGACAAGCGCGCGCTGATCGTGCCGCGCACGGCGCCGCGCCTCGAGCAGTACATCCGCGCCTCGCGCGCCGCCGAGCTCGGCCTGGTGAGCATGCTGACCGACGACGGCAGCTACGACCCGGCGGTGATGGCCGCCGCGCTGCGCGCCCTGCCGCGGCAGAACCGGCCGTCGGAGGTCATCGTGCCGGGGCTTCTCGAGGGCCTGCAAAACGTCTCCCGCCTGGTCGCGCCGTGGATCGAATCCGCCGAAGAAGAGGTTCCGCAGGCGACCGTTTCGCGCATAGGTTGAATTGCGGGTCGCTTTCGTCCTGAAGGGGTATCCGCGACTCTCCGAGACTTTCATCGCGCAGGAGATCGCGGCCCTCGAGCGGCGCGGGCTCGAGATCGTGATCGTTTCGCTGCGCCGCCCGACCGACGCGCGCCGCCACCCGGTGCACGACGAAATCCGCGCGCCGTTGCTCTACCTGCCTGAGTATTTGTTTTTCGAGCTGGTTCGGGTTTTTTCTTCTTGGTGGAAATGCAGGAAGAGACCTTCTTATCGAAAAACCTTCCAGCTTTGGTGGCGTGATCTGTTGCGCGATCCGACGCCCAACCGCGTGCGCCGCTTCGGCCAGGCGCTGGTGCTCGCGGCCGAGTTGCCCGGCGACGTGAAGCGCCTGCACGCCCATTTCCTGCATACGCCGGCTTCGGTGGCGCGCTACGCCGCGGCGCTGCTCGGCCTGCCGTGGTCCGCCTCCGCCCACGCCAAGGACATCTGGACCACGCCCGAGTGGGAGAAGCGCGAGAAGCTCGCCTCCTGCGAATGGCTGGTGACCTGCACCGGCGCCAACCGCGACCACCTGGCGGCGCTGGCGCCGGCCGGCCGCGTCGAGCTGGTGCATCACGGCATCGACAGCGCGCGCTTTCCGGCGACGCCGATCCTGCGCCCGGCGCGCGACGGCAGCCGCGAGCCGGTGTTGATCCTGAGCGTCGCGCGGCTGGTGGCGAAGAAGGGCACCGATGTGCTGCTGGATGCGCTTGCTCTTCTTCCAAAGGATTTGCATTGGAGACTGGTTCAGGTGGGAGGCGGGCCGCTGAAGATCAAGCTGCATCGGCGAGCGGAAAAGCTGAATATTTCGGAAAACATTCAGTGGCGCGGCTCCCTCGCGCAGCCGGCGCTGCTCGAGGAGTATCGCAGGGCCGATCTGTTCGTGCTGGCGAGCCGCATCGCGCCCGACGGCGATCGCGACGGCATTCCCAACGTGCTTGCCGAAGCGCAGAGCCAGGCGCTCGCCTGTGTCGCAACGCGCGTCTCGGCGATTCCCGAGCTGGTCGGCGAGGGCACCGGCTTGCTGGTCGAGCCGGAGGATGCCGCCTGCCTGGCGCAGGCACTGGCGGCGCTGATCCGCGAGCCGGCGCGCCGCGCAACGCTCGGCCGGGCGGCGCAGCTTGCCGTGCACCGCGATTTCCGACTCGAGCCGAACATCGAGCGGCTGGCGGCCAAATTCGGACTGGAACGCGATGCGAATCGCCTTCTACGCACCGCTTAAGCCGCCGACGCACGCCACGCCCTCCGGCGACCGCAAGGTCGCCGCGCTGCTGATGGAGGCGCTGGGGCGCGCCGGCCAGCGCGTCGAGCTGGTGTCGACCTTCCGCAGTTTCGACGGCGATGGCGACGCCGCGCGGCAGAGCGCGCTCAAGAGCCAGGGCGAGACGCTTGCACAGCGGCTCGCTTCGCAGTGGCACGACGCGCCGCGCGGCGAGCGGCCCGACTTGTGGTTTACCTACCACCTGTACTACAAGGCGCCCGACTGGCTCGGCCCGGCGGTGAGCACCGCGCTCGGCATCCCGTATGTCGTGGCCGAGCCGTCCTTCGCGCCCAAGCGTGCCGGCGGGCCGTGGTCATTGGGCCACGAAGCCGCCGAAGCCGGCATCCGCCGCGCCGACCTCGTCATCTGCCCGACGCATGACGACGTCGCCTGCGTCGAGCGCCTGACGACGAAGGACAAGATCATGTTTCTACCGCCGTTCCTCGACGTCGAGCCTTACCGCAGCGCGGCGCAGAAGCGCGACCAGCACCGCGCGCGCCTTGCCGCCGAGCGCGGCCTCGATCCGGCGGCGCCCTGGATCATGGTGGCGGCGATGATGCGCCCAGGGGACAAGCTTGCCTCGTACCGGGAGCTTGCCCGCGCGCTCGGCGAGATCAAGGACCTGGTCTGGCGGCTGGTGGTGGCGGGCGACGGCCCGGCGCGCGCCGAGGTCGAGGCAGAGCTGGAGGCGGCGGTGCCGGGGCGTGCCTGCTTCCTCGGCACGCTGGCGCAACGTCGCCTCGCGGAAGTGTTCGCGGCCTGCGATCTGAAGGTATGGCCGGCGGTGAACGAGGCCTACGGCATGGCGCTGCTCGAGGCGCAGGCGGCAGGGCTGCCGGTGGCCTCCTGCGCATTGCGCGGCGTGCCCGACGTGGTGATGGACGGGCGCACCGGGCTGCTCGCGCCGCCGGGCGACCCGGCAGCGCTCGCGCGGCACGTGCGCGCGCTGCTGCTCGACGAAGAGCGCCGCCGCGCGCTCGGCGCGAACGCCGCGCAGTTCGTCTACGCCGAGCGCGGCCTGGATGCCGCCGCGCGCCGCCTGGGCAACGCACTCGCGCCGCTCGGCGCGGGATGACGCGGCTCGCGCTCCTGCGCCACGCCGAGACCGCGTGGAGCGCCGCCGGGCGCATCCAGGGACGCGCCGACATCGCCTTGACCCAAGCCGCCCGCGCGCGCCTGCGCGGCAGCGTGCTGCCGCCGGATTGCCGCGGCATGCGGGTGGTCACCAGCCCGCTCGTGCGCTGCGTAGAGACCGCGGCGTTGCTCGGCGCGCCCGATGCGCTGCGCGAGCCGCGGCTCGCCGAGATGCATTGGGGCGCATGGGAGGGACGCCGCCTCGCAGATCTGCGCCGCGAGTTCGGCGCGGCGATGCGCGAGAACGAGGCGCGCGGCCTGGATTTCCGGCCGGAGCAGGGGGAAAGTCCGAGAGAGGTTTTACAAAGAGTAAATTCATGGATCGAGGAGTTGAAGCTGCCCACGCTTGCGGTTACCCACCGCGGCGTAATTCGCGCGGTGCTGGCGCAGGCCACCGGCTGGGACATGCTCGGACCGCCGCCGGTCAAGCTCGACTGGGACGCCGTGCACCTGTTCCGCGTCGACGGCGGCCGGCCGAGGATTGATAAGCTCAACCTGAAGTGAAACTGCTTTTCCATGTGCAACACCTGCTCGGCATCGGCCACCTGAAGCGTGCTGCAACACTGGCTGTGGCTCTGGCGCGCGAAGGCTTTGAAGTCACGCTGGCGAGTGGCGGCCTGCCGGTGCCAGGGGTCGTCCCGCCCCCGGTACGGTTGATGCAACTGCCGGCTGCGGCAGCCGAGGACGCCTCGTTCAAGTCCCTGGTCGACGCGCGCGGTCGCCGGGTGAGCGATGCATGGAAGGAAAAACGCAAATCCGCTTTGCTCGGTCTTTATGACTCGCTGTCGCCCGACATCCTTGTGATCGAGCTTTTTCCCTTCGGCCGCCGGCAATTCGCCTTCGAGTTGCTGCCGCTGCTCGAGCGCGCCAAGGGCCGCTCGCGCATCGTGTGCTCGGTGCGCGACATCGTGCAGGACAAGCCGGGCCGCCACGCCGAGATGCTCGAGCGCGTGGCGCGTTATTTCGACCACGTGCTGGTGCACGGCGACCCGCGCCTGAGCGAGTTTCCGCTCGCGCCGCGCCTCGCCGACAAGCTGCACTACACCGGATTCGTGGTGCAGGAAATGAAAGCATCAAACTCGTCCGCCGGCCAGGGCGAGGTGCTGGTCTCGGCCGGCGGCGGCGCGGTCGGCGACGCGCTTCTGCGCGCGGCGATCGCGGCACGGCCCCAGAGCGTGCTTGCGGATCGCACCTGGCGGATCATCACCGGGGTGAATGGGCCCGACTTGAATCGCTTTCAAGGAAAAAATCTCATCATCGAAGCTTCCCGTAACGATTTCACCACCTTGCTCCGAAATTGCGAGCTGTCCATCAGCCAGGCGGGCTACAACACGGTGATGGAAACACTGCAGGCGCGCGCCTGCGCCGTGCTGGTCCCCTTCAGCGGCGCGGGCGAATCGGAGCAAGCGCAGCGCGCGCGACTTCTCGCGCAACGCGGGCTGGTCGAAACGCTGGAGGAATCGGCGCTTTCGCCCGCCGCGCTTGCCGCAGCGGCCGGCCGCGCGCTCGCGCGCGGGCGCCCGGCGCCGGAGGCCGTCGATCTCGGCGGCGCGGCGCGCAGCGCGGCGCTGCTGCGCGACTGGGCGCATGGCTAGCGCCTGGAGTGAATTCGAGGGCGAGATCGGGCGCCGGCGCGACGCCGGGCACGCGCCGCTGCTCTGGTGGCGGGACGACGACGCCGGTGCGCCCACCGCGGAAATCGGGCGCCTGCTCGAGCTCTCCGCCGTCTGCGAGGTGCCGCTCGCGCTCGCCGTGGTGCCGGAGGCGGCGCAGCCGGCGCTGTTCCGCATGCTGCATGCGCGGGTCGCGGTGCTGCAGCACGGCTGCGACCACGTCAATCGTGCCGGTCCGGGCGAGAAAAAGACCGAGTTTCCGGCGGCCGAGGGCGATGCGGCGGCGCTCGAGCGACTGGTCGAGGCGCGCCGGCGGCTCGAGGCCGTGGCGGGCTCGTGGACGCTGCCGGTGCTCGCGCCACCCTGGAACCGCTTGCGCGGGACCCTGGCGGCGCGCCTGGCCGAATTCGGCTTTCGCGGCCTGAGCGGCTACGGCCCGCGCGCTGTGACGGCGCCGGTCGCCGGGCTGACGCAGGTCAATACCCACGTCGACATCGTCGCCTGGCACGCGGGCCGCGGCTTCGTCGGCGACGAGCAGGCGCTCGCCATGCTGCGGCGGCAGCTCGACCTCGCCACCGAGGAGCCGATCGGCATCCTCACGCACCACGCGGTGCACGAGGCGTCGTCGTGGCGTTTTCTCGAACGCCTGTTCGAAACGGCGCGCCGGCAGGGCGCGCGCTGGGCCCACCCGGCCGAGCTATTCCTGCCTGCGACGCCGTGATTCGCAGCCCGTATACTCGGCCGGCGCATGCCTGATCTGCTCACCGTACGCGATCTGAAGGTCTCCATCGAAGTCGACGCCGGCACCATCAAGGCGGTCGATGGCGTGTCCTTCCGCATTGCGCAGGGCGGCACCGTGGCCCTGGTGGGCGAGTCCGGCTCCGGCAAGTCGGTGGTCGCGCAGAGCATCATGGGCATCCTGCCGCGCATCGCGCGCATCGAATCGGGCGAGATCATCTTTCGGGACCCGCGCCGCTCCCCGCGCGACGCCGGCTACGAATTGGATATCTCACGCCTGCGCACGACCAGCCGCGCCATGCGCGACATCCGCGGCGGTCGCATTTCCATCATTTTCCAGGAGCCGATGACGGCGCTCTCGCCGCTGCATACCATCGGCAACCAGATCGGCGAGGCGCTGGCATTGCACCGCGACGACCTCGGCCCGGCCCAGCGCCGCGAGGCGGTGATCGAGATGCTGCGACTGACGGGCTTCCCCGACCCGGTCAAGGCGGAGAACACCTATCCGTTCGAGCTCTCGGGGGGGCTGCGCCAGCGCGCCATGATCGCCATGGCGCTGGTGTGCCGGCCGGCGCTGCTGATCGCCGACGAGCCGACCACCGCGCTCGACGTCACCATCCAGGCGCAGATCCTGCAGCTGATCCAGCAGCTGCAGGGCGAGCTCGGCATGGCGGTGCTGCTGATCACGCATGACCTCGGCGTGGTGGCCAACATGGCCGAAGAGGTGGTGGTGCTGTATCGCGGCCGCGTGGTCGAGTCGGGCGCGCTGACCGAAATCTTCCGCGATCCGCGCCACCCCTACCTCAAGGCGCTGATGCGCGCGGTGCCGCGCTTCAACATGGCGCCGGGCGAGCGGCTGACGCCGATCCGCGAGGTGCTGGTGAGCGACTCGCCGCTGCTGTCGGGCCGCGGCGGGGCGAAAGTGAAGCTCGGCACGCCACTGCTCGAAGTGAGGAACCTCACCAAGCGCTTCGCCACCCGCAAGCGCTCCTTCCTCGGCGGCAGGAGCGGTGGCGAGCTGCTGGCGGTGGACGACGTCAGCTTCGAGGTCGGCGTCGGCGAGTGCCTCGGCCTGGTGGGAGAGTCCGGCTGCGGCAAGACCACGACGGCCAAGATGATCCTGCGCTCGGTCACGCCGGAATCGGGAAGCATCGTTTTCAAGAACCAGGATGTCCTTGCTCTCAAGGGCGCAGACCTTTTCGCCTATCGTCGCAAGGCGCAGTTCGTGTTCCAGGACCCGTTCAGCTCGCTCAACCCGCGCATGTCGGTCTACGAGATCGTCGCCGAGCCGCTGGTGATCCACCGCATCGGCAACGAGGACGAGCGCTTCGCCCGGGTCAAGGAGCTGATCGCGCTGGTCGGCCTGGACGTGCGCCACCTGCGCCGCTATCCGCACAGTTTCTCCGGCGGCCAGCGCCAGCGGATCGGCATCGCGCGCGCGCTCGCGCTCGGTCCCGAGCTCCTGATCTGCGACGAGCCGGTATCGGCGCTCGACGTCTCGGTGCAGGCGCAGGTGCTCAACCTGCTGCGCGACCTGCGCGCCGCGCTCAATCTCACCTACCTTTTCATCTCGCACAACCTGGCGGTGGTCAACTACCTCGCCGACCGCATCGCGGTCATGTGCGCCGGGCGCATCGTCGAGCTGGCGCCGGCGGCGGCGCTGTTCGCCGATCCGGTGCATCCCTATACCAAGGCGCTGCTCGCGGCGGTGCCCGACCCCGACCTCGACCGCAAGCTCGACTTCGACGCCCTGATGCAGGGCAAGGCCTCGGATCCCGCGGCTTGGCCGACTCCCTATCGCATTGCGCCGGGCCTGCGCCCCGGCCTGGTGGATGTCGGCGGAAACCACTTGGTGCGTACGACATGAGGACGCCTGCAACCGTCTTTTTGCGGGCGCTGCTCGCGTTGGTCTTCCCGCTCGTCGCCGCGGCCGGCGACGAGCCGCCGATGCTCCAGCTCGAAGTGTCCGCCGGCAAGTTGCCGCCGATGGAACGGCGCCTGCCGCAGCCGCCGCTGGTGGTGCGCCCGCCGGCCGAGGGTGTCTATGGCGGCACGCTCAACACGCTGATCGGGCGCAGCCGCGATACGCGGCTGCTGGTGGTCTACGGCTATGCCCGGCTTGCCGGCTACGATGAAAAACTCAACATCGTGCCGGACATCCTCGAAAGTGTCGACGTCAAGAACGGGCGCATGTTCACGTTCCGCCTGCGCAAGGGACACCGCTGGTCCGACGGCCAGCCCTTCACCACCGAGGACTTCCGCTACTACTGGGAGGATGTGGCGAATAACCGCGAGCTCTCGCCTTCCGGGCCGCCGCGCGACCTGCTGGTGGACGGCGCGCCGCCGAAATTCGAGGTGCTCGACGAGCGCACCGTGCGCTACAGCTGGGCCAAGCCCAACCCGCAGTTCCTGCCGCGCATGGCGGGCGCCGCGCCGCTGTTCGTCTACCGGCCGGCGCATTACCTGAAGCAGTTCCACAAGAAGTACTCCGAGAAGGTGCGCCGCGCCGAGGCGAGCGGCTCGGCGACGCGGCGCTGGTCGGCGGTGCATAACCGCATGGACAACATGTACGAGTCGGATAACCCGGCGCTGCCGACGCTGCAGCCCTGGGTCAACACCACGCGCGCGCCGGCGGACCGCTTCGTCGCGGTGAGGAATCCCTACTTCCACCGCGTTGACACGTCGGGGCGCCAGTTGCCCTACATCGACCGCGTGGTGCTGGCGGTAGCCGATTCCAAGCTGATCCCGGCCAAGACCGGCGCCGGCGAGGCCGACCTGCAGGCGCGCGACGTCAACTTCAACAACTACACCTTCCTCAAGCAGGGCGAGGCGGTGAACGGTTACCGCACTTTCCTGTGGCGGCCGGGCAAGGGCGCGCACTTCGCGCTGTTTCCCAATCTCAACGTCAACGACCCGGTGTGGCGCGCGGTGCTGCGCGACGTGCGCTTCCGGCGCGCGCTGTCGCTCGCCATCGACCGCGCGCTGGTCAACCAGGTGCTGTACTTCGGCCTGGCGCTGGAGATGAACAACACGGTGCTGCCGCAGAGCCCGCTGTTCCGCGAGCAATATCGCGATGCCTGGGCGCGCTACGACCGCAAGAGCGCGGCCCAGCTGCTCGACGAGATGGGCCTCAAGCGCGGACGCGACGGCATGCGGCGCCTGCCGGACGGCCGGCCGCTCGAGATCATCGTCGAGACCGCGGGCGAGAGCACCGAGCAGACCGACGTCCTCGAACTGGTGCGCGAGACCTGGCGCGAGGTCGGCATCAAGCTGTTCAGCAAGCCGTCGCAGCGCGACGCCTTTCGCAACCGCGTGTTCGCCGGCGAGACGGTGATGTCGGTGTGGAGCGGCCTGGAGAACGGCCTGGCGACCGCCGACACCTCGCCGGATGAGCTTGCGCCCACCAGCCAGCTGCAGCTGCAGTGGCCGAAGTTCGGCCAGTATGTCGAGACCGGCGGCAAGAGCGGCGAGCCGGTCGACATTCCCGAAGTGCTGCGGCTGGCGGAGCTGTACCGCGCCTGGCAGGCGGCGGCCTCGAGCGTCGAGCGCACGCGCCTGTGGCAGCAGATGCTCGAGCTGCACGTCCAGCAGCAGTTCACCATCGGCGTCGTCGCCGGCGTGCCGCAGCCGGTGGTGGTGCGCGAGCGCTTGGCCAACGTGCCGGCGAACGGCTTCTACAACTGGGATCCCGGCGCCTTTTTCGGCATCTACCACCCGGACAGCTTCTTCTTCAAGCCATGATCAAGTACACGCTGCGGCGCATGCTGATCATGATTCCGACGCTGCTGGTGATCAGCTTCATCACCTTCTCGATCATCAAGCTGCCGCCCGGGGACTTCCTCTCCAACCAGATCGCCGAATTGAAGAGCCAGGGCGACGCCGCGGCGCTGGAGAAGGTCGACTTTCTGCGCAAGCAGTACGGCCTCGACAAGCCCTTCGTCGAGCAGTACGGGGTGTGGGTCGGGCTGTGGCCGGCCGAGGGCGGATTTTCCGGGTTGCTGCAGGGCGACCTCGGCTGGTCCTTCGAGTACGACCTGCCGGTGAAGGAGGTGGTGGGCGACCGCCTGCTGCTCTCCTTCATCCTCAACTTCTCGGTGATCCTGTTCACCTGGGCGGTGTCGTTCCCGATCGGCGTCTATGCCGCCACCCGCCAGTACAGCTGGAGCGACCACGGGCTGACGCTGCTCGGCTACATCGGCCTCGCCACCCCCAACTTCCTGCTGGCGCTGGTGCTGATGTATTTCGCCAACGTCAAATTCGGCCTGTCGGTGGGCGGCATCATGGATCCGGACTACCTCGGCCAGCCCTGGAGCTGGGGCAAGGCGCGCTCGGTGCTCGAGCACCTGTGGATCCCGGTGATCGTCATCGGCACCTCGGGCACCGCCGGCATGATCCGGCGCCTGCGCGCCAACCTGCTCGACGAGCTGCAGAAGCAGTACGTGACGACGGCGCGCGCCAAGGGCATGCCGCCGTTCCGGCTGCTGGTGAAGTACCCGCTGCGCATGTCGCTCAACCCGTTCATCGCCGACATCGGCAACCTGCTGCCGAGCGTCATCTCGGGCTCGGCCATCGTCGCCGTGGTGCTGTCGCTGCAGACCTCCGGGCCGATGCTGCTCGAAGCGCTGCGCAGCCAGGACCAGTACCTGGCGGGCTCGTTCCTGATGTTCCTGTCGATGCTCACGGTCATCGGCATGTTCATCTCCGACCTGCTGCTGGCGATGCTCGACCCGCGCATTCGCCTTACCGGCGGGGTGGCGAAATGAGCACGCCGGCGGCCGCCGCGGCAGACCCGCATCTTCCTCACTTCGTCGCCACCGAGCCGTTTGATCCCTACGCCACGGAGAAGCTGACGCCGGAGCAGGAGCGCTTCTATCGCGCCTCGCAGTGGCAGATCATGTGGTGGAAATTCCGCCGCCACCGCATCGCGGTGATCGCCGGCGCCATCCTGCTCGCGTTCTACGCCTCGATCCTGGTGAGCGAGTTCCTCGCGCCCTACAACCTGCACACCCGCGACACGCGTCACATCTACGCGCCGCCGCAGAGCGTGCAGTGGTTCCACGACGGGCACTTCGCCGGTCCATTCGTCTATGGCTACCGCATGCGCCTCGACATGCAGACGCTGAAGCGCGAGTACACCGAGGATACGAGCCACCTGCACCGGCTGCGCTTCTTCTGCCTCGGCGACGAATACGAGTTCTGGGGCGTGGTGCCGGGGCGCTTTCACCTCGCCTGCCCGGCCGAGGGCGGCACGCTCTTCCTGCTGGGCACCGACCGCCTGGGGCGGGATCTGCTCTCGCGCATCGTCTACGGCACGCGCATCTCGCTCACCGTCGGCCTGTTCGGCATCGCGGTCAGCTTCCTGATCGGCATCACGCTCGGCGGCATTTCGGGCTTCTACGGCGGCTGGATCGACAACATCATCCAGCGCTTCATCGAGATGGTGCGCTCCTTCCCCGAGCTGCCGTTGTGGATGGCGCTGTCCGCGGCGCTGCCGATCAACTGGAGCCCGATCCTGGTCTATTTCGGCATCACCATCATCCTCGGGCTGCTCGACTGGCCGGGCCTGGCGCGCGCGGTGCGGTCAAAGCTGCTGGCGTTGCGGGAAGAGGATTTCGCCACCGCCGCGGTGCTGATGGGCGCAAGCCCGGGTCGCGTCATCGGCCGCCACCTGCTGCCGTCCTTCACCAGCCACCTGATCGCCTCGGCCACCCTGTCGGTGCCGGCGATGATCTTGGGCGAAACCGCCCTTTCCTTTCTCGGCCTGGGATTGCGGCCGCCGATCACCAGCTGGGGCGTGCTGCTGAACGAGGCGCAGAACATCAACGTGGTGGCGCTTTATCCCTGGCTGATGCTCTGCGTGGTGCCGGTATTCGTCATCGTGCTGGCATTCAATTTCTTCGGCGACGGCCTGCGCGACGCCGCCGACCCCTACAGCAGTATTGCAAGGAGCTAGAGCATGGACGACCGCGTCTCGGATCTGCGCGCGCGCTGGACGCCGGAGGCGACCGCGGCGGCGGTGGCCTTCCTCGAGTCGCGCCCGACGAATTTCGACCTGCCGACCATGGAGCACGAGGGCCGGACCTACCTCGACCTGCGCGGCTTGCGCGTCGGGGAAACGCAGATCGACAAATGCTATTTGCGCCGCGTCAACCTGCGCTGGGCGCAGTTCCGCGACGTCGGCTTCAAGAACGCGCGCTTCGAGGACTGCAATTTCAGCCAGTCGAGCTTCGCCGCGTGCTACCTGCGCCGCGCGCAGTTCACGCGCTGCGACATCGTCAACGCGCATTTCGAGTCCTGCGACTTTTCGCAGGCGGCGATCGCCGACAGCCGCGTCGATTTCGCCAGCTTCAAGAACTGCGAGATCCAGCTGGAGGCGATCAAGTTCCAGCAGGAGGCGACGCCGCGCGCCATGGTGCGGGTGTGCCGCGGGCTCAAGCTCAACGCCATGTCGATGGGGAATTTCGTCGACGCCGGCGAGCTGACCTATCTGGAGAAGCGCTACGAGCGGCTCGCCTACGCGCGCGAAGGCGCCTGGGGACGCTGGCTCGCCTCGGCGCTGCAGAACGGGCTGTGGGGCTACGGCGAGCGCCCCTGGCGCCTGGCGCTGGTCATGGTCTTCAACATCACGCTGTTCGGCAGCCTGCTGCACTGGCTCGACCCGCTGCCGGGCAAGAACTGGTGGGAACACGTCTACTTCAGCGCCATCACCTACCTCACGGTGGGCTACGGCGACCTCGCGCCGCACGCGCCGCTCGCGCAACTGCTGTCGGTGCTGTGCGCCTCGGCCGGCATCGCCACCTTCGGCCTGCTGATCGCCTCGGTGACGAAGAAAATCATGCATCGATGAGAGAGGTGCTGATCGTCGACGACGATCCGGTGCATGCAGAGATCGCCGAGATGTCGCTCAAGCGCGCCGGGTACCGTGTGCGGCGCGCCAGCGACGGGCCGCTCGGGCTCGAGGCGCTCGCCGCGGATCCACTGCCCGACCTGGTGCTGCTCGACGTCATGCTGCCCAAGCTCGACGGCTTTGAAGTGCTGCGCCGCTTACGCGCCGATGCGCGCACCAAGGACCTGCCGGTGATCATGGTGACCAGCATGTCGCGCGACCAGGACGCCGCGCGCGGACGCGCGCTCGGCGCCAACGACTATATCGTCAAGCCGCTGATGGACGCGGATTTCCTGCGGCGCGTGCGCACCGCGATCAAGCTCGATTCGCCCGGGTCATAGCGTAAACAGCTCGATCGGCGCGCCGACGCCGCGCAGGGCATGGCGGCCGAGCGAGCGCAGCGGTCCGGCGAGCTGGCGCGCGACGCGCTCGGAAATGAGCAGGTTCACTTGCAGGGTCTTGCACAGGGACTCGATGCGCGCCGCCTCGTTGGCGGCGGCGCCGATTACGGTGAATTCGATACGTGTCGGCGTGCCGATGTTGCCGTACATCACTTCGCCCAGGTGCAGGCCGATGCCGAAGCCCAGCGCCGGCGCGCCGCTCGACCGCCTTTTTTCATTGAGGGAATTCATCCGGGTCATGGCCTGCTGCGCGGCCTCGAGCGCCCGCCGGCAGGCCTCATTGGCGTCCCCGGCCACCGGAAAGATCGCGAGCGCGGCATCGCCGATGAAGCGCAGGATCTCGCCCTTGCGCTCCTGCACCGGCTCCAGCACGCATTCGAAATACTCGTTCAGCAGGCGCAAAAAATCCTGGCGGCTCATCGAATCGGCGAGCGGCGTCGAGTCGCGCAGGTCGCAGAACCAGATCACGGCGTTGATCTCCTCGCCATCGCCGCGCCGGATCTTGCCGGCCAGGACTTTTTCGCCGGCCTGCTGGCCGAGATAGGCATCGAGGATATTGCGCGACTGGCGCCGCAGCGCGTAGATCTCCGCCACGCGGCAGAACGGCGGCATCAGCGTGCGCAGCGCCGCGACTTCGGCGTCGGCAAAGCCGCCGGGACGCCGCGTCGCAAAGCTCGCGGCGTGCACTTCGTCGCTGAGGAAGCGTAGCGGCAGGGCGAGAAAGTCGGTCGCGCCCTCTGCGCGCAGGTCGGCGAGGATCGGGAAGTCCGCCGGGCAGTCGGGAGCGCAGATGCGCCGGCGCACCTCGGCGTGCGTGGTGTAGACCACCCGCACCGGGCTCTGCAGGAACTGGTCGGTATCCTGGATGCCGTATTCGGCGCTGGTGACCTCGACCAGGTCGCGGTCGGCGTTCCAGATGAAGGCGCGGCCGGCGACGTTGGGGTGCAGCGTGCGCACGAACACCGCGACCCGGTAGAGCGAAATGCCGCGCTCGAGCATGCGGTGCGCGAGATGCAGCAGCACGTCCTGCGGCGCGCGCGCCGGCGCCGCGCCGTGGTCGAGCCACTCGACGATCGGCTGGACGCTCAGTTCTTGCGCAGCCACAGGCTCGACTCGAGGGCGCCCGGCATCAGGGGCAGGAGGGCAAGCGCGCCCGTCAGGCGCGCCGACTCGCGGTGGCTGGAGAATTCCTCCGCGAGCAGGCCGTTGCCGATCAGGGCGGCGACCGCCTCCTGCTCGTTGTAACGGCGCCAGGCCCACTGCTCCGGATAGCCGTCGGGCAGGAAGATGTCGTGGAAATGGACTCGTACCCCCGGCGGCAGCGCCGGAATAATTTCTTGAATCAGATACTCCACGTCGCTGCCCGGCCTCAACTGGTGGCTGGAATCGATGAACAGGATGTCGAGGTTCTCAAAAATGCTTTTTGACGTTTCCTGAACCGGAACGGCCAGCCATTCAACCGCCAGGCCCTCGATGCGCGCGCGCGGCAGGGGGTCGACACAGGTAATGCGGGTGTCGAGGGCGCCATCGGCGACGGCGCGCGCGAGGAAGCGCGTCGAGTGGCCCGAGCCCACTTCGACGATGCGGCGCGGCCGGACGCTGCGCACCATGGCGTAAGCGGTGGCGGCGTCGAGGCGCGGAAACCAGTCCTGGTTCCAGCGCGGCGCCGGCGGCGGCTCGCCGCCGATCGCCTGCAGCTCCGCCGCATACCGCTCAATAGTAGCTACGGAAAATTTTTCCAGAGCTCATAGCTCGATGACCAGCCCCTCGCGCGCCGAAACCGAGCCGGGCAGCACGGCGGACACCTCGCGCTCGATGCCCGAGAGCTGCTCGTCGTCGTGCTCCGGGTCGTGGTGGAACACCACCAGGCGCTTGGCGCCGGCGGCCTGGCACAGGCGGATGCCCTCCTGCCAGGTGGAATGGCCCCAGCCGACGTAGTTGTTGTACTCCTCGTCGGTGTACATGCAGTCGTAGATCACCAGGTCGGCGCCCGCGATCAGGCCGAGCACGTTCTTGTCGGGCGCGCCCGGCACGTGCTCGGTGTCGGTGACGTAGCACAGCGACTTGCCGCCATACTCGATGCGGTAGCCGACGGCGCCGTCGGGATGGTTGAGGGTGGCGGTGCGCAGCTTGACGTCCGGGCCGGCGGCGAGGGTCTCGCCGGGGGCGAAATCGCGGTATTCCATGGTGGCACGGAAGACATCGGGCGGCACGGGGAACAGCGGCGCGATCATGAATTCCGACATCACGCGGCGCAGCGTCAGCCCCTCGCCGAGGTGCCCGGCCCACAGGCGGAAGCGATTCTGCGGCTTGAACAGCGGCGCGAAGAACGGCAGGCCGCAGACGTGGTCGAAGTGCGTGTGGGTGAAGTACAGGTCGGCGTCGATCGGCTTCGATTCCCTCAGCAGCGTGCGGCCGAGATAGCGGATGCCGGTGCCGGCGTCGAACATCAGCAGGCGCGAGCCGCAACGCACCTCGATCGACGAGGTGTTGCCGCCGTAGCGCGCGGTGCGCGGGCCGCAGCAGGCGATCGAGCCGCGCACCCCCCAGAAGCGGACGCTGAAAGTCATTCTCCTATAATCTTACTCGGGGAACCCGATGGACCGCAGCCTGTTCGGCTTCATCATCCGCTACAGCAAGCGCGATCAGCTTCTGATTGTGCCGCTGGTCGTCGCGTCCATGCTCGTGTACTACCTCACGCTGGACCTGCCCAAGACGATCATTAACAAGGCGATCCAGGGCGGCAGCTTCCCGCAGCCCGACTCGCAGGCCACTTTCCTCGGCTTCCCGCTCGACCGCATCGAGTACCTGTTCGCGCTCAGCATCGTGTTCCTCGTGCTGATCGTGCTGACCGGCTGGCTCAAGCTGCAGATCAACACCATGAAGGGCTGGATGGGCGAGCGCATGCTGCGCCGCCTGCGCTACGCGCTGTTCGATTTCATCCTGCGCTTCCCGCTGTCGCGCTTCCGGCGCGTGAAGAGCGCCGAGATGGCGACCATGATCAAAGACGAGGTCGAGCCGCTCGGCGGCTTCATCGGCGAGGCGCTGATCACGCCGCTGTTCCTCGGCGGGCAGGCGGTGACGGCAATGGCCTTCATCCTCTACCAGCACGTCGTGCTCGGCCTGGTGGCGCTCGGCATGGTGGCGGTGCAGGCGGTCATCATCCCGAAGATGAGGCAGCGCCTGCTGGTGCTGGGCCGCGAGCGCCAGCTCACTGCGCGCGCGCTGGCCGGGCGCATTGCGGAGGCGGTCGATGGCGTGGTGGAGATCCACGCCAACGGCACCTCCAACTATGAGCGCGCCGAGCTCTCGGCGCGCCTCGGCAGGATCTTCCGCATCCGCTTCGAGTTCTACCAGCGGAAATTCCTCATCAAATTCCTCAACAATTTCCTGTCGCAGGTGACGCCGTTCCTGTTTTATACCGTCGGCGGCTACCTGGTGATCGTCGGGCGCCTGGACATCGGCGCGCTGGTGGCGGTGATCGCCGCCTACAAGGACCTGCCGACGCCGGTGAAGGAGCTGATCGACTGGGACCAGCAGCGCATGGACGTCGAGATCAAGTATCAGCAGGTGGTGGAGCAGTTCACCGCCGAGGAGGTGGCGCCCGCCGAGCTGCAGGCGCTGGTCGACGTGCCGCCACTGCCGCGCAGCGGCCGCCTGCGCGTGTCAGGACTATCGCTGGTGGACGAAGGCGGCAGCCGGGTGCTGGACGACGTCTCCTTCGAGGCCGGGCTGGACGAGCACGTCGCGATCATCGGCCGCCCCGGCGCCGGCGGCAGCGAGCTCGCCATGCTGCTGGCGCGCCTGGCCCAGCCCACTGGCGGCAGCATCGAGCTGGGCGGCATCGACCTCGTTCGCGCGCCCGAGGCGGTCACCGGCCGCGCCATCGGCTATGTCGGCTCGCTCGCCTATCTATTCCCGGCGGCAGTGCGCGACAACGTGCTCTACAGCCTGAAGCACCGGCCGGTGCGCGAGTGCAGCTATGACGGCCCGGCGGCGGCCGAACGCGAGTTCCAGCTGCGCGAGGCGCGCCGCACGGGCAACACCGAGCTCGACATCAACGCCGATTGGATCGACTACGCCGGCGCCGGCGTGTCGGGTGCGGAGGAAATGGACACGCGCATCGTCGAGCTGCTGCGGGTAGTGGACCTGGAAGAGACGATCTTCGAGCTCGGTCTGCGCAGCCCCGGCGCCGCGATGGCCAGCGCCACCGTGGCCGAGCGGGTGCTGGATGCGCGCGCCCGCATGCGCGAGCGGCTCGACTCGCTCGGCATCCAGGACTGGGTCGAGCGCTTCGACCCGCTGCGCTACAACCGCAATTCGACACTGGCGGAGAATCTGCTGTTTGGCACCCCGGTCGGCCGCGCCTTCGACGTCGAGAATCTTGCCGGCAACGCTTACGTGCGCCGCGTGCTGGACGAGACGGGGCTGCACGAGCTGCTGCTGCGCACCGGCCACAAGGTGGCCGAGACCATGGTCGAGCTGTTCAGCGGCCTGCCGCCCGGCCATGAATTCTTCGCGCAGTACAGCTTCATCCGCCAGGAAGACCTGCCGCAGTTCGAGGCGGTGCTCAAGCGCGTGGCGGAGGTCGGCCTCAAGGGCGTCGACGACGCCGAGCGCGAGATGCTCCTCGCGCTGCCTTTCAAGCTGATCGTCACCCGTCACCGGCTGGGATTGATCGACGAAGGCTTCGAAGCGCGTGTGGTCGAGGCGCGGCGGCATTTCTCGGCCAACCTGCCGGCCGAGCTGCGCGACGCCATCGAATTCTTCGACCCGGCACGCTTCAATGGCGCCGCCTCGCTGCAGGACAACATCCTGTTCGGCAAGATCGTTACCGGGCAGGCCGGCGCTACGCCCCGCATCACCGCGCTGGTGCGCGAACTGCTCGATGAGCTGGGCCTGCGGCCGCTGGTCGTGAAGATCGGCCTCGACTACCAGGTGGGCGTGGGCGGTGCGCGCCTGCCGGTGCCTGACCGGCAGAAGGTGGCCCTGGTGCGGGCCCTCCTCAAGCGGCCGGCGCTGCTGGTGCTCGACCAGGCGGTTGCCTCGCTCGACCCGACTTCGCAGCTGCGCGTGCTCGACGGCATCCTCGCCGAACGCAAGGGCCAGGGCGTGGCCTGGGTGATGCACCGGCCCGACCTGTGCGAGCGCTTCCGCCTGGTGCTGGTGATGGAGCGCGGGCGCCTGACGGAGAAGGGTAAATTCGACGAATTGAAAAGCAGCGGCGGGCCGCTGCACAAGATGCTGGGAGCGGCGCAATGAGCCTGGAACAGGAAATCGAACTCATCCGGCAATTTCCGATCTTCAGCAAGATCCAGCCGGCAATGCAGAAGCTGTTGTGCTTCACCGCCGAGCGCCTGACCTACGACGCCGGCCAGGTGATGTTCAATGCCGGCGACGCGGCCGACGCCGCCTACATCATCATCGAGGGAAGCGTCGAAATCTCGGTGCCGACCCCCGCGGGACCGATCGTCGTCAATACGCTGGGACGCAACGACATCCTCGGCGAGATCGCCATCTTCGGCGACGTGCCGCGCACCGCCACCGCCAAGGCCCTGGTGCGCGTCGAAACGCTCAAGATCTCCAAGGAGATGTTCATCAAGGTGATCCGCGAGAACCCGGACGCCGCGATCGAGTTGATCAAAATTCTCGCGGCGCGCCTCGCCAACACCACCAACCAGCTCACCCGCACGCGGAGCGGTACCCGGCCCTAGGCGTTCCTTGCAAGTAGCTTTCGCTGCAAGCTTCTCCAATCGCCCTATCATTGCTGCATGCCGGCACCCGTGCCAGTCTTGGTCAGAGACGACGAAATCTTTATCCTGTCGGACAAGGGCAAGCGCGAATTGAAGGCGTCGCGCACGTCGCTCTCGGTGGCGGAGCTCCAGGTCCTGGTGGTGGTGGATGGATTTTCCGCGGCGGCCGACATCGCGAAACGCGTGCCGGGGCTGTCCCGCGACGAGGTGACCGCTGCGTTGCGCAAGCTTTCCAGCGCCAAGCTGCTGGTATCGGAGAGCGATGCTGACGCCGAATCGTCGGGCTTCTCCACCATTGCGGTTCCGTCGGGATTCTTCAGCATCCTCGCAGCGGATAAGAGCGCCGAAGCCGATGGCGGATTGTCGATTCTGAGGAAGCGGGGTTTCTACGTCCGCATTGCGCGCCAGGCGCCCGACGAGCGCAAGGTCAAGGAAGGCTGGCAGCCGACCGTTCTGGTCATCGACGACGACCCGGATCTGCAGAAGCTGATCGGGTCCTATTTCAGGATGGAGGGCTTGATCCCGCGCGCGGCATTCAAGCGCGATGACATCGTCGTCGCCCTGCGCCAACAGCCTGCGCCCGACCTGGTGCTGCTCGACGTGCAGCTTCCGGACGCCAACGGCTTCGATATTCTTGCCAAGCTGCGGCAGCACCCCGTGCTCAGGACCATGCCGGTCGTGATGCTGACGGCAGAAGCGACCCGCGAGGCCGTCTTGAAAGGCCTGCAAGGCGGTGCTGACGGCTACATTACCAAGCCCTTCGAGCCCGACATGCTGATCACCGCGGTGAAGACCGTTCTCGGGCTCAAGCCGCCGAAAGCGGACCGGAAGTAGCTAGAGCGGCGTCGGCTACACCAGGGTACGCGGGTCGGCAATCGCGTAGACCGCGAGCCGCTGCTCGCGGCCGCGCACCTTGACCTGGTGCAGCGGCGCGTCGCGCGGATCGGTGTCCGCCTGCTGCAGTGTTTCGGCGGAGGCCACCAGCACGCAGCCGTAGGCCTTGGTCATGCCCTCGAGGCGCGCCGCGATGTTGATGTTGTCGCCGATGGCGGAATGGATGGGGGCCTCCGGCGGGCCCATGGTGCCGACGATGGCCACCCCGGCATGCACGCCGATGCCGATGCGCAGCGGCTCGGCGAGGTCGGCAGCGAGGCTGGCGTTCAGGCCATCGAGCCGGCGCTGCATCTCGGCCGCGCCGGCAAGCGCCTGGCGGCAGGCTTCGGGCAGGCCGGTTTCCAGCCCGTAAAGGGCGAGCAGGCCGTCGCCGCGGAACTGCGCGTAGTAGCCGCCGGTGGCACGCAGCGCCTGGTACATCTCGGCGAAGAACTGGTTGACGATGAACACCACGTCGTAGGGCAGGCGCGCCTCGGCCAGCTTGGTCGAGCCGCGCAGGTCGACGAACATGGCGACGATCGGGCGCTCGCGCCCCTGCGCCCCGGCGCGCCCGCGCGCCGCCGCGGCGCCGGCGCCCGCCGGCAGCAGCGGCGTGACGGCGAGGTCGCGCGTCGGGCGCGTCTGGCAGGCGAGGCGGACGTTGGGCGGCGCATCAATGCGTGACAATGCCTGCGCCTCCAGGGTGCTTGCAGGGGCCAGCGTGGCGAGCCCGTCGCCCACGCGCACGCGGCAGGTGGTGCAGCGCGCACGCCCGCCGCACACCGACGCGTGCGGCACGCCGGCGTCGCGCAGTGCCTCCAGAATGCTGCGCCCCACAGGCGCGCTGATCAGGCGGCCGGAGGAATGACGCAGCTGGTAGGTGGCGCCGATGCGCGAGCGCAGCCAGCGCGCAAGCAGCGTGCCGGCGAGCAGCAGCCAGAAGGCGAGCTCGAGCCCGCGGCGCCAGTCGGCGAGCCGCTCGCGCTGCGCCGGCGTCATGCCGGCGAGCTCGACGTTGTACTTCTGCATGCCGCCGACCGCCTCGACGCTCGGCATCAGGGCGAAGCCGGCGGCGACGAAGCCCGACAAGGCGAGCGCCGGCACCAGCAGCGCCGCAGCGAACGCCAGCGGCTGCACGGTCGCATACCAGCGCTTGAGCCGCAGCCAATAGTGCAGGCCAAAGCACAGATGCGACCAGACGATCAGCAGCAGCAGTGACTGGCGCGACGCCGACCAGCTGTCCGACCACAGCAGGCCGACGACGCGCTCGTAGTCGATGTTGTGGCCGAGCAGGCGCCAGGCGAGGCGCGTGCCGACGATATGCCCGATCAGCAACGGCGGCACCGCGAGGCCGAGTGCCAGCTGCGCTGCCTCCCAGAACGGCATGCGCAAGGTAGTGCGCCGGTAGAGTGAGGCGAGCGCCAGCGCGAAGTGCGTCAGCAGCGCGCCGTAGAGCAGCAGCGTGCCCGGCGGGCTGCGCCACCATCCCGCCAGCACCTGCCGCATGCGGTCCATAGCCTCGAACGACACCACGCCGAGCGAATGATTGAGGAAGTGCGGTACGACGAAACAGGCGATCACCAGGCCGGTGATCAGGCGAAGTTTCCTCACCCGCGTCTCACGCCTTCACGACCTTGGGATCCGGTTGGAGATAGCGGCCCCGCGTATCGACGATAAGGACTGCATTTCTAAAAATAAAATCAAAATCAAATAAATCGTGATCCGTAGCCACCAACACCACGTCCTGCTTGCGCAGCAGCTCCGCGCTCAGAACTTCGCTGCGCGCCGGAACCGCGGCGTGCACCGGGTGGCGGATCACGGGCACGTGCGGGTCGCTGAACGCGATCGTCGCGCCCTCGGCCGCGAGCAGCCGCATCAGCTCCAGCGCCGGTGACTCGCGCAGGTCGTCGACGTTTTTCTTGTAGGCAACGCCGAGGACGAGGCAGCGGCTGCCGCGCAGGCGCTTGCCGCGCGCCTCGAGGGCGCCTGCGACCTTGCCGAGCACCCAGTGCGGCATGTTGCTGTTGATCTCGCCGGCAAGCTCGATGAAGCGCGTGTGCACGCCGTAGGCGCGCGCTTTCCACGCCAGGTAGAAGGGGTCGATGGGGATGCAGTGGCCGCCGAGGCCCGGCCCCGGCCAGTAGGGCACGAAGCCAAAGGGCTTGGTGGCGGCAGCGCGGATCACCTCGTGGACATCGATGCCCATGGCGTCGCAGATGATCTTCATCTCGTTGGCGAGGCCGATGTTGACCGCGCGATGCACGTTCTCGAGCAGCTTGACCATCTCCGCGGTGCGCGTCGAGCTGACGGCGACCACGCGCTCGATCGCCGCGCCGTAGAGCGCCTGGCCGGCCTCGAGGCAGGCGGCGGTCGTGCCGCCGAGCACCTTGGGGATGGCGTGCGTCGGGAACTTCTCGTTGCCCGGATCCTCGCGCTCGGGGGAGAAGCAGACGAAAATGTTTTTTCCAGGGATGAGGTTTTTGCTTTTCACCCGGGGGACAATTTCCTCTTCGGTGGTCCCCGGGTAAGTCGTGCTCTCCAGCGATATCAACTGCCCGGAGTGCAGGTAGGGCAGCATGGCATCCGCTGCAGCGCGCACGTAGCTGAGGTCGGGCTCGCGCTTCGGGCCGAGCGGCGTCGGCACGCAGATCAAGATTGCATCGACGCCGGAGATCTCGGAAAACGCCGTGGTGGGGAAGAACGTCTTCTTCAAAACCCCCTTGATGCGATCCCGCCCGTAGCGCTCGATATAGGTCTCGCCCCGCGCGAGCTGCGCCACCCGCTCGGCGTCGGTGTCGATGCCGACGACCTTGAAGCCGCACTCGGCGAAGCGCAGCGCGAGCGGCAGGCCGACATAGCCGAGGCCGACCACCGCGACCACCGCCGAGTGGTCGACAATTTTTCCGAGAAAAGCGTCCTTCATCCCTTGAGCTGCAGGGACTTGTACTCCAGGAATTCCTCCAGGCCGAAGACGCCGGCCTCGCGGCCGTGGCCGGACTGCTTGAAGCCGCCGAAGGGCGCGTTCATGTTGAAGGCGCCGCCGTTGATGTCGATCTGCCCGGCGCGGATGCGCCGCGCGACGCGCTGCGCACGCGCCTCGTCGGCCGACCACACCGCGCCCGCCAGCCCGTAGGGGCTGTCGTTGGCGATGCGCACCGCCTCGTCCTCGTCCTTGTAGGGCAGGATGGCGAGCACCGGCCCGAAGATCTCCTCCTGGGCGATGGCCATGTCGTTGCGCACCTTGCCGAATACCGTCGGCCGGACATAGTAGCCGCCCGCAGGGACGCCTTCGGGTGGCTCGGCGCCGCCAGCGAGGAGCTGCGCACCCTCGGCGACGCCTTTCTTGATATAGCCGCGCACGCGCTCGAGTTGCGCCTTCGAGCTCAAGGGTCCGAGCCGCGTGGATTCGGACAGAGGGTCGCCCGGCGTGAAAGTCTTGGCCGCCTCGGCGGCGAGCTTGGCCGCCTCCTCATAGCGCGCCTGCGGCACGAGCATCCGGGTAAGGGCCGTGCAGGTCTGGCCGGAATTCAGATAGCAGCCGTTGACCGTGCCCTTGACGGCAGCGGCGAGGTCGGCGTCCTCCAGGATCACCGAGGCGCTTTTACCGCCGAGTTCCAGCGCCACGCGCTTCACCCCTTGCGCGGCGAGCTCGGAAATGCGCTTGCCCGCGCGCGTCGAGCCGGTGAAGGAGATCATGTCCACGCCGGGATGGCGCACCAGCGCCTCGCCGGCCTGCGGCCCGTAACCGGTCACCAGATTGAAGACGCCCGCCGGCAGCCCGGCCGCCTCGATCACCTCGGCGAGCGCGAAGGCGTTGAACGGCGCGATCTCGGACGGCTTGAGTACCACGGTGCAGCCGGCGGCCAGCGCCGGAGCAACCTTCAGCGCGATCTGGTGCAGCGGATAGTTCCAGGGCGTGATGGCGAGGACCACACCGACCGGCTCCCGGAGCACGATTGAATTCCCGACTTTTCCTTCAAACGAAAAGTCCTTGAGAAGACGGGCATAGTTCGCGAAATTCGCGACGGGCAGCCCGACCTGAATGCGGCCGGCGAGCTTGACGGGCATGCCGACTTCCTGCGCGATCAGCCTCGCCAGCTCGTCGGCGCGCGCTTTCAGCCCGGCGGAAATCTTTTCGAGGAAGGCGGCGCGCTCCGCCACCGGCACGGCGCCCCAGGGCACAAGGGCCGCCTGGGCGGCGCGAACTGCCGCGTCGGCATCCTTTTCAGCCGCGGCGGGTATCCGTCCCATGACCTCGCCGCTGCCCGCGTTATGCACGTCAATCGTGTCGCCGCCCGACGGCGCGACCCATTTTCCACCGATGAAAAGCTTCTGTTTCACCAACATCCTGCACTCTCCTCAAGTAGAGGGTTATTTTATCCGGCTATACTGCGGCGATGCTCCGAACTACCAAGGCAGTCCTGTGCCGCGAGCTTAACAAGCCTGTCGTCGTAGAAACCATCGGCGTCGACGGGCCCAAGCGCGGCGAAGTCACCGTAAAAATTGCCGCGTGCGGCGTGTGCCACTCCGATTTGTCGGCCACCAACGGCACCATCCCGCTACCGCCGCCTCTGGTGCTCGGCCACGAGGGAGCGGGCGAAGTGGTGGAGGTGGGCGAGGGCGTATCGGATGGAAAAAGCGCGCTCGCCGTCGGCGACCATGTCGTGTCGTCCTTCATCTACATGTGCGGCAAGTGCCGCTTCTGCGCCGCGGGCCGGCCGGTGCTCTGCGTCGACCAGGGCAAGGCGCTCACGACGCCGCCGGAAGGCACGCCGCGCGTGCGCGATGCCGCGGGCAATGCGCTCGGCATCTTCTCGGGCTGCGGCGTGATGGCCGGATACGCGACGTTGTCGGTCGACAACCTGGTGAAAATCGACCCGAAAATTCCGCTCGACCGCGCCGCGTTGGTTGGCTGCGCCGTCACCACCGGCGTTGGCGCGGTCTTCAACACGGCGCGCGTCGAGCCGGGCGCGACGGTCGCGGTGTTCGGCTGCGGCGGTGTCGGCCTGAACGTTATCCAGGGCGCGGCGATCGCCGGCGCCGAGCGCGTCATCGCCATCGACACGCTGCAACCGAAGCTCGACCTGGCGAAGAAGTTCGGCGCCACCGACGGGCTGCTTTTCAACGATGACCTGGTCAAAACCCTGAAAAAAATGACGGGCGGCGGCCCCGACTACGCCTTCGAATGCGTCGGCGCCGGCGCGCTGGCCGAGGCCGCTTACCGCTCGATCCGTCGCGGTGGAAAAGCCGTCATCGTCGGCGTGGCGAAGCCCGGCGACACCACTTCGTTCAAGCCGATGACCATGGTGTTCGAGGAAAAGACGCTGCAGGGCAGCTACTTCGGCTCCTGCGTGCCGCGCATCGATTTTCCGCGCATGTTGCGGCTCTATATGGCCGGCAAGCTCAAGCTCGACGAGCTCATCTCGCGGCGCTACTCGATCGACGAGGCGCCGCAGGCCTTCGCCGACCTCGCCTCGGGCCGCAACGCGCGCGGCGTGATTGTGTTCGCCTGATGGCCCGCATTCTCGTCGTCGACGATCAGCGATCCAACGTCGAAATGCTCGCCGGCGTGCTGCAAGCGCGCGGTTATGAAGTCGTCACCGCCGCTGATGGCGAGGCGGCGCTCGAGCAGGTGCGCGCCGCCAGTCCCGATGTCGTGGTGTCCGATATCCTGATGCCGGGCATGGACGGCTACGACCTGTGCCGGCGCCTGCGCGCCGACCCGGCCACCGCGCTGCTGCCGGTGGTGCTGGTGACCTCGCTCGACCCGCAGGGCGAGCGCATGAAGGGCATCGAGGCCGGCGCCGACGACTTCCTCGCCAAGCCGGTGAACTGGGAGGAGCTGTTCGCTAAGGTGAGATCGCTGCTGCGCGTCAAGGCGCTGCAGGACGAGCTGAAGGGTTGGAACCAGAAGCTCGAGGCGCGCGTCAAGAAGCAGGTGAAGCAGCTCGAGCGCCTTTCGCGCCTCAAGCGCTTCTTCTCGCCCTCGGTGGCCGACGCCATCGCCGCCGGCAGCGAAGAGCTGCTCGAGCCGCACCGGCGCGAGATCACCGCGGTGTTCCTCGACCTGCGCGGCTTCACGTCGTTCACCGACCGCGCCGATCCGGACGAGGTGTTGGATCTCTTGCGTGCCTATCACGCCGCGCTCGGGCGCTCGGTGGACGAATACGGCGCCACCCTCGAGCACTTCGCCGGCGACGGCATCATGATCTTCTTCAACGACCCGCTGCCGGTCGAACGGGCGGCGGAAAAAGCGGTGCGCATGGCGCTCGCGCTGCAGAAGGCCTTCACGCCGATTTCGGCGGCCTGGGCCAAGCTCGGCCACGAGGTCGGTCTCGGCATCGGCATCGCCCAGGGCGAGGCGACGCTCGGCGTGATCGGCTTCGAGAACCGCTGGGAGTACGCGGCCATCGGCAACGTGCCCAACCTCGCGGCGCGCCTGTGCGGCGCGGCGCACGCCGGCGAAATCATCCTCGACGCCCAGACCGAGCACGATGTGGCGCACCTCGCCGAGACCGAGTCGATGGGTAGCCTGACGCTGCGCGGTTTCGGCCAGCCGGTCGCCGCCTTCCGCCTGAAAGCGATTCGCTAGCCGAGCGTGGACGGCGGCGGGTTCCAAGGCACATACTGACCCGCTGTGCTTCGGCGGGGAGGGGGCATGAAGCAAGGCAAACGGCGCGTGGCCGCACCGCGCGGCGCCAGGCTCGCGGCGGCGCTGGGCGAGCGCGACGAGGCGCTCGGCCAGCAAGCGGCTAGCGCCGAGATTCTGCGGCTCGTCGGCAGCTTCCCGGCGGACGTCCAGGTGGTGTTCGACGAGATCGTGCGCCGCGCGGCGCGGCTGTTCGCGCCCTGCAACGTCGGCCTGACGATGCTCGAAGACGGGCTGTTGCATCTGCGGGCGATGGCCGGGCCGCGCATCGCCGCGCTCGATCGCAGGGAAATCGCCTCCGTTTACCCGCTGCCCCACGACCCGGAGCGCGTGCTGACCGCGCAGGTCGTCGCCAATGCAAAGATCCTTGAGATCCCCGACAGCGCGGCGCCCGGCCTGCCGGCGCTGTTCGTGCGGGCGGCCAAGGTCGGCAAGTTCCGCTCGGCGGTGTTCGTGCCGCTGGCGCGCGGCGGTCGGGGCATCGGCGCCCTGGTGCTCAACCATCCGCGGCCCGGATTCCGGCTCAAGCCGCGGCAGCTGGCGTTGCTGCAGACCTTCGCCGACCAGGCGATGATCGCCATCGAAAACGCCCGGCTGATGGACGAGATCCGGGAGAAGACACGCCAGCTCGAAATCGCGAGCCGGCACCAGTCGGAATTCATCGCCAACATGTCGCACGAGCTGCGCACGCCGCTCAACGCGGTGATCGGCTTCGCCGAGGCGCTGCGGGCGAAGATGGTGGGCGAGGTCAACGCGAAGCAGGCGGAGTACCTCGAGAACATCCGATTCGCGGGCGAGCATCTGCTCTCCCTGATCAACGATGTGCTCGATCTCTCCAAGGTGGAGGCCGGGCGCATGGAGCTCGAGCTCTCGCGCTTCGACCTGCCCAGGACCATCGCGCAGGCGATGACGCAGATTCGCCCGCGCGCGCTGGGCGAGGGCATCGAGCTCGCCAAGGAGATCGACCCGCAGCTAAGTGAAATAGAGGCCGACGAGCGAAAACTCAGGCAGGTGCTCCTTAATCTGCTCTCCAACGCCGTCAAATTCACACCTACCGGCGGGAAGGTCGAAGTGACCGCGCGCCGGTCAGCCGATGAGATTCTTATTGCGGTGAAAGACAACGGCATCGGCATCGCCGCGGCAGACCAGGCGGCGCTATTCGAGAAATTCCGGCAGGTCGGCGGCCGGAAGAACGAAGGCACCGGCCTCGGCCTTGCGCTGAGCAAGCGCCTGGTCGAGCTGCACGGCGGCACGCTCGAGGTGAAAAGCGAAGTGGGCAAGGGCTCCACCTTCCGCTTCACTTTGCCGCTGCGTGGCTGACCGGGCCGTAGGCCCGGGTACTATTTACAGCCGAGGCGGCGCTCTTTTTCCTTCACCAGCGCGGTAATCGCGTCGTTCACCGGCGCCGCGACGCCGACGTCCTTGCCGACACGCGGGATCGAGCCATTGATGACGTCGATCTCGGATTTTCTTTTGGCCAGCAGATCTAGGAGCACGGAGGGCTTTGCGTTGGGGATCTTCGACCCGAAATCGCGCACGTAGGCCACCGGGTCGGTGAAACCGAGGCGAATTTTTTTTCGGAGTGCAACGGCATATCCCTCAATCGCGCAGGCGGCGGAAACCTTCGATAGGTCAGGATCGTCCATGACCTCGCCGACCGTGCGTTCGGCGATGGCGCAGGGGCCCGAGTAGGCGCAGTTGCACAGCAGCTTCTCCCACACCAGCTGATCGATGTCGTCGAACAGCTTCACGCGGAAACCGCCGCTCTTCCAGATCTCCTCGACCGCCTCCAGGCGCGGGGTAATCGGCCCATCGAACTCTCCTAGGCGCACCAGTTCCATGCCGTTATGGTGCGCGTGGCCCGGACCTTTCATGGAAGCGCCGAAGCCGCCGACGACGCCGACCATGACTCGTTGTTTTCCCAGAACAGAAGCAGCGGCATCCGGGCCGCCGAGGCCGTTCTGAATCGAGAGAACGGGAGTTTCTTTTCTTAATAGAACAGAAATACTTTTTGCAGCGTCAGCGACGTGCATGGCTTTCGTCGCGAGGATCACCAGATCGCACGGACCCGCGTCATTCGGATCGGTCGTCGCGTGGACCTTGACGGTGCGGTCGCCCGACTTGCCTTCGAGCCGCAGGCCGTT
This sequence comes from Burkholderiales bacterium, assembly GCA_036394595.1. Classification (GTDB taxonomy): domain Bacteria; phylum Pseudomonadota; class Gammaproteobacteria; order Burkholderiales; family SG8-39; genus SCGC-AG-212-J23. The sequence goes on along the minus strand of DASWEU010000033.1, from coordinate 12,381 downwards.
CGAGCGCATGGCCTCGACGTGCTCGCGCCAGCGGTCGATGGCCCAGACTTCGTGGCCCGCCGAAGCGAGCAGCCCGGCGTACACCGAGCCCATCGCCCCGGTGCCGACGATGGCGATCTTCAGTGCACCACCTCGAACAGGCCCGCCGCCCCCATGCCGCCGCCGATGCACATGGTGACCACCACCAGCTTCGCGCCGCGGCGCCGGCCCTCGATCAGGGCGTGGCCGACCAGGCGGGCTCCGGACATGCCGTAGGGGTGGCCGACGGCGATGGCGCCGCCGTTGACGTTGAGCTTGTCGTTGGGGATGCCGATACGGTCCCGGCAATAGATCACCTGCACGGCGAACGCCTCGTTCAGCTCCCACAGGTCGATGCTCGATACGCTCTTGCCCGCCTGCTGCAGGAGCTTGGGCACCGCGAACACCGGGCCGATGCCCATCTCCTTGGGGTCGCAGCCGGCGACCGCGAAGCCGCGAAATATTCCAAGGGGCTTCAAACCCCGCCGCGCGGCTTGCTGGTCACTCATGACGACGGCCGCCGAAGCACCGTCGGAGAACTGGCTGGCGTTGCCGGCGGCGATGCAGCCGCCTTCGATCGCCGGCTTGATCTGCGACAGGCCCTGGTAGGTGGTGTCGGGGCGGATGCCTTCGTCCTCGGCGGCGGTCACCTCCTTCATCGCCTCGGCGCCGGTGCTCTTATCCACCACCTTCATCTTGGTGGTGATCGGCACGATCTCGTCCTTGAACCGGCCCTCGGCGCGCGCCTGGGCGGCGCGCGTCTGGCTCTGCACGCCGTATTCGTCCTGCTTCTCGCGCGAGATGGCGTATTTCCGCGCCACGTATTCCGCGGTCTGCAGCATCGGCCAGTAGGTCTCCGGATGGTGGCGGTGCAGCCACTCGTCCTGGAAGTGGTGCTTGTTCATCTCCTGCTGCACCAGCGAAATCGACTCGATGCCGCCGGCGACGAACACGTTGCCCTCGCCGGAGAGCACCCGCTGCGCGGCGAGCGCGATGGTCTGCAGGCCCGAGGAGCAGAAGCGGTTCACTGTCATGCCGGGCACGGATTGCGGGCAGCCGGCGCGGATGGCGATCTGGCGCGCGATGTTCCAGCCGGTGGCGCCCTCCGGGTTGGCGCAGCCGATGATCACGTCCTCGACCTCGTCGGCGTCGACCTTGGCGCGCTCGAGCGCCGCGTGCACCACGTGGCCGCCCATCTTCGCGCCGTGCGTCATGTTGAGCGCGCCGCGCCAGCTCTTGCACAACGGCGTGCGTGCGGTGGAAACGATGACAGCCTCAGTTCCGTTGCTATTCATTGAATCTCCCTCCTTTCTTGGCCAGCTTCACCAGCAGCGGCGCCGGCTTCCACACCGCGCCCTGGTAGCCCTTCTGGAAGCCCTCGATCGATTTCAGCACCTTGTCCAGGCCGACCGTGTCGGCGTAGAACATCGGCCCGCCGCGGTAGGGCGGGAAGCCATAGCCGGTGAGGTACACCATGTCGATGTCGGAGGCGCGCAGCGCGATGCCTTCCTCGAGGATGTGCGCGCCTTCGTTGACCAGCGCGTAGATCAGCCGCTCGACGATCTCCTCGTCGAGAATCGGGCGCGGCTTGAGCTTGATTTCCGCCCGGTAGGCCTCGAGGATGTCCTGCACCGCGTCGTCCGGAATCGGCTTGCGGTTGCCGGCTTCATATTTGTAGAAGCCCTTGCCCGTCTTCTGGCCGAAGCGGCCCTGCTCGCAGATGCGGTCGGCGATTTTCGAGTAGACGAAATCCGGCCGTTCCTGGTAGCGCCGCTTGCGGATTTCCCAGCCGATGTCGTTGCCTGCCATGTCGTACATGGTGAACGGTCCCATCGCCAGGCCGAATTTCGCCGCCGCGGCGTCCACCTGCTGCGGGCTGGCGCCCTCGTCGAGCAGGAACAGGCTCTGCTGGCCGTATTTTTCCAGCATGCGGTTGCCGATGAAGCCGTCGCACACGCCCGACACCACCGGCACTTTCTTCAGCGTCTTGCCGAGCTTCATGGTGGTGGCGAGCACGTCCTTCGCCGTCTGCTTGCCGCGCACCACCTCCAGCAGGCGCATGACGTTGGCCGGCGAGAAGAAGTGCGTGCCGATCACGTCCTGCGGCCGCTGGGTGACCGCGGCGATCTGGTCGACGTCGAGCGTCGAGGTGTTGGTGGCGAGGATGGCGCCGGGCTTGGCGATGGCGTCGAGCTTGCGGAAGGTGTCCTGCTTCACGTCCATGCGCTCGAACACGGCCTCGATGACGATATCCGCATTCTTGATGTCATCGAGCTGAACGGATTTTTTGATCAGGGCGAGGCGCTTGTCCATCTCCTCCTGCTTCAGGCGGCCCTTGGCCACCGTCGCGGCGTAATTCTTGAAGATGGTGTCGAGGCCCTTGTCCACCGCGGCCTGGTTGACGTCGAGCAGCGTCACCGGGATGCCGGCGTTGGCGAAGTTCATGGCGATGCCGCCGCCCATGGTGCCGGCGCCGATCACCGCGGCGCTCTTCACCGGGCGCACCGCGGTGTCCTCCGGCACGTCGGGGATCTTGGCGGTCTGCCGCTCGGCGAAGAAGGCGTGCCGCAGCGATTTCGACTCGGTGGTGGCGACGAGATGGGCGAAGCGCTCGCGTTCCACCTTGCGGCCCTCCTCGAAGGGCAGGCTTACCGCCGCCTCGATGCAGGCGACGATCTCGAGCGGTGCCGGGTAGCCGCGCGAAGCCTTTCCCACCTCCTCGCGCACCTTGGCGAAGAAGGCCTTCGGATCGCCCTCGACCCTGGCGTCATAGTCGCGGATGCGCTTGAGGGGCTTGTGCACGTTTCTCTTGGCAAACGAAAGGGCGAATTCGAGCAGGTCGCCCTGGGCGATCTCGTCGACCAGGCCGTATTCCTTCGCCTTCTCGGCCGAGATGAAATGGCCGGTGGTCATCAGCTTCACCGCCTCGGCCACCGGCAGGATGCGCGGCAGGCGCTGCGTGCCGCCGGAGCCCGGCAGGATGCCGAGCTTCACTTCCGGCAGGCCGAGCTGCGATTTCGGCGCCGCCACGCGATAGTGGCAGGCGAGGGCGAGCTCGAGGCCGCCGCCGAGCGCAAAGCCGCCGATGGCGGCGATGAGCGGCTTTTTCATCGCGTCCTGCGCGTCGTTGACGTCGGGCAGGTCGGGCTTCTCGCGCTTCTGGTTGAACTCGCGGATGTCGGCGCCACCGGAGAAGAACTTGGCCGAGCCGATGATCACCACGGCCTTGACGGTGTCGTCGGACTGCGCCTTCTTCAGGCACTTGAGGATGCCGGCGCGCAAGGCGTTGCCCAGGCCGTTGACCGGCGGATTGTTCATGGCGATGACGGCCACGCCGTCGTGGACCGAATACTGCGCCGGGTCACTCATGAAAATGGAGTCGCTTCACTTATTTCCGGGTCTTGCCGTGGGTGTCCCGATTCTAATCGGTAAAATGCCCGGCGAGAGGAGGGAGCCCTTGGAATCACTGGCCAGTGAGGCGCTGCTGCGCGTCGAGGGCGTCAGCGTGCGCTTTGGGGGCATCGTGGCGCTCGACGGCGTGTCGTTCGGCGTCGCCCCGGGCCGCATTGTCGGCCTGATCGGTCCCAACGGCGCGGGCAAGACCACGCTGTTTAATTGCGTCTCGCGCCTCTACGAATGCGACAGCGGCGACATCCGCTTCGACGGCCGGTCGCTGCTGGCCGTGGCGCGCCACCGCGTCGCCGGCCTCGGCATCGGCCGCACCTTCCAGAACCTCGCGCTGTTCCGCAGCATGACGGTGCTCGAGAACGTGATGGTTGGCCACCATTGCCGCACGCGCAGCGGCTTCTTCGCCAACGCGCTGCGCCTGCCGGCGGCGGCACGCGAGGACCGCGCCGCCCGCGCGCGCGCCGGCGAACTGATCGAAGCGCTGTCGCTGGGAGCGGTGGCGGGCAGCGTGGTCGCGGCGCTGCCGTTCGGCACGCAGAAGCGCGTCGAGCTTGCGCGCGCGCTCGCCGCGGAGCCGCGCCTGCTGCTGCTCGACGAGCCGGCGAGCGGACTCAATCACGAGGAGGTCGAGACGCTCGGCGACCTGGTGCGCGACGTGCGCAGCCGCTTCCATCTCACCGTGCTCCTGGTCGAACATCACATGGGACTGGTGATGCGCATCTCCGACCGCGTGGTGGCGCTCAATTTCGGCCGCGTCATCGCCGAGGGCACCCCGGACGAGGTGCAACGCCATGCGGATGTCGTGCGCGCATATCTCGGAACATGAGCGGGGAACCCGAATGCTTCTTGAAGTGAAAAATCTTCATGCAGGGTATGGCCAGACGCAGGTCCTGCATGCCATGGACTTCACCCTCGAGAAAGGCTCGATCACGGCGCTGCTCGGCGCCAATGGCGCCGGCAAGACGACGACGCTGCGCGCGGTGTGCGCCATGGTGAAAACCCGCGGCGAAATCCGCTTCGACGGCCGGCGCATCGACGGCGAAAGCACCGAAGACATCGTGCGCCTCGGCGTGGCGCACGTCCCCGACGGCCGCGGCACCTTCCTCCACCTGAACACCGAGGAGAACCTGCGCCTTGGCGCCTATACGCGACGCGGGCGCGCGGCGATCGAGTCCGACCTCGAGCGCGTGTTCGGCTATTTTCCGCGCCTGCGCGAACGCCGCCGCCAGCAGGCGGGCACGCTCTCCGGCGGCGAGCAGCAGATGCTCGCGGTCTCGCGCGCGCTGATGCTGCGTCCCAAGCTGATGCTGCTCGACGAGCCGTCGTTCGGGCTCGCGCCGCTGCTGGTGCGGGAACTGTTCGCCATCCTGCGGGAGATCCGCAGCCACGAAGGCGTCAGCATGCTGCTGGTCGAACAAAACGCCGCCATGGCGCTCGAGCTCGCCGACCAGGCCTACCTCATCGAGACCGGGCGCGTCGTACTTTCCGGCACCGCCGCTTCCCTGCAGCGGGATGATGCGGTCAGAAAGTCCTATCTCGGCTACTGATGGATGCCCTTTTCCACCAGGTGCTGGCCGGGCTTGCGACCGGCGGCATCTATGCCAGCCTGGCGCTCGCGCTGGTGATGATCTACCAGGCGACCCACCTGGTGAACTTCGCGCAGGGCGAGATGGCGATGTTCGCCACCTATATCGCATGGACGCTGCTCGATGCCGGCATGCCCTACTGGCCGGCGTTCTTTCTGACGATCGTGATTTCCTTTTTCATCGGCGTGCTGATCGAAAGAATCGTCATCCGGCCGGTGGAAGACGCGCCGGTGCTCGGCGTGGTGGTGGTGTTCATCGCGCTGCTGGTGATTCTCAACAGTGTGGCTGGCTGGATCTACACCTACACCATCAAGCCGTTTCCCAGCCCGTTTCCGAAGGAGGCGCTGTTCGGCATCCGCTACATGTCGCCGCACGAACTCGGCGCAATCGGCGTGACGCTGGTGGTGCTGGCGCTGCTGTACGTCTTCTTCCGCTTCACGCCGCTCGGCCTGGCGATGCGCGCGGCGGCGCAGAACCCGGCCTCGGCCCGCCTGGTCGGCATCCGCGTCGGCTGGATGCTGGCGCTCGGCTGGGGCCTCGCCGCGGCGATCGGCGCGGTCGCCGGCATGATGGTGGCGCCGATCGTCTACCTCGACCCCAACATGATGGGCGGCATCCTGCTGTACGCGTTTGCCGGCGCGCTGGTCGGCGGCATCGACAATCCGGGCGGCGCGGTGGCGGGCGGCTTCCTGGTCGGCGTGCTGGAGAACGTGCTCGGCGCGTTCGTCATCGGCAACGAGCTCAAGCTCTCGGTGGCGCTGGTGCTGATCATCGCCGTGCTGCTGGTGCGGCCCTCGGGCTTCTTCGGCAAGGTGCACGTCACCCGGGTATGAAGAAGATTTTTCTAATCCTGGCTTTGCTGGTGGTCGCCTGCGCGCTGCCGTTCGTGGTGAGCAATTACCGCACCTTCCAGCTCACGCTGGTGCTGGTGTACGCGATCGCGCTGCTCGGCCTCAACATCCTTACCGGCTACAACGGGCAGATTTCGCTCGGCCACGGCGCGTTCTACGCGCTTGGCGCGTACTGCGCCGCGATCCTGATGGCCAAGGCGGGCTGGCCTTACTGGGCGACGCTGCCGGCCGCCGGCGCCGTGTGCCTGGTCGCCGGCTTCCTGTTCGGCTTGCCGGCGCTGCGGCTGGAGGGCTTGTATCTCGCGCTGGCGACCTTCGCGCTCGGTGTGTCGATGCCGCAACTGCTCAAGTATCACCACCTCGAGAAATGGACCGGCGGCGTGCAGGGCATCGTCATCGCCAAGCCGGAGGCGCCTGCCTTTTTTTCCTGGGTGGGCCTGCCGCTCAATCCGGACCGCTGGCTGTACTTCTTCACGCTGGCGGTGGCGGTGGCGATGTTCGCGCTCGCCTGGAACCTGCTGCGCGGGCGCGTCGGGCGCGCGCTGACGGCGATCCGCGACCAGCACGTCGCCGCCGAGGCGATGGGCATCCACAGCGCGCTCTACAAGTCGGCCGCGTTCGGCGTCTCGGCCCTATACACCGGCGTCGCCGGCGCGCTCGGCGCCATCGCCGTGCAGTTCGTCGCGCCCGACAGCTTCAACATCTTCCTCTCGCTCGCGCTGCTGGTCGGCATCGTGGTCGGCGGCCTGGCGTCCATCCCGGGCGCGCTGTATGGCGCCCTTTTCATCCAGTTCGTCCCCAACATCGCGGACGAGATTTCGAAGGCCGCGCCGTGGGCGATTTTCGGCCTGTTCCTGCTAGGATTCGTCTACCTGATGCCGACCGGCGTCGCAGGCGCGATCCGGCTGCTTACTGCAAGGAGGAGATCACCATGAAGCGCAGCATCGCCTTTCTAGCAATTTCGTTTTGTTTGGCACTGCCGGCAGCCGCGCAGAAGAAGTATGACCCGGGCGCGTCCGACACCGAGATCAAGATCGGCAACACCAACCCGTACAGCGGGCCGGCGTCGGCCTACGGCACTATCGGCAAGTCGATCGCCGCGTACTTCCGCATGCTGAACGACGCCGGCGGCATCAACGGCCGCAAGGTCAGCTTCGTCACCTACGACGACGGCTACAGCCCGCCGAAGACCGTCGAGATGGCGCGCAAGCTGGTCGAGCAGGACGAGGTGCTGTTCGTGTTCCAGACGCTCGGCACGCCGTCGAACACCGCGATCCACCAGTACATGAACATGAAGAAGGTGCCGCAGATGCACGTCGCCACCGGCGCCACCAAGTGGAACGACCCCCAGGGCCATCCCTGGACCATGGGCTGGCAGCCGAACTACCAGTCCGAGGCGAAGATCTACGCGCAGCACATCATGAAGACCAAGCCGAACGCGAAGATCGCCGTGCTCTACCAGAACGACGACTACGGCAAGGACTACCTCAAGGGCTTCCACGACGGCCTCGGCGACCGGAAGAGCATGATCGTCAAGGAGGTCTCCTACGAGGTCAGCGACCCGACGGTCGACTCGCAGATCGTGCAGCTGCAGGCCTCCGGTGCCGACGTGTTCTTCAACATCACCACGCCGAAGTTCGCGGCGCAGGCGATCCGCAAGGCCTACGACATCGGCTGGAAGCCGGTGCAGTACCTCAACAACGTCTCGATCGGCATCGGCTCGGTGCTGACCCCGGCGGGCCTCGACAAGTCGGTCGGCCTGATCACCTCGGCCTACCTCAAGGAGCCCACCGACAAGCAGTTCGAGAACGACCCGTCGATCGTGCGCTGGCGCGAGTTCATGAAGAAGTATTACCCGGACGGCAGCCTGATCGACAACCTGAACGTCTACGGCTACTCCGTGGGGCAGACCATCGCGCAGGTGCTGCGCCAGTGCGGCGACAACCTGACGCGCGAGAACGTCATGCGCCAGGCGGCCAACATGAAGGCCTACCGGGTCGACACGCTGCTGCCCGGTGTCATGGTCAGCACGGCGGCCGACGACTTCGCGCCGATCGAAGCGGTGCAGCTGCAGCGCTTCAGCGGCAAGGAGTGGGTGCGCTTCGGCGAAGTGCTGGGCCGCTGAGCAGCGGGCGCCAGCCCATGCAAGGCCTGATGATGGACATGCCGCTGCTGATCAGCGGCCTGCTCCGGCACGCCGCGCGGCACCACGCCGACGGCGAGATCGTGTCGAAAAACGTCGACGGCAGCCTGCACCGCTACGGCTATGCCGCCGCGCACGTCCGGGCGCAGAAGCTCGCCAATGCGCTCCAGCGCCTCGGCGTGCAGCCGGGGGACCGCGTGGCGACGCTGGCGTGGAACGGCTTCCGGCACTTCGAGATCTATTACGCCGTGGCCGGCTCGGGCGCGGTGATCCACACCATCAATCCGCGCCTGTTTCCCGACCAGATCACCTACATCGCCAACCACGCGGAAGACAAGCTGCTGTTCTATGACACGACGTTCGCGCCGCTGGTGGAGAAGATTCGACCGCAGCTGACGAGCGTCAAGGCCTTCATCGCGCTGTCCGATCCCTATGAAGACCTGATCCGTGGCGAACCGGAATCGTTCGCCTGGCCCGAATTCGACGAGCGCACCGCTGCCTGCCTCTGCTACACCTCGGGCACGACCGGCAATCCGAAGGGCGCGCTCTACAGCCACCGCTCGACCATGATCCATGCCTACGCCGCGGCGCTGCCCGACACGCTCAACATCTCGGCGCGCGAGGTGGTGCTGCCGGTGGTGCCGATGTTCCACGTCAACGCCTGGAGCCTGCCGTACTCGTGCGCCATGGTGGGCGCGAAGATGGTGTTTCCCGGCCCGCACCTCGACGGCAAGAGCGTCTACGAGCTGTTCGAGACGGAAGAGGTGACGCTGAGCGCGGGCGTGCCGACGGTATGGCTGGGGCTGCTCAATTACATGAAGGAAAACAAGCTGCGCTTCTCCACGCTCAAGCGCACCGTGATCGGCGGCTCGGCCTGCCCGCCCGCCATGCTGCGCGCCTTCCAGGACGAGCACGGCGTGCAGGTGCTGCACGCCTGGGGCATGACCGAGATGAGCCCGCTCGGCTCGGCCGGCACCTTCAAGGGCAAGCACCTCAAGCTGCCCAAGGAGGAGCGCGACGCCTGGCAGCACAAGCAGGGCCGCGCCATCTTCGGCGTCGACATGCGCATCGTCGGCGAGGACGGCGGCGAGCTGCCCTGGGACGGCAAGGCCTTCGGCGATCTGCAGGTGCGCGGCCCGTGGGTGATCAAGCGCTATTTCAAGGGCGATGGCGGCGACCCGCTGCGCGAGGGCTGGTTTCCCACCGGCGACGTCGCCACCATCGACCCCGACGGCACCATGCATATCACCGACCGCTCGAAGGACGTCATCAAGTCGGGTGGCGAGTGGATCAGCTCGATCGACCTGGAGAACATCGCGGTGGCCCACCCGGCAATCGCGGAAGCCGCGGTCATCGGCGTCAAGCACGCGAAATGGGACGAGCGCCCGGTGGTAGTGGCGGTGAAGAAGCCGGGCCAGGAGGTTTCCAAGGCGGAGCTGCTCAAGTTCTACGAGGGCAAGATCGCCAAGTGGTGGATGCCCGACGACGTGCTGTTCGTGCCCGAGCTGCCGCACACGGCGACCGGCAAGCTCTCCAAGCTCACGCTGCGCCAGCAGCTCAAGGACTACAAGCTTGATCAACGTTAGGACGGAAAACCGCGTCGCGCGTATCGAGATCGCGCGGCCGGAAAAGAAAAACGCCCTGACCGCGGCCATGTACGCGCAGTTGACCGACGCGCTGGCGGCCGCGGGCAAGGACCCGCAGGTGCGCGCTGTACTGCTGCATGGCAGCCGCGACTGCTTTACGTCGGGCAATGATCTGTCCGACTTCCTCAAGCGCAAGCCAGGGGAGACTTCGCCAGTGTTCGGATTGTTCCAGGTGCTGCCGGCGATGGAGAAGCCCGTAGTCGCCGCCGTTGGCGGACCGGCGGTGGGCATCGGCACGACCCTGCTGCTGCACTGCGACCTGATCTACGCCACGGCCGCTGCGCGCTTCCAGCTGCCCTTCGTGCCGCTCGGTATCGTGCCCGAGTTCGGCTCGACGCTGTTGCTGCCCCAGCTCGCGGGTTACCAGCGCGCCGCCGAGCTGCTGCTGCTCGGCCAGCCGTTCACCGCTGAAAAGGCGAAGGAAGCGGGGATCGTGAACGAAATTGTCACCGAGGAATCACTGCTCGAACGAGCCGAGCAGGCGTGCCAGGCGCTCGCCGCGCTACCACCCGAGTCCATCCGCTTGACCAAAAAGCTGCTGAAGTCCACCCATGCGAAGGTGGTGAGCGAACGCATCACGGAGGAAGGGCGCCTGTTCATGGAGCGCCTCGCTTCGCCCGAGGCGAAAGAAGCGATGAGCGCCTTCCTGGAGAAGCGCAAGCCTGATTTCTCGCGCTTCTAGAATCGCCGCTGCGTTGCTCGTGGCGGTCGACGTCGGGCACTACCACGCCGAACCGGGCGTGATTTCCGCCAGCGGCATTCCTGAATTCGAATTTAATTTGAAATTGGCCAACGAGGTAAGGCTATATCTTGAGCAATCGGACCTGCAAGTCCGCATGATCGGCGAGAAGGGCAATATCGTTTTCCTCAACCATCGCACGCGCGCCGCCGCTGGCGCCGACCTGTTCGTCTCCATCCACCATGACTCGGTGCGCGAGTATCTGCTGGCGAAGCGCGACGAATTCGCCGGCTTCTCGCTGTTCGTGTCGCGGCACAACCCGCGGCTCGAGCAGAGCCTCGCGTGCGCCAGCGCCATCGGCGCCGAGTTGCGCGGCGCCGGCTTCACGCCGTCGCGCTATCATGCCGACCCGGTCATCGGGGAGAATCGTCCCTTCGCGGACGAGACCAACGGCGTGCATTACTACGACAACCTGGCGGTCGGCAAGACCGCGTCCATGCCCGCGGTGCTGGTGGAAGCCGGCGTCATCGTCAACCGGCGCGAGGAGGCGCAGCTCCTCGATCCCGCCGTGCGCGGCCGCATTGCGCAGGCGATTGCGCGCGGCGTGCGCCGCTGCCTCGCATGAAAGCGCTGCTGCTGCTCGTCGCCCTGGCGGCTGCGTTGCCGGCGCGCGCCGACCTCTACCGCTGGATCGACCCGGAAACGGGCTCGGTGAAGTTGTCCAACCTGCCGCCACCGTGGTTCGGCGACGCCGAGCGCGAAGCGCGCTCGCCGAAAGTGGACGTGATCAGCGGCCCGTCGCAAGGCGCACCGGCGCCGGCCGAGAGGCCGGCGGCGGCGCGAACGCCGGCGGCGCTGGAGGCGAACTGGCGCGTGCTGCTGCGGGAATTGGACTCGCTGCCGCAGCGGCCGGAGGTCGAGCGCTCGGCCCTGGCAATCCAGCAGAAGCTGCGCGCCTACGAGGCGTTGCGCGCCGAGCTCGACCGCGCCGACCCGGCGGGCGCGACGCGGCGCCGCCCCGAGGAAACGCCGGTGCTCGAGCGCCTGATCAAGGGACTGCAGGAGAAGGCGCGGTGAAGATCCGCGACCTCGAGCGCCGCGTCGGCGAGGAAGTGGGCGTCTCGCCCTGGATTGCGGTGACGCAGGAGCGCATCGACGGTTTCGCCCGCGCCATCGAGGATTTCCAATGGATCCACGTCGACCGCGAGCGCGCCAAGGCCTCGCCCTTCGGCGGCACCATCGCGCACGGCTTCCTCACGCTGTCGCTGCTGTCGCACCTGTCGGAGCTGACCTTCTCGTACAGCGACCGGCGCATGGGCATCAATTACGGACTCAACCGCGTGCGCTTCACCGCGCCAGTGCCTTCGGGTGCGCGCGTGCGCGCGCGCTTTACCCTGGCGGGCTACGACCCGCTCGACGGCAACGGCGTGCAGCTCACCTGGAACACCGTGGTCGAGCTGGAAGGATCGGCGAAACCCGCGCTGGTGGCGCAATGGCTGGGGAGGCACTACTTCTGATGATGCGATGGAAACAGAAACCGCCGGGCTCGAACTGGGGCGAGTTCGGGCCGGACGACCAGCGCGGGCGCATGAACTACGTCACGCGCGAAAAGGTGCTGCAGGGCGTAGCCGAAGTAAAGGAAGGCATCAGCTTCTGCCTGTCGCTGCCCCTCGACTACCCGGGCGGCAACGTGCTCAATCCCCGCCGCCTGCCGCCACGCCTGGCGGCGACCTCGCGCGAAGGCAAGCAGTTCTTCTGCCGGCCGCTGGCGGACTACAACGCGCAGATGACCGACGTCATCTGCGACGACCAGGTGCTGATGGCGTTGCAGTATTCGACGCAATGGGACTCGTTCGCGCACGTCGGCAGCCGCTTCGACGCCGACGGTGATGGCAAGCCCGAGCTGGTTTTCTACAACGGCTTTCGCGCCGGCGAGCATATCGTGCCTGCTGCGGACAAGAAAAATGAAACCTGGGATCGCTACGAAGGCAGCGAAGCCAAGGCGCTCGGCATCCAGAATCTCGCCGAGCACGGCGCCCAGGGGCGCGGC
>DASWEU010000032.1:0-1772 GCA_036394595.1 Burkholderiales bacterium | reverse complement strand
CTTGACCAGCTCCGCCGTCGCGATGACCTCCTTCAGATCCGGCGAGAGCGCCACCGATTTGACGATCCCGATCTGCACGTCCTTGTACCTCAGCTTGGTCTTGCCCGCCTCAATGCCGTCCGCGTTCTTGAAGCGGATGGTGATGACGGGCCCGCGCTCGAGCACGGCCTTCACTCCGAGCCAACCGGCAAGCAGCGCGGCGACCAAAGGCACCAGCCATACCGCCGGGAGCGACCAGCGCGCGCGGCCTGCAGCTACTGCTTCTGGAGTTTCAGCGGGATCCATGGCGCTGCGCGTCCCAGATGAGGCGCGGATCGAAGCTCATCGCCGCCAGCATGGTGAGCACCACGACCGCGGCGAAAGCGAGCGCGCCGGGCCCGGCGTGGATCGTCGCCAGGGCCTTCGCCTGGACAAGCGCGACCAGGATCGCGGTCACATAGATGTCGAGCATCGACCAGCGTCCGATCAGCTCGACGATGCGGTAGAGGCGCGCGCGCTGGCGCGGCTGCCAGGTCGAGCGCAGCTGCACCGACGCGGCGAGAAAGGCGAGCGCGGCCATCTTCAGCAGCGGCACGCTGATGCTCGCGACAAAGACGACGAGCGCGAGCGGCCACGAGCCGGATGACCAAAGGTAGATGACGCCGCTCAGGATGGTGTCGTCTTCCGATCCCGAGAGCCACTCGGTGTGCATCACCGGCAGCACGTTCGCCGGGACGTACAAAATGATGGCCGCGACGAGGAACGCCCAAGTTCGGCGCAGGCTGTGCGGCTTGCGAGGTTTCATAGCCCGGATGCCCGGTACGCCGCGGCCCAGAGCACGACGAGCGCGCCGAGCGCCAGGGACCCCACGCCGGGAACCACCGTCGCCGTGTGCGCGAGCTTTGCCAGCGCAACAAGCAGGCCCAGCGCAAACACTTCGAGCATCGACCAGGGTTGCGCCGCCCGCAGAGCACGCAGCAGCGCTGGCGCGTGCCGCAGGCTTGGATGCTGGAGGAGAGCCATCGAAGTGAGCGCAATGAGCGGACAGATCACCGTGGTGGCGATAACCAGAGCCGCGAGCGGCGCCATGTCATCGTCGTACAAGGCGCGCGCCGCACCGGGCAGCGTGGCCTGTATCAGGTTTCCCTGGACTTCCAGGCCCACGATGGGAAAGGCGATGGCGACGCCGAAGGCGATGAGGGCCGCGAGCGTGAACGGCAGGGCACGATCGGGCCTGGGCGCCCGGTAGAGCACGGCGCCGCATCGGCCGCAGAGCGCGCTCTGGCCCGCGGCGGGCGTTATGGCCCGCTGCAGCAGATCGCACTCGGGGCAGCCGAGCAGCGCTGAGGGTGCGCCGTTCAATGATCGAGCCTGGTGATTTTCAGGCCCTGCACCGCGATGCCGCCCATCAGACCTTTCTGGTCGAAGACGTACCCGTAGACATCGGCCTGAGTGGTGGTCGTCGAGACTTCCTTTGCCGCCCCGACATTCACGAACACGATGTTGGGATCGGCGCCGATCTCGAAGCCCTTCGTGCTGCGCAGGTTCTGCAGAGCCTTGTCGCTCATGAAGAACACGGCATAGGCGTACGATTGCGCGCCCGCTTCCAGGCCGGCGAGCACGCCGTCCGCCCGGTAATGACCGACGGTCCTGCCGCCCGCGAGCATCACGCCCGGGCCGGATTGAGCGCCGACGATGAACGCCGCCTTGCGAATGTCCGGGAATACCAGGATCCCCTTGGCTTTTTCACCGAGCGCCTTGGCGGCCGGCGAGCTCTCATACAACGCGTTCAA